>NZ_SGXD01000001.1:900000-1191775 GCF_004216915.1 Motilibacter rhizosphaerae
GGGGGTTCAAGGGCCTCGTCATGACCGACTGGGGCGGCAGCCACGGCGCCGCGAACACGATGTACGCCGGCAACGACCTGATCATGCCGGGCAACAACCCGGGCGAGGTCGTCAACGCCGCGAAGAAGGTCACTCCCACGCTCGACGTGGACGGCCTTCCCGCGTACACCCGCACGCTGCGGGGCACGTCGTACCGCTACACCTGGAGCACCGGCAACTTCACGCTCTCGGGCAGCGGCACGCAGACGATCTCGACCCGTGTCGACGGGACCACCGACCTGTCGCACCCGGTGTCGGGGACCACGACGACGGACGCGACCGGCAAGCCGGTCCTCACGCCGAACGCCGGCTTCGCCAGTGTCGATGGGGCGTACCAGGCGGTGCAGGCCGAGATCGCCTCGACTGCCCACGGCCTCTCCGCCGACCAGCGGGCAGGCATCACGCTCACCGACGTCGTGCACCAGGTGCCCGGCGACGCGACGAGCCCGGTGACCGCCTTCACGGTCGTGCTCAAGGGGACCTACCCCGCGAGCTACGACCTGCGCCTCGGTGACCTGCAGCGCAGCGCGTCGCGGATCCTCGCGGTCGTCGCGCAGAGCCTGCCGTTCCAGCAGCTCGCGGCCCTGCAGGGAGTCTCGGGCATAACGGTGGCGCCGTACACCAGCCAGTTCACCGACCTGGCGACGTACGTCGCGGTGGACAAGGACCGCATCCGGTAGCCCCTCCACCTCTCCGTGATCATGCACGACCTGGGCTCCCAGGTCGTGCATGATCACGTCCAGGGAGGGTCGCCGCAGGCCGGGCGCGGTGATCCGGCGTGCCACACTCGTGCTCCGCCGAGCTCGAGAGGACGACGTGGACGACCAGGGACCGCCCGGGTGGCTCTTCCCCACGCTGATCGGCGTCATCGGGACCATCGCGCTCGTCGTGCTCGCGACCTTCGTCGTGGTGATCATCCATGGGGCCCGCCGCTGGCACCGCAACAACGCCGCGCCGCTCGTCACGCTGCCCGCGACGCTGGTGGGCAAGCGCGCGCACGTGTCCGGGGGATCGGGCGAGTCATCCGCCTCCACGACGTACTTCCTGACGTTCGAGAGCGAGGGCGAGGAGCGCATCGAGCTGCCGGTGCGCGGCGCTGACTACGGGCGCCTCGTCGAGGGTGACCGAGGCCGTCTCACCCACCAGGGCATGAGGTTCAAGGGCTTCGAGCGGGAGCGCTGACGGGGCCCTGCACCCACTGGAGCAGGATGGCGGCATGCGCGCTGTCGTCGTCACGGAGTCCGGCGGTCCCGAGGTCCTCGAGCTCCAGGACCGTGAGAGCCCGACCCCCGGCCCCGGCGAGCTGCTCGTCGAGGTCGAGGCGGCCGGCGTCAACTACATGGACATCTACGCCCGCGAGGGCCGGCCGCCCTACACGCGGGAGACGCCGTACGTCCTCGGCGCCGAGGGCGCGGGCCGCGTCACCGAGCTCGGCGAGGGGGTCGAGGGCGTCAGCGTCGGCAGCACGGTCGCCTGGACGGGCGTGCCCGGCAGCTACGCCGAGCAGGTGCTCGTTCCGGCGGACCGGGCCGTCCCCGTACCGGACGGCGTCGACGCGCAGACCGCGGCGGCCGTCATGCTGCAGGGCTGCACCGCGCACTACCTGGCCAGCACCACGTACCCGGTCGGCGAGGGCGACGTCACGGTGGTGCACGCCGCGGCCGGCGGCGTCGGGCTGCTGCTCACGCAGATCATCCGCGCGCGTGGCGGGATCGTGGTGGCGACGACCTCCGGCGGGGAGAAGGCGGAGCTCGCGCAGCGGGCGGGCGCGCAGCACGTCGCGTCGTACGACGACTACGCCGACGTGGTCCGCGAGGTCAGCGCGGGAGCGGGCGCGGCCGTGGTCTACGACGGCGTCGGCGCCTCCACCTTCGACACGAGCCTGCAGGTGCTCCGGCGGCGCGGGCTCCTGGTGCTGTACGGCGCGGCCAGCGGCCCGGTCCCGCCGTTCGAGCTGCAGCGGTTGTCCTCCGGTGGCTCGCTGTTCATCACGCGCCCGACGCTCGGTGACCACATCGTGACCCGCGAGGAGCTGGTGGGCCGCACCGACGAGCTCTTCGGCTGGATCGCGGCCGGCGAGCTCGACGTGCGCATCGGGGCGACGTACGCGCTGGCCGACGCCGCCCGGGCGCACGAGGACCTCGCCGGGCGGCGGACGACGGGGAAGCTGCTGCTCCTGCCCTGACCCACGATCTGCATGATCACGGGGGAGATGGCGCGCACGGCCTGCACGTGATCGGGGCGCGCCGTTTGGGGCAGGCTGTGCTCGTGCGCACCCGTCTGGCCGCAGGCCTCGCCGTCCCGCTCCTCGTGCTGCTCCCGGCGGCCGCTGCCCAGGCCGCGCCCGTCGACGACGCGGCCAGCGCGCTCGAGAAGGGGCCGGGCGTCTACGTCGACCCGCAGGTGACGTCGTCGCTGTCCGTCGACTGGGACCGCGTGCGCGACGCGGTCGAGGCCGCCGGGACGCCGGTCTTCATCGCCGCGCTCCCCGACGCCAACAAGAGCGCGACCGACCTGCACCTCCACACGCTCATCGACGACGTCGGCAAGAAGGGGACCTACGTCGTCGTCGGAAGCAGCTCGGGCTCCGTCGCGGACGACCTGCCCAAGGTCAGTGCGGCCCAGGCCTGGTCGCAGGCGGTCAGCGCGCACGGCGGCGACCGCACCGCGATCCTGCTCGACTTCGTCGACGCCGTACGCGCCGAGGCCGGCTCCAGCTCGTCCGGTTCGAGCGGCTCGAGCGGAGGCGGGGGTGGCACCGCGGCGGGCGTGCTGGTCGGCGGCATCGTCGTGCTGGGCGGTGGTGCCGGGCTGCTCGCCCTGCGTGCCAGCCGCCGCCGGCGCCGGCAGGAGGCGGAGGCCTTCGCCGAGGTGCACGGCGCGGCCGAGGAGGACGTGACCGCGCTCGGCGAGGACATCGCCCGCCTCGACGTGCCCGACAGCGCGGACGACGCGACGCGGACGGACTACACGGGCGCGCTGGACGCGTACGACCGGGCGAAGCAGGCGCTCGCGGCCAGCACGCACGTCGCCGAGCTCCAGGCCGTGACCTCGGCGCTCGAGGAGGGGCGCTGGCGGATGGAGTGCGTCCGCGCCCGGCTCGCCGGCAAGCCCGTCCCCGAGCGGCTGCCCCCGTGCTTCTTCGACCCCCGCCACGGCCCCTCCGTCACCCAGGTCTCGTGGGCGCCGGCCGGCGGCGCCGCGCGCGAGGTGCCCGTCTGCCAGGCGGACGCCGACCGCATCGCGCGCGGCGAGGACCCGCAGACCCGGCAGGTGCTCGTGCAGGGCTCGCCGGTGCCGTACTGGAACGCCGGCCCCGCCTACGCCGGCTACTCGGGCGGGTTCTACGGCGGCTGGGGCGGCGGCGGCTTCCTCTCCGGGCTGCTGCTCGGCGAGGTGCTCTCCGGTGGCGGCGGTTGGGGCGGCTACGGCTACGGGCCCGGCTGGGGCGGTGGCTACGCCGGCGACGGTGGTGCGGGCTCCGACGGGGGGAACGGCGGCGGCGACTTCGCGAGCGGCTTCGACTTCGGCGGCAGCGGCTGGGGCGGCGACAGCGGCGCCGGCGACTCGGGCGGCGGTGGCTTCGACTTCGGCGGCGGTGGAGGCGGGGACTTCGGGGGCGGAGGCGGCGACTCCGGCGGTGGCGGGTCCGACGGCGGAGGCGGCTGGTAGCCGCCGCTCCCCCCGGCTCACCCCACGAGGCTCAAGAGCGGCGCCGGACCACCCGAAGGGAGCAGAGCCAGGACGGCACCTCGAGGACCACGGACCGGACCTCGGCGCTCCTCGTCGGGAAGGTTGCACGTGCGCACCTCATGGGCTCGGCTGGCGATCCCCGCCGGTGTCGTCGGCATCATCCTGATGCTGGTGGTGCCGCTGCCGACCGTCGTGCTCGACATGCTGATCGCGGCGAACATCGCGTTCGCGCTGGTCATCCTGCTGCTGAGCATGTTCGTCAGCAACGCGCTCGACTTCTCGATCTTCCCCACCGTCGTCCTCATCGCGACGCTGTTCCGGCTCGCCCTCAACGTCAGCGCCACGCGGCTCGTGCTGCGCGACGGCTTCGCGGGCCACGTCATCGACGCGTTCGGCCACTTCGTCGTCGGTGGCAACCTCGTCATCGGCCTCGTCATCTTCTTCATCCTCGTCGTCATCCAGTTCATGGTCATCACCAAGGGTTCGGAGCGCGTAGCCGAGGTCGGCGCCCGCTTCACCCTCGACGCGATGCCCGGCAAGCAGATGGCGATCGACGCCGACCTCAACCAGGGCCTGATCGACGAGGGCGAGGCGCGCAAGCGCCGCGAGGCGATCACCGCCGAGGCCGACTTCTACGGCGCGATGGACGGCGCCTCGAAGTTCGTCAAGGGCGACGCGACGGCGGCCGTCCTCATCACCTCGATCAACCTCATCGGCGGCTTCATCATCGGGGTGGTCCAGCACCACCAGAGCCCCGGCACGGCGATGACGACGTACAGCCTGCTGAGCGTCGGTGACGGCCTCGTCTCGCAGATCCCCGCACTGCTGCTCTCGGTCTCGACCGGCCTCATCGTCACCCGCTCCGCCTCCCAGGGCGACCTCGGCTCCGACTTCGTCGCCCAGCTCGGCAAGCAGCTGCTGCCGCTGCGGATCGCCGGCGGCGCGGTGCTCGCGCTGTGCCTCATCCCGGGCCTGCCCAAGCTTCCCTTCCTCGCGATCGGCTCGCTGGTGCTGTACGCCTCGACCCGCGTCCCGAAGCCCGTAGAGGCGACCGAGACCGACGCCGCGGCCGCGATCGAGGCCCCGCCCGGGCCCGACTCGCCGGAGCAGCTGGCCGAGGACATGCGCGTCGACGCGCTCGCACTGGAGCTGGCCTGCGACCTCATCGACCTGGTCGACACGAGCGTCGGTGGCGACCTGCTCGACCGCGTCCGCTCGCTGCGCCGCAAGATCGCCCTCGAGCTCGGCCTCGTCCTCCCGCCGGTCCGTACGCGCGACGACCTCGAGCTCCCGCTGTCGACCTACGTCATCAAGATCGGCGGCATCGAGGCCGGCCGCGGCGAGGCCCCGCCCGGGACCGTGCTCGCCATCGGCGAGAGCCTCGACGGCCTGCCGGGTACGCCGACCAAGGAGCCCGTGTTCGGCCTCACCGCCCGCTGGGTGCCGATCGAGCTGCGCGCGCAGGCCGAGATGCTCGGCGCCACCGTCGTCGACCGGACGAGCGTGCTCACCACGCACCTCGCCGAGGTCGTCCGTCAGGGCGCCAGCCGCCTGCTCGGCCGCGAGGACGTGCGCTCGCTCGTCGACATGGTCAAGCGCACGCACCCGGTGGTCGTCGAGGAGCTCACGCCGGCCATGCTCACGCTCGGCGAGGTCCAGCGCGTGCTGCACAGCCTGCTGGACGAGCACGTCTCGATCCGCGACCTCCCGCGCATCTTCGAGGCGCTCTCCCTGCGCGCCAAGGTCTCCAGCGACACCGAGGGTCTGGTCGAGGCCGCGCGCACCGCGCTGGGGCCGGCGATCGCCGCGCCGTACGTCGAGGACGGCACCCTGCGCGTCATCACCTTCGAGCCGCGCCTCGAGCAGTCGCTGTTCGAGTCGATGATCAACGGCGACGGCGGCACGCACATCCTGCTCGACCCCGTGCGGCTCGAGAACGTCACGACGCGGCTCGCGGCGTACATGGAGGCCGCCGAGCAGCGGGGCGTCAACCCCGTCCTCGTCTGCTCCCCTCAGGTGCGGGGCGCGGTGAGCCGACTCGTGAGGACAGCAATCCCCCGGATGCCCGTCCTGTCCTACAGCGAGGTCCAGGGGCAGATGAGGATCGAGACGATCGGAGTGGTGGACGATGCCCACGCGCTTGCTGCTTGAGGGTTCGAGCATCGAGGAGCTCCTCGCGCAGGTCCGCGCGGAGCACGGTCCCGCCGCCCGCATCGTCCACGCCGACCGCGTCCGCAGCGGCGGCATCGGCGGGTTCTTCGCCAAGGAGCGCTTCGAGATCCAGGTCGAGGTCGCCGACGACGCGGCCCACTCCGGGTCGGGCGTCCTGGCCGCCGGGCTGGACATCCTCGACCTGGTCGACACGGCCGACTCGCGCGACATCCGCGACTCCGTGGACACCCGCGACATCCGTGACTCGGCCCGCGAGCAGCGCCGCCGCTCCGACCGCCCCGAGGTGCGCCGCGAGGTCGAGCTGGTGCAGACGGCGACCACCGCCGAGGGCGACCCGCTGGTGAGCACCGACTCCCCGTCGTTCGCCCGCCTGCTCGCCGCCCTGAGCAAGGACGCCGAGGTGCTCCCGGACCCCGAGCCCGCCCCGGCCCCCGCGCGCCCCGTCCGCCCCGCCTTCCCGCACCTCGCCGCCGAGCAGACGGTCTCCGCTCGCCGCACGGCCCCGGCCGAGCCGGTCGCCGAGGCCGAGGACCCGGCGGAGGTGCTGCTGCGCGAGCGTGCGGCTTTCGAGGCGATCCTCGCCGAGCCCGTCGTCGAGGAGCCGGTGCCCGCTCCCGTCGTCGCCCCGGTCGTCATCGCTCCGGTCGTCGCGGCCGCTGCTCCCGTGGCCGTCGCGGTCGAGGAGCCGAAGCCGTTCGCGCCGATGGCGCCGGCCGCCGTCGTCCTCACCGCCGCCCCCGTCGTCGCCGCGGTCACCCCGCCGCCGGCTCCCATGGCCGAGCCGGAGGTCGTCGAGCCCGTCGCCGTCGTGGAGGAGGCCGCTCCCGCGCCCGTCGAGGAGCCCGAGCCCGTCCTCCCGCCCCGCGGTCGCTCGGCCCAGCAGATGGTCGCCGTCGGCGTCCCGCGCGAGCTCGTCGCCGGCCTGCCCGCGCGCATCGACATCGAGTCGGCGGCCGCGGCCGTCGCCGCTGCGCTCCCGCCCGTCCCGGCCTGCGCCGACCGCAGCGGTGCCGTCATCGCCATCGTCGGCGAGGGCCGCGCGGCGTACGACGAGGCCCGTCGACAGGCCGCTCGCCTCGGCCTGGTCGCCGACGACGTGGCGCTCGTCGCGCGTACGCCGCTCGGCCTCGACCTCGGAGGCCGCGGCCACGTCGGTGACCGCGATGCGCTCTCCCGCAGCATCGAGAAGTGGCGCGCCTCCGACCTCCCGACGGTCGTCGCGGTCGACATGCCGATGCGCGGCATCGGCGCGGAGTGGGCGCAGCGCATGCTCGCGGCGCTCGGCGCCGACACCACGTGGGCCGTCGTCGACGCGAGCCGCAAGCTCGCCGAGAACAGCGCCCAGCTGCGCCGCCTGCCCGGCGTCGACGCGCTCGTCGTGACGAACGCCGAGGCGACGACGACCCCTGGCGAGGTGCTTGTCCTCAACCACCCGGTGGCCGTGGTCGATGGGGATCGTGCGAGCCGCGGGCGCTGGGCCGAGCTGCTCGTGGCGGCGGCGACGCAGGAGGAGGCGGAGGAGCGGTGATCTCGTACCCGGCGGTCAACACCCTGGTCCGTGTGGGCCTGGGGGACGACATCCCGGTGCTGCCCTCGCGCATCGAGGACGTCGACGGCAGCGACGTGCTCCTCGCGGCTGCGTCCTACGTCGGCGACCTGCACGGCCCCCAGGTCGGGGACACCGTGTCGCTGCACTGGACCTCCGCGCGCGGCGTGTGCAGCGTGCCGGCGCAGTTCCTCGGCACCGAGCGCCGCGGCATGAAGCTGTGGCGCGTCCGCCTCGAGGGCACCGTCGAGCTCGTGCAGCGCCGGCGGTACGCGCGGGTGCACACGAGCGGGGCGCTCTCGCTCGTCGGCGGCGGCGACATGGACACCGTGCGCATGGGCTGGATGGTCGACCTCGGCGAGGGCGGCGTGCGCTGCCGGCTCGCGCCCGGCTCGTTCCTGCCCGCCGAGCCCGTCGAGGTCCGGCTCAACGTCGAGGGCGACGTCGTGACGCTGCTCGGCTCCGTCGTGCGCAGCGAGCCCTCCGGCAACGGCTTCGACGAGGTGACGATCAGCTTCCCCGACGACCACCCCGCCAGCGACCTCGTGCGCCGCTTCGTCTTCCAGGAGCAGATGCGCGCCCGGCGCGACGCCGCTGAGCGGAGCTAGGCGTGCGCGTCCTGCGGCCCGGGGCGCTCCTGGGGTCCTTCGTCATCTGCTCGCCGACGACGTACCAGGCCTTCGTCGCCGGCACCGTGTCGGTCGACGCCGCGATCCTGCGGTTCCTCATCTTCATCGTCCCGTGCGGTGTCGCGATCAGCCTGTTCGACGGGCTGCTCGACGCGTACACCTCGGGGGTGGGGCGGACGGCGAAGAAGCCCGAGCCGCTCGACCGCAGGCGGGCGGACGACGTCAGCCCCGGCAGCTGAGGTCATGTAGTATCTAGTCCGGCCCGCGGTCCTCCGCGGGCTGAGAAATGCGCCCGTAGCTCAACGGATAGAGCATCTGACTACGGATCAGAAGGTTAGGGGTTCGAGTCCCTTCGGGCGCACGCTGTGTCGAGACAGTAGACACGAGGCCCTGACCAGCGGGAACGCGGGTCAGGGCCTCTGTCGTGTGCGGCGGTGCGGCGGCATCTGAGGCTCCTTCCGGGGTGGATGTCTGCTGGTGCGCTAGGAACGCCTAGGAACCGAGCCGGACGCAGCGGCATCGGACAGCACGGCGGCGATCCGATCGGCCGCGGATCGCCCGACGCCGCGGTCCACATGGGTGTAGAGATCGGCCGTGATGGCCGTCGTCGAGTGGCCCAGCCGGTCCGAGACGACCTTGATGTCGATGCCGGCCGCGAGCGCGAGGCTGGCATTCGTGTGGCGGAGGTCGTGCAGACGGATGACCGGCAGGCCGGCCTCCTCGGCCAGACGCTGAAAGTGCCGCGTCACGTACTCCGGCCGCAGCGGCCGACCGTCCTCGCGGGTGAAGACCAGGCCGTGGTCCTGCCAGGCGGCCCCCCACGCAGTGCGCTCGAGCTGCTGCTGACGCTCGTGCTGGCGGAGGCGCTCAACAGTTCCCGGGTCAAGGGGCACGACGCGGCTCCCCCGCTTGGTCTTCGGGCTGCCGACGAGGAGCTGGCCGCGCACCTCGGTGATCTGCTGGACGACGAAGAGGGCTCCGCCGTCCAGGTCGAGGTCGGCCCAACGAAGTCCCGTCGCCTCCCCTCGCCGCATGCCGGTGACGAGCAGCAGTTGGTAGAGCGCGTGGAGTCGGTCGAGCTCGATCGCGCGGAGGAAGTCGCGGCTCTCCTGGGCTGTCCACGGGCGCGGCCGTCTGGGGTTCTCGGCTGCGAGCTCGATGTGAGCGGCTGGGTTGTACAGCGGCTCGTCGCGGCCATCGAAGCGCGCCGCGCGTACCTCCATCCGCCGCTGCCGCAGCAGCCCCCAGACCCTGACCCTGCCGTGCCCACGCCGGAGGTCACCCAGGACGACGAGGCCCTCGACGAGCTCGCCGACACCGGCGACGGCGTGGTGCAGCCGGTCGGGGACCTGCTCGCCGGAGGCGACGCGCGCGCCGCTCTCGAGCGGCTCCGCGGCTCTCGCTAGCGAGGGCACGCTTCTCGCGTGCCGCTTCCGGAGCGGACCGAAGCGAGGCGACAGCGTCGTTGCGACGGCTGCGAGGGTGCACCGCTCAGCAGCGGGACGACCGCCCCGAGGGAGAGCTTGTCCAGGATCGACCGCGGGGACGTAAATCTGCGAACCTCCGAACCGGTTAGCCCGCCAGGGGCGGGTCCCGTTCACCCGATCGGGTGACAGTGCAGCATGAGGGAGCGCGGCGCGAGATCGTTCATCTTCTGGGTCTTCCGCTCAGGGTTGCCCGGGTCTACTGTCCCGGTTCGCGGGCGTCAGGTGCGTGTGAGGCGGCGGTCGCGAGCGGTAGCCGAAGGGGCTGCCGTAGCAGGGTCCGCCACGAGAACTACCTGTGCCACAGGGTCTCTTTGGCGTGCCCGGGCGAAGGAGCCTGGCTGATGCGTCGCCGTTACCTCCCTGTCGTTCCCGTCGCTGTCGCACTCTCGGTCGCGGGCCTGCCCGCGGCCCTGGCTACCCCGGCGCACGCAGCCGCCAGCCCTGCCGCGCAGGCCTCGCCGCCGCCGGGCGGCACCGCGCCCGGGGGAGTGGTGGCGCTGAAGTCGTCCCCGCTGCCGCAGCCCGCCGCCGATGGCGAGTTCCCGACCCTGCGGACCGCGGACTCCCGGACCTTCGCGACGAGGGACGGGCTGCGCGAGACCGTGCTCTACCACGGGCAGGTCAACTACCGGGATGCCTCCGGGGCGTGGCAGAAGATCGACGACCAGCTCACCGGCGACGGGCACGGCGGCTGGCAGTCGACCGCGGGCCCCGGTCACGGTCAGCGTGCCGGGCTCCCTGGCCTCGGGTGCCGTCGCGGCGGCGGCCGCGGCGGGGCAGGTGTCGCTGCAGCTCCACACCGTCGGCACCCCGGCCGCGCCGAGCGTATCCGGTGCGGTCGCCACCTACTCAGGCGTCCTGCCCTCGGTCACCGCCCGGGTCACCGCGGCGGCGTCGAGCGTGCGGGAGGACCTGGTCCTCGCCGACGCGTCCGCGCCGTCGTCGTACGTGTTCGACCTGCATGTCCCGGCCGGTTGGACGCCGCGGCTCGAGGTCGACGGGTCGGTGTCGCTGCGCACGAGCTCCGGGACCGTGGTGGGGGAGATCCCCGCCCCCTCGGTGTACGAGAACGGGTCGAGCACCGCCGCGACCGGCGCGGGCGCGCACTACACGCTCGCCGGGGCGGGAAGCGCGTGGACGCTCACCACCACCCTCGACGCGGCCTGGCTGGCCGGCTCGTCACGGGCGTTCCCGGTGACGCTCGACCCTGACCTGTGGCTCGACCCCGGCACCAGCGCGCAGACCTGCGCCATCACCACCGCCACGACCCCGCAGGGCTGCCACTTCACCACCCTCACCGTCGGGTCCGCGACCGCCGCGCTGGGGGCGCAGGCCGGCTACCCCGGCACCTACCGGGCGCTGCTGCAGTTCAACGACGTCACGACCGCGATCCCCACCGACGCGACGATCGTCGACGCCAACCTCAAGATGCACGTCAGCACGCACCTGGTCTCCGGGCGGACGCAGCAGGTGTCCATCTACGGCGTCACCGCCCCCTGGACCGTGCCGGGCGCCTCCTGGACAAACCGCAACTCGACCACCGCCTGGACGACCGCCGGCGGTGACACCGACACCGACGCGACCGGCACGGTCACGACGACGGCGAGCACGAACGCCGACGACTACTTCCCGGCGACCGCCCTCGTCCGCGATTGGGTGTCCGGCGCCCGCTCGAACTACGGCCTCGAGCTGCGCGCGACCAACGAGACCGGCTACCAGACCAACGACTACTGCGACGTCAACTGCGCCGACGGGCAGCGCCCCGAGCTCCACGTCATCTGGCAGCCCTCCCTCGGGCTGCAGTCATCCCAGCAGTACTACGACGTGCCGCTCACCGACACCCTCTCGGCGCACGTCAACATCGCCTCCGGCGACCTCGTCGTGCAGCAGACCGACATGACCGTCCCCGGTCCCGGGCTCTCGACCTCGATCGTGCGGACCTACAACTCCCGGGACGCGTTCGACATCAACTTCGGCGGCGCCGTCGGCACCCACTGGACCACCAGCTACGGCTACGACGAGTACGCCACCCTCGGCACCCTCTTCACCACCCTGGGCGCCTTCGACGGGCGCGATCCGCGTACGCCGACCCGACGGGCACTACGACCTGTACTGGCCGAAGGCCGGCGGCGGGTACCAGTCCCCGCCCGGCGTCCACAACGACCTCACCCTCTCGACCGACCAGGCGACCATCACCATCACCGGCCGCACCTCCGGCACCGTCGAGACCTACAGCCTCAACACCAGCCACTACTACCGGCTCACCAGCGTGAAGGACCGCAACGGCCTCACGCAGACGATCGCCTACCAGCCCAACACCAGCACCGTTGCTCCCGATGGGGAGCACCGGCTGCAGGCCTCGGTCACCGACACCGCCGGCCGCGTCATCACCGTCAACTCCGCCTACAGCTCCGCCCTCGGGAACACCCGGGTCACCGGGCTGTCCGACGCGCTCGGCCGGACCGTCACCTACACCCGCACCGGCGCGGACCTCACCGACGTGACCGACGTCAACGGCAAGCACACCCAGTTCCACTACACGAACACGCTGCTCGACCAGATCACCACGCCGCGGGGCAACGTCATCCGCTTCGGCTACAGCGGCGACCGGGTCACCTCCCTCACCCAGTTCACCAACGCCGCCACCGCGACGGGCAACCCGGTGTACTTCGACTACACCGACCCCACCACCCCCGGCGGCGCCGGCTCCACCGTCGTCGAGGATGCCAACACCACCGGCGACACCACCTACGCCTGGGACAGCCACGACCGCGTCACCAAGGTGACCGACCCGCTGGGTCACTACCGCGAGGCCAAGTGGGGGCCGGACAACAACAAGACCTCCGCTTTCGACGCCACCGGCGTCGGGGGCCAGTACGACGGCGCCGAGACGACCTACAAGTTCGACACCGACTACCGCGACGGAGGGTCAAAGGCCCCGTCCGTCCCCATGCCCGGTGGCGCACCCGCCATGGACGGAGCCGAGTCGACCATCACCTACAGCGAGGCCCCCGGCACCGTCACCAACCGCGTCGGGCACTGGCTGCCCTCCCAGACGACCGACACCGAGGGCGACAAGTCCTCCATCCAGTACGACACCGCCGGCAACGTGCAGTCCGTCACCGACACGACCACCAACCCCACCAACGGGGTCGCAACGCACAGCTACCGCTACCAGGGCGTGACCGTGAACGGAGTGACGCCTGCCTGCGGCGGCAAGGCCGGCCAGCTGTGCAGTGACACCAACGGCATCAGCGGTGTCACCACCTACCACTACGACACCGCCGGCAACGTCGACACCGTCACCCCGCCCAGCCCGCTGTCCGCGGTGACCTACACCTACGACGCGATCGGCCGGGTCAAGACCCGCACGAGCAGCAGCAAGACCACGACCTACACCTACGACAACATCGGCCGGCTCAAGCAGGAGCAGCTCAACAACGCCACCACCTGCAGCACCACCGCCGGCACCGGCGACGTCGCGACCGGCAAGTGCATCATCTACACCTACGACGACGACGGCGACGTCACCAGCCGGCAGGACAACACCGGCACCACGAGCTACAGCTACGACCAGCTCAACCGGCAGGTCACCACCAGCTTCCCCGGCGGAGCTAGCACGACGCTGGGCTACGACGCCAACGGCAACGTCACCAGCTACACCGACGCCGGCGGCACCACCACCTACACCTACAACCACGACAACACCCTCGCGACGCTCGCTGCGCCCGGCGGGTCCTGCACCGGCACCGTCAGCCGCTGCATCACCTACGGCTACGACAAGAACGGTGCGCGCACCTCCACCGGCTACTCCGGCACCACCGCCAACACCGCGGTCACCCGCGACTCCTCTGGCCGCCCGTCGGAGATCGAGAGCGTATCCGGCACCGGCGCGACGATCGTCGACTACACCTACGACTACCTCCACGTCGACCCCACCGACTCGACCAAGAACAAGCAGCGCAGCCTGACCCAGAAGCGCACCGACCACGTGGGCATCGGCTGGCCGCAGAACTCGACCCTCACCTACGCCTACGACAGCTTCCAGCGCCTGACCGACGCGAAGGAGACCGTGTCCGGCAGCAGCACCACCGCCGAGTGGACGTACAGCTACGACCTCGACGGCAACCGGCTCTCCGACGTCACCTACTCCAACGGCGTCAACGTCGACTCCCACACCTACGGCTACAACGCCGCCGACGAGCTCACCAGCCGCAACGGCAGCACCACCGGCTGGTCCTACGACGGCGACGGCAACCAGCTCACCGGCGCCATCAACGCCACCGCCAGCACCTGGACCTACCCCCGCGGAGACCAAGCCGCCACCGTCAACGCCGGCACCGCCACCAGCTACACCTACGCCGGCACCGGCAACTACGAGCGGACCGCCAAGACCGTCGGCTCGAGCACCACCAGCTACCTCAACAGCCCCGTCGGGCTCACCAGCCAGACCAGCGGCACCGCCACCGACCGGTTCATCCGCACCCCCGAAGGCGAGCCCGTTGCCTACCTCACCGGCGGCAGCATCTACTACTACCTGACCGACAACCTCGGCACCGTCGTCGCCCTCATCGACGCCAACGGCGCGCTCGTCGGCACCTACACCTACGACCCCTTCGGCAAGACCTCCGGCGTCACCCCAGCCGCAGCAGGAACCGCCACCACCGTCACCAACAGCAACCCCCTCCGCTACACCGGCGGCTACCTCGACAGCGAGACCGGCCTGTACAAGCTCGGCGCCCGCTACTACAACCCCCAGATCGGCCGCTTCACGCAAGCGGATCCCAGCGGGCAGGAGGCGAACGGCTACCTCTACGCAGGAGCCAGCCCAGCGGACTTCACCGACCCCAGCGGTCTGGACAGCTACGCACACACCTGCGCTGGAGGTGCAGCCACCGGTGGCGCCAGCGATTTCGCCTTCGGCGCGGCAGAAGGAAGCTTGGAGGAGCCCGGAGCGGGAACGCTTGTAGAGGGTGTCAAGGGTGGCGCCAAGGGCGCTCTGCAAGGATGCGTAGAGAATGTGGTGCAGAAGGCAGTCGGCGCCAAGTATGGAGAGACTGCGGGCAACGTAGTAGGAGCCGGTTTCACGGTCGCCGACGCTGTGACTGACACCGCGGGTCTGGCAATCAAGGGTTACAAGGTGATCAAGAAGTTGAAGCTTCCCTTCGAGGACTAGGAATGAGTGACAGACGAAATCAGCAAGTGCTGCCGAGGATTGGAGCGGACGTGGATGGGACGCTAGTCATCATCATTGTGGGCACCGTCTTTTTGGTGACAACCTACATCGCTCAAGCGATTTGGGGGCCAAACATGAACATGTCTCACTGGTTCAGACGTTCGCAGCCCAAGCGCCGGCGGCGCGGGGACTGATCCCTACAGATTGCATCACTGCCCCAAGAAAGACGGATAGGCAAGTGTACGGTTCGACAGCGGCGGCGTTGTGGATTGCGGCATTCGTCCTAACCGTGCTCGGCACCCTTATGCTGCGGGTCTTCGGATCGCCCTGGGGGTGGCCCGCACTGGCGATCGCATTCCTATCTCTCGCGGCGTCGACCGGCATGCGAGCCCGCCGACGGCGTCGCTTTAGCCAATCACCCGAGAACGGGAATGAGGCGAGAAGCCCGAGGGAGCACCGTTCCCGCTGAGGACCGGCCTGCCACTATGGCCGCATGAGGGGTGCGAGCGGCAGTGAGGGTGCGCGAGTTCGACTGGTAGTTGTCGGTACTACCGCGCTGCTCGCAGTTGTGCCGGAAGAAGGTGCCTTTAGCTTCGAGCACTCAGGGAATTACGAGCACGGTGCCCTTCATGATAAGGTCGGGCATGTCGCCCAAGGGCACCTCGCGCGCCAATACAGTTGTTCGTCCTACTCGAACTGCGATGAAAGTCGAATATGAGGTGCCCTCAGCGGTGATGCCCTGGTCGACAATCTTGAGTAGGCGACCAGAGGTCTCCACCGCTGGCTCCGTTCTCAGTCCCTGCAGCGTCGCGGTCACCGTGAAGCGCTCACCCCTGCGAACTCGAAGAGTCGTGTACTTGGACCCCATCGAGACGTCCAGGTCGCTCTTGACCGGGGGAGCCGCACGTTGGGAACTCGAGGTCGGGGAGGCAACGGTCACCGGGGGACTAGCCGGACGGGCACCTGCTCCAGGGGGCGACGCGTGCAGGATCGCGGCGATCAGCAGCATGAGCGAGCCCGGAAGCCCCAACTTCGTAAGCATCTAGCGGCGGCCCTTCTGAGAACGCTTCTGCTCTCATCTCGGCAGCCTCGGCGCTTCCCTTGAGGGACACGGCAAGTCTCGCCCGGGCGACGCGCGACGGGCAGCGTCAGGCGCAGTAGTGCCAGGTGTCGTTGAACGCATCGACGGTGGAGCCGCCCGACCCGTTCTCAATCGTGTAGCCCGAACCGTCCACGGCGTACAGAAAGCCAGCGTTACCGGAGCGCAGCCAGGAGCTCGTCGACGTGTCGCCCCCCTGGTAGTACTTTGCATTGTCCCAGTTAGCTGTGCTGTAGTTCAACAGCGGGTAGAGGTGGGCGCCGGAGGTGTCGGTAGCGGGTCGCTCATCTACGGCTTCGGCATAGGCCCCGGAACGCCAGTAGTTCGCGGCCGTGGTGCTTCCGCCCGTCCAATCGATGACCCTGGATCCGCTCGTGCTGGAGTTCCATGCAAACTCGAAGAACCCGCCAGACGCGTTCGCGAAGAACTGCGTTGACATGCTGATGACATCGGAGGAGTAGACGGGGTAGTTGTTGATTACGATGGCGCCTACCGAGGGTAGGCCGTAACTGCCGCCTGTGTACTCGTAGAACGCCTGGATCGGGTAGCCGCCCTGTCCAGAACACCGTTTTGGATGAGGGGATTCCCGCCGAAGCCTCCGATGCCTACCCATGCGGAATGCTCGGCGTTACTTGCACAGGTCCCTGAGTTGTAGCCCGTGTTGACGCGGCGCGCGTACACCTTGCTGATGTTGGTTGCACCGTTGTAGACACCGGCGTAATTGGAGCTAGAGACCGACGTGTTGTACGAGCCCGTCGGGGACGTCGCCGGCGGGGTGGGCAGCGGCGCATTCCGGTAGGTGGTGTCCTCACACAGCCCGGGGCTGCCGAAGCCGTGGAACGCCTTCGCGGCGGTGATCCACGCAGAGAGACTCTGGGCGTCTGATGGGCGAGAGGGGTAGCCGTAGTAGTCCAGCTCCGCGGCGCTCGCGGTCTGTGGGGACCAGCCGCGCGGAGGTATGGGAGTGCTGACCTGGCCCCCGTTGGGGTCCTGGAAGAGCGCAACCGTTGCGCTGTCGGGAGCCGGCGTAGGGAGGGCGATGCCCTTCTGCGTGCGGTCTGGCCGTTCCCAGCGCTGTGCGATGAGCGGGAGTTGCTTGCAGCCTGGGGTGCTCGGTGGGGCGATGGCCACGTGAGACCCGTCAGGGAGCGTCAAGCCCTCGGACAAGTTCACAGGCGGAGGAGCTGACGGAGCTCCGGGCTGACTTGCTGAGGAAGCAGTCGGCGCTGCAGCACAGCACGCGATGGCGATCGACATGAGGCCTGGCACCACGAGGGCGGGACTCCTGAGCTTCATTGCTCCCCTTTTGTCATCTTCTCCAGACAAGTCCAGCAGATCCGTGGCTGCTCTGCAAGGTCCATCAACCCTAGGGCGCCTGACGGGCGTCGGCGGCTGGCTACACGGGGAGCGCAGGGTGACATAAGAACAGTTATCGGCCACGTTGATCGCCTGTTGATCACGGTCGCGGCAAGCCAGTCCGGAGCGGAGGTGAGGCGGCCGGCAAGCAGAGGGGGCACGAGTGGCACCCGCTGCTCCTGCTCTCGGAGCAGCGCTCTGTCACGGCCGTCTCACCGGTCGCCGTCCCTACTGTCCAGCCACATGACGAGTTCGCTGGGCACGTACTCAGCGCCCATCGTCGGGCCTGGCAGGTACGCCTGCAGCGCGTCGACCACCGCGGCAGGAGGCTCACGCGTGGAGGAAGGGTTAGGGATCACGGCGTTCGGCGGGAATCGAGCGACGTCGCCGTAGTCCAGGAAGTGACGCCGTTCGTCAATGGGCGGCCAGTTGGCCATGCCCTCCTGGAGCTGGTGCTGCTGGCGCAGAACGACGACGGCGTCGACGTTGGGATAGGTGTGCGGCTCGCCACTCGACGCAAGGTCGAAGTTGCCACGCGTGAAGAGCCCCGAGGGTCCTCCCAGAAGGGCGCTGATCGGCTCGTTGATGTAGTCGTCCCAGACGATGAACAGCACGCCGTAGAAGTGGGCGTCAGTGGCGTGGAAGCCAGCGAACTTGGCATCCGCGCTATGGAGGAAGTCCTTGATCGCCAGGTCACGGGGCAAGGTCACCCCGCCCGGAAGGTCCCGGCCGCCAGGGACGCGCGTGAGGAGCTGCCACGGCTGCGCCTGACGTCCACCTGCTCGCAGCAGCCGCAGGTCCGGAGTCTTGACCTCGACGCCAAACCGCCAGGTCTCACTGCTCACGATCAACTCGGGGTTTCGCCCCGACCCGGGCGCGACCGGCTCCCGCTTGAAAGTGACAGGTACCGGCCACTCCCAGTCCACGAAGTGGACCACGACCGCGAGCTCGCCGAGCCACTGCTTGATGCGCTCGTAGTCATCGGGGTCGTATTCCCTACCCCCGATGCTCTCCAGCGTCCTCAGCATGGCATCCGCGTAGCCTTCCATGCGCGCCTCACAGCGCAGCAGCGCGTCCAAGGTCAGTGTGGCGAAGGGCGTCGCCGGGGACTGCTCGAAGTTCCACCGCAGCCAGTGCCAGTGCTGAAACATCGGGCCCTGCTTCAACCGTTGCAGCAACTCCTCGCGCGATGCCACCGACTCACCTCCGCTCGATCGCACTTCCTAGACCTGGCCTTGCGTGCAGTCGTGAGGCAATGATCAAGGAGGTACAGAGCGACTCCCGGGCTGTTCCGACAGGCCGGTCGTGCTAGGCGGCGCGTCGGCCAAGGGTCTGCCGACGACTGTTCGCGAGTGACAGGGTGGCTCGGAGTGCGGTCGTGTTGATCCGCTTGACGCCCGGTGTTGAGGTGGCGAGGAGGTTGACTCGGTCGGCAAGGGCCAACCCCTCCGTGACTTCGCGTGCGAGGTGGTTCCAGCGCCACGCGGGCTGGGCGGGCTTGATGACCAGCTCGATGCTCCTGCGACGTGCGGCGATTGCGTGGCTCCGGGCATCGGTGAGAAGCGCCTGGCGACCGGAGGGGCAGCAGGTGGGGTCCAGGCAGGTGAGCCGTGCCGCAACAGCGGGGTCGGCTGCAAGGAGGGCTTCGACCGAGCTCTTGGGCAGGCTCGCCCTGAGGGCGCCGATGTACACGGGCCGGGCTGAGCCGCCGCGTCTGGTCGGTTTGCGGTGCGCGCGCATCTGGCTTCCCAGGTCGCAGCGTTCGCGCCAGCCGATCCCGCACTCGTATCCCTCAGCGCCCGCGGCGAGGGCGGCGTCGCCCAGCTCGCCCTGCTGCCACATGAGAACCGGCCAGTGGGCGCGCAGCTCTCTGATCACTGCGACCATGCAGGTGAGGCGGTCTGCTGCCGTCACGCCTGCGGCCACGCGCGAGGCGGCAAGCGCGATCTCGTTGACGGCGAGGTTGGTCTCGAGCGTCGCGATCAGCGGTGTCAGCGTTGCTGGCCACTCCCGGCGTTCGAGGAGGCGCCAGCCGAGAGCGAGGACGGGCAGGATCGGCAGCCGCAGCCCTTGGCGCTCTAGGTATCGCCCCGTCGCCTGCCACAGCGCGATCTGCGCCTCACGCCATCCATCATCAGCGCGCTCGATGTGCACGTAGGGCGCGATCAGCGCGGTCGCGCCGCAGGCCAGCTGGTGCTCGAGCACTCCCGCGACGAGAGCCTCGCCGGCACGCTTGGCCAGCAGGTCGCCGGGGGTAAGTGCTGCTGGCGACGCGAACGCCAACTGTGCCCACCTGTCAGCGTCGTGCTGGGTGTCCTGCAGGTAGTGCGTCTGGGGATCGACCATGAACGGCACGCCGGCCCCGCGTGCCGCCTGCGCCAGGCGCGGCGAAGACTGGGCGACGTGCGCGTCGGTCACGAGACGGTGAGGACGGTCGGACGGAGCGCCGGTAAGCACGCGCTCGATCAGGGCGACATCGCCCCCACCAGCACGCACAACGAGCTGAGCCATACCCCGCCCCTTCCGTTCCCTGCCATAACGCTAGCACGACATGCACTTGAGCACGCAGTCGGCTGCGCAACTTGACATGCAGGACGATGTGCAGAAGGATCGATCGACCCGCCAGAAGGAGCTAGTACATGCCGCGGTCTACCGCAGACGCGTCGGGCAACATCAGCTACATGCGCATCGTGGAAGACGTCACGAGCCGCGTGATCACGCAAGCCGAGCTCGCTCACGCCGTGGGAGCCAGTCTCCGCACCATCCAGAACTGGGGCCAGGGGACTTCGACACCTCGCGGCAAGGCCGCCACCCGCCTTATCGACGTCCAACACGTCGTGGGCGAACTGCGTGACGTTTACAGCGACGAGGCGATCCAGATCTGGCTGCGCTCGCGCAACCGCAACCTCGAGGGCCGACGGCCGATCGAGCTCCTCGGTGAGGGGCGCGTCGACGAGGTCATCGAGGAAGTGGACAACATCGTGAGGGGGATGTGACCGCCTTCGACCTTGCAGCTCGCCTAGCGGAGCTGGCCGAGGTGTCGGAGACCGGCCGCTGGCAGCGGCACTCGTCTGTTCGGCTCGCCGCACGAGCGCTCGACGGCTACGCCAGCGACGGGCGATGGGGCACCAAGACCGGCTTTCCGGTCCTGTACCTCGTACGCCCCACCGATTCTGTCGTCGTCGAGGCCTACCGTCACCAGGTCGACCCCCTCGACTTCGACACGGAACAGGATCGCCAGACCTTCATCGCCGGACTCCTCCCCCGCGTCCTCGTGACGTGCGAGGTCAGCGTCACGGGGCTGCTTGACCTGCGGACAGCTACGGCCCGTGCCGCCAGTGGTCTTGCAGTGCAGGACCTGCAGTGCCCGACGTACGACCGCGCTGGCTATCAGAGGTGCCAGCAGGTCGCGCAAGTCGCACATCAGCTCGGCCGGCACGGCCTGATCGCCCCGGCAGCCACGGGCCTCGGTGAAACCCTCGTCCTTTTCACAGACCTCCTCCCCCAGCAGGAGAAGCCGACGCGGATCGGCGAGGACGAGACCTGGGCAAGCTTGCCTGACGACCCACGTCTTCCCTCCCCCCGTCCCGTACTGCGTCTTGTTCGCGACTCTGAATGAGACGCCCTGCCCATCCTGCGGTGCGCCACCGCCGCGCCTCCCGCCGTCGAGCGGTTGAGGACGCCGCGTGACCAGCTCTGAGGAGAGGGCCAGGCCGTAGGCGAACGCGGTCACGACGTCTCGCGGCCCTGGTGCTAACCAACAGTGACCTTAGGCGACAAAACGGACCGAATTCGCTTCCCTCTGCAACCGCAACGGAGCAGCCCGGTACCGCCGAGACCTCTCCCCCACC
Organism: Motilibacter rhizosphaerae; assembly: GCF_004216915.1. Lineage (NCBI taxonomy): Bacteria > Bacillati > Actinomycetota > Actinomycetes > Motilibacterales > Motilibacteraceae > Motilibacter > Motilibacter rhizosphaerae. The sequence continues at coordinate 921,049 of NZ_SGXD01000001.1, forward strand.
TCCCGCCCAGCTACCTAGCGGTGTCGTGCTCGCGGAGGTGCGCTCACTGTGCGGTGCTGATGCTCGCTAGGGCCCGTAAGGGCACCGGTAGCGGTGGTCGGGAAGGCTGCCGCGGCGAGGCTCACGGGTGAGCCGAGCAGGAACGAGTTGCCCGCTGGCGCGGGCTCATCTCGCCCCCCCGCGGCTCCGTTTTTCCTCGTGCTCCTCCAGCGCGGCCCGGTAGGCGGTGTGCACGGCCTCGGGGCGCAGGCCGTGGAAGGTGGACACCCTCGCGATGACCTCAGCCGCGCGGGCGGGTGGGGCGTCGGTGAGCGCGGCAGCGACGTAGCTGGCCGCCCGGACGGTGTCCTCGGCGGTGCTGAGGTCGCGGCCGTGGAGCCGTTGCTCGATCACCCGCTCAATGAGGGGGTGGGTCTCGGCAAGCGAGAGGGAGGCGCGCAGCACGTCCGACCCGTACTCGGCGGACAGCTTGGACGGGTCGGCGCCGGGCAGGCCCGGCGCGTAGGTGGGCCACGCACCGGTAGCGCGCAGCAGCGGGTACGTCGCGGCGGCCGCCTGTCGGCCGGCGGTGTCCTCGTCCATCGCCACGATGACGCCGCGCTCGGCGAGCGGCACCCGCGCGGCCAGCTGGGCGACGTGCGCCGCGGTCAGGGCGGTGCCCGCTGCGGCAACGCCGGCGAAGCGGTCAGGGTCAGCAGCGGAGACGGCCATCGCGTCCCACGGCCCCTCGACGACGACCGGTACCGCCCCGCGGTCGAGCGCCGCGGCGACGGCGGGGGCGCCGAGGCCGTAGAGGTGCTCGCCCTTGCGGTAGAGCGCAGTCTCCGGGGAGTTCAGGTACTTCGGTGCCGCGCCCTCCTCGCCGGCGTCCGCGTCGAGGGAGCGGCCGATGAAGGCGATGACCACTCCGGTGCCGTCACTGAGATCGTTTGTGAGCTCCCGCTGAGGCCCATTAATGCCGTTGGTGCCGTTAGCACCAGCCACGGCGTGGACGGGGAACATCATGCGGTTGCGGAAGCGGTCCACGACGGTGTCACGGCTGGTGCGCAGTCCTAGGCCGGAGTCGAGGATCTGCCGGTCGGTGTAGCCCTTCGCGCGCAGGTGGTCGGTCAGCGCGGTCCACGTGGCGGGGGCGTAGCCCACCCCGTAGGCCGCGGTTGTCGACGCGGGCAGCCCGCGCTCGATCAGGGCGGTCGCGGCGGCGCTCCTGCCGCCGGCCTCGTGCTTGGCGAGCTCGCGGGCCAGGCGTTCGACGTAGAAGGCCTGCGCCTCGGCGTGCATCGCGGAGAGCGTGGCCGAGGGGGTGGCCGGTTCCTGGCCCTGACCGACGGCCGTGCCCCGAGCGGCCGGTCGAGGGGCTGCGGGGGCGTCGGCGAGGCTGTCACGCACCCCCTCGGCGCGGGCTAGCAGATCGTCAGCGGCGGCGGTGCTAGCCGCAACGTGCTCGGCCAACTCGTCCCCGACGACCTGGGCCTGATCGGGCTGGGTCGCGGCGAGGACGGTCCCAGCTGCGGACAGGACTCGCTGGGCGGTGCCGCGGACGACCTGCTCGGGGTCTGCGGCGTCGCGCCCGGCGGCCCAGCCCGCGACGTAGGCGAACGTGTAGCCGTCGGTGTCGAGGCCGTGAGCCGCGGCCACGAGGTAGGCGACGGACTCGGCCTCGACCTCCTGCTCGGGGCGGCCGTGACCCCGACCCGGCTCGCCGTGCTCCCCGCCGTGCCCGCCCGGGCCGTGAAGCAGGACGTGGCCGAGCTCGTGGGCGAGGGTCTTCACCGCCTGCGCGTCGTCGACGTCGGGGCGGACGACGACCTCGCGGCTGCCGAAGTCGGTGTAGCCGTTCGCCGGCGCGGTCTCCCCGCGCCGCACGGTGAACCCCTGCTCCTCGGCCAGGGACGCCAGCGCGTTCCACAGCCCGGGCGGCGCCTGGCCCTGCAGCAGCTGGGGGCGAGGGGCCTCGGGAAGCGGCTCGCCAGTCGTCTGGGACACGTCCCACACGTAGGCCTGGCGAAAGCCGACGACCCGGCCGCCGCGGCGCTGCTCGCCGCCGTCCCCGGCCTCTGCCGAGCCCGCGCTCGCGGGGCTGCTGGTGCCAGTGGGGGTGTCGCTGTCGGCTGTGTTGGCCTTCGCCCGGCGGATGATGGGGGCGAGCACCGCGATGCCCCTCTCCCCGTATGTGACCTGCCGCCCGAGCTTCTGCCAAGCGCCGTAGCCGGCGACAGCGCGCGCGTCCGGGCGCTGCATCGCGATGAGCAGCTGGTTGTTGAACGAGTACGTCGGGAACACCGCCGCGGTCTGCAGCCAGCGCTTCCAGTCCTCACCCGTCGACAGCGACCGGACCTGCTCGGCCAACTTGCCGTGGAGCTCCGCGAGCTTCGCGGCTCTCGCTTCGTCGCGAGCCTTGTCGCGGGCCTCGTCGCGCGCGCCGCCGGCCTTGCGGCCGGCGCTCCGAGCCGGGGCCATCAGGACCGCCGCGCGACACGCGGCGCGGGGGCGAGCCCGACCCGCGCGACCAACCGCTCGATGGTCTCCTGCTGCGCCTCGACGGTGCGGCGCAGCGCGTCGAGCTGCTCCTGCTGCGCGGCGAGCACAGCCAGCGCGTCAACGGGAAGCGTGGGGTTGGCCATCAGAACCTCCGGTTTGTCGGGTCGGGGTGGGCGGAGCGGTGGGGTCGAGCGACGGTGCGGCCGCGAGCTCAAGCAGCGGAACCGGGTACGCGGCGGCCGCCAGCGCCGGTGCGGTGACCGGCGCGAGCGGCTCGGCGGCGTCCTCCGGCTCGGGGAGGTCGCACACGCTCGCGGCGATGCTCGTCACCGGCGGATGCCCCTGCGCGGCGGCACCGGCGTCGCCGCAGCGTGGGCGGTGGCCGCGACGGTCGCGGCGCTGGACTGCTGCACCGACGTGGCGGAGGCGGCGACACCGGTCGCGCCTGCCCGGGCGGCTGCTGCGCCGGAAGCGTTCATCGGCTCGGGGAACGCGACTGCCGCGAGCTCCACCGGACTGACCTTGCTGGCGGTGTCGAGCGCGAGGACGGTGTCACGGTCGCTCTCCGCACGCGCGCCCCGGCTCTGCCCTGCATCGCTCGCAGCCGTGGTCTGCTCGGGCACGGCGCGGGCCACGCCCACCTGGTGCTCGTCGACGCGCGGGGTCGCCGGGTCGTCCAGGACGCTCGCCTGCGACCTGGCGGTGAGCCCGTGCTGCGCTGCGGTCTCGCCTCGGACCGTGGCGAGGTCCCCGAGGTCCCGGCTCTGCGCCTGCTGCGCGGCCGCGAGCGACCGGTCCGGCAGCGTCAGCGTCGCTGTCGCCGCGGGAGGCTGCTCCTGCAGCAGGTGCGCGGCGCTGGCCCGCAGCCGGCCCTCGACCTCCCGGTAGCCCTCGACGCTCGCTGGGACGTCCAGCGGCGTGCCGCCAACCCCGGCGCTGACGCGGGCCTGCTCGGCGGCACGGTCGTACAGGTCGCCGAAGTCCTCGTGCCGCACCGTGGGGCTGGTCGGGTGCGCGATGAAGTGCTCCACGGTCGCCTCAATCGCCCGCTCGCGGTCCGCTGCGCTCGGCACGGCCGAGCCGGTCGCGTGCAGGGCGGCGGTGTAGACCTCCGGGAGGTCAGCGCGGCCAGCGTCCAGCCGCGGGCCGGCACCGAGCTGGCCGCGCAGCGCCTCGACCGCGGAGGGGGCGGGGACGCCGCGCTGCCGGGCCTCGGCGTAGCCGGCGTAGGCCTCCCACGGCAGAGCCGACCCGACTGAGGCGTGCAGCGCGTCACGCGCCGGCATCCCGTAGTCCTTCAGCTGCAGGTAGTGCATCACGTTCGACGTGGCCGCGACCTCGCTCAGCGTCGGCAGCGCGGGCGCCGCGGACGTGCCCTCACTCCGCGAGGACTCTCCTCCCTCCCCGGCGCTCTGCTGCCCGGCGGAAGGGCGGCCGCCAGCGAGGGCGGCAAGCCGGGGCAGGCCCTGCTCCTCCGTCGCCGCGACGGCGACCGCTGCGCCGAGCGCGACGTCCTCGACGTCCTGCTCGAGCGGAGCGCGCCGGGGTCCCGGTTGCCCCTCCCACACGCGCGCCGCGGGCTGGTCGAAGTACGGAGCGACGCGGCGCATCGCGTCGATGGGGTCGACGCCGTCGCTGCGGAGTCGGTCGTAGCGCTCCATCACGTCGGGGCGCAGCGTGCGCAGCCGGTCCTCGGCCAGCTGCGTCACGCGCTCGGCGTCGGGGGCGGGGCGCCAGCCCTGCGCGGTCGCCCAGATGTGGCCGGTCTGCCCCAGGCCCACGCTGTCGCGGGTCCGCGGGTCGAGCAGCGGTGCCCACACCGCGGTGGCTTGCCCGTGCCGGGCCTGCATCTCCGCTCGGGCCGCCGCGGCGGCCCGCTCGTCGGCGGCAGCGCGCTCGCGGGAGCGGTTCGCCGCGATCTGGGCGAGCGCCTCGGCGGCCATCGTCGCCACGCTGACCCACTGGACGACCTTGCCGCTCGCGTGCGCGGCCGGGTCCTCGTGCTGCTCGTGCGCGGAGCCTGACGTCGGGACTGACATGGCGGAGAACCTCCAGAGGTGCGGGGCGGAAGCGGCGAGGAGAGGGGGGTTCGGCGCTCGGCGGCGCGCCGGGGGTGGCTAGGCCTGCCGGTAGGTGTGGGTCATTGGCTCCCACCAGCCCTCGGGCGCGGGGAGCGAGGGCAGCGCCGGCGGCGGCCGGTGCTCGTCGGGGCGGCACTGGCCGAACGGCCCGGACCCGGACAGCAGGATCGGGAGGTGGTGGTCCAGGTGGTGTGCGAACCAGGTGGCCATGCCCTTGTCGGGGTCGAGGCGGGCGGCCTCGAAGGTCCGCCACAGCGCCTCCAGTCGCATGATCGCCTCCGCGTGGTCCCACCACTGCGCGCACCACATGCCGGTCGGGCCCCCCAGGGTCCGCGCGAACGCGGTGACGAAGAACCCCTGGACGAACTCGGCGAGCGAGCCGAACAGCGGCACCCACTCGTCCCCGGGGGCGACCGGCTCGCGCGGCGGCACCCCGGGCGCCGGCGGCTGCCGGTACTGCACGTCGGCGACCACGCCGTCCAGGCGCCCGAGCCACTGCTCGAGGTAGACGATCCGCTCGGCGGCCTCGCTCAGGCTCGTCGGCGGCAGGGTGCCGTCGTCGAACGGCTCGGCGCTCACGACGCGGCCGCCGGCGCGGCACCTGCGACACCGTCCAGCGCGCCCGCCCCCAGCCAGGCCGGGTCGGGGATGCTGGCTCGGCGGCCCTGCAGAGCGGCTGCCTCGATCTCGCCGTTGCCGCGAGCCAGGGCCGCGGCGATCTCGTCCTTCCGGGTCCCCGTGTACCAGGGGGCGGAGTGCAGCAGCGCGGGCTTCGACCCGGTGGACAGCACGATGACCCGGCCCTTGGGCAGGGCGCGGATCTCGGCGGCTGACAGGATGCGCCGCTGCTGAACGGAGCGGGAGCGGGAGCGCTTGCCGTCGGCACCCGAGGACACCGAGACCATGTCGACGTCGGCGTCCCCGACCAGGCGGGAGATGTCTTCGGCGAACGAGGGATCGTCGGTGCCCGAGCCGATGACCTTGATCGTGGCGGCGCCGAACAGCGCCTTCATGCCGGACTCGCCCCACACCCCGACGCCTTGGGGGTAGGACTGCAGGATCGTGATGGGCACGATGCCCCGGCTGCCGAAGTGGCTGTAGAGCTGGGGAAGGTCGCCGACCTGGATGCCATCCCAGTGCCAGGAGCAGAGCAGGACGTGCGCGCCGTACCGGTCGGTGATGCGCACGGCGGCGGGATGAGTGCAGCACGGCGACTCGCACGACAGCGAGATGCACGACGTGGACGCGGTCGACGAGGGCGAGAGGGGCGGGACAGCGGTGGGCACGGCGGCCTCCTCGGGAAGGGCAAGGCAGTGCCGCCACGGCGACCCCGAGGGGCTGGCCGCGCTGGCAGTGCGCTAGGAAACGCCGCGGATCTGCACGGACAGGCGGTACTCGATGCCTTTGCCCGGATCACGCGACCGGATGGAACCGCAGGTCACAGCCCTGCGGCTACACTTTGGCACCAGGCGGATCGTCGCCAGGCTGCCTACGGATCAGAAGGTTAGGGGTTCGAGTCCCTTCGGGCGCACGCTGTGTCGAGACAGTAGACGAAGGCCCTGGTCAGCGAGAGCTGGCCAGGGCCTTCGTCGTCCTCGGGTCAGCCGCACGAGGGCAGGGCCCAGGTGCGGACCACCGCGCCCTCGTCGCGCCACCCGGCGGCGAGGGCGGCGGAGCTAGGGCGCTGCCGCTCCGCCCGGGCCGTCGCGCAGTGCCGCCCCGGGGCTGCGAGGCGTCTCGGTCAGCCCGGCGTCAGCCGACTCCAGGGTGTCGACCACGGCGTGACCGGCCGCGGCCGGGCCGGCCGCCGCCGGCAGCGGCGGCTGACGGCGCGCGCGGGCCAGAGGGACGGCGAGGACGGCGGCCTCGACGGCGAGAGCGACGACCCACGCGACCGCGACACCGCGCGTCCCGTCGACGATCGCGCCACCCGTGGCCGCCGCCACCTCGAGGACTGCTCCGACGAGGACCACGCCCGCCGCTTCCGTCGTCCTGCCCTGGACGCGCCGCAGTGCGACGAAGTGGTCCTTCACGACGAGCGGGACACCCGCCAGGACGATCACCCGCAGCTCGGTGATGCCGTTGCTCGCGTACTGGCTGCCGAACGCCGACAGGATCGGGTGGGCGATCGGCCAGAGCACGACGTCCGCCGCGAGACTGGCCGCGATGCCGAACGGGAGGGTGAGCCGCATGCGGCTCAGGAGCTCGCGCTCGTCGGCGTCCGAGGCCGCGAACAGTCCGACGGCCATGGCGTAGGGCAGGACGAAGACGAACCCCGCGACCAGCCTCACGGTGGAGAAGTAGCCGTTGTCCGTCTGGGACAGGACGAGGGTCACCACCAGGCCGAGGAGCAGGGGTGGCGCCTGGAGGGCCAGGTTGAGGGCGTGGTGGCTGGCGGCTGCACCCCGCAGGTCCCGCATCATCGACCAGTCGAACAGGCCCTTGGTGGACTCGAGCTGCCGCCCTCCCCTCGTGCGCCAGAGCACCAGCGGCAGTGAAGCGGCGTTCCCCAGGGTCCACGAGAGGTAGATCGCCATGCCTCCGGTGTGTCCCGTGGCGGCGAGCACGACGAGGAAGACGATCTTCGTCGCGCTGGCGACGACGTTGCGCTCGAGCTGCAGCAGCCCCGAACCCAGGGACAGGACGGCCTGGTCGAGCACCAGCGTGAGACCGGTGAGCCCGACTCCCACGGCGAAGGCGACGGCGACGGCGGGACTGGCGCCGACCGGGGCGAGCCCTTGAGCGGGGAGGAGGTGCACGGCGACGGCGAGGAGCAGACCGAGCAGGGTGCTCGCGGCCGCCGCGAGCGCGAGGCTGGTGCGGACGAGGACCCGGCGGCGGCCCTGGTCGATGCGGGACATCTCGCGGATCAGCAGGGTGCCGAGCCCGAGCATGCCGACCGACCCGAGCAGCTGCATGGCCGAGATGGCCGCGCTGGCGAGTCCGACAGCGCGGACGGAGAAGCCGCGTGCGGCGACGGTCCAGTAGACGAGCCCGAGGACGCTCGTGACCGCTTGCGTCCCGACGAGCGTGGCGGTCACCGCGGCGATGCGCTCGAACCCCTGGAAGCGGCCCAGCCCGCGCGATCCCCGCCGCTTGCCCCGCACTGCGTCCCCCGTCCACCGGCTCGTCCTGCTCGCGCCGGTGCGGGCTGCGTCGATGCGGTCGCGACCGCGCAGGAGCGCCGCCCGCGCCGTCGTGCCCATCGTAGGCGAGCCACGCTCCGCCCTGGGCCGCGCGGCCCCCCGCGTCACGCGGTCGGAGGGGTCACGGGCGCAGGGTGACGCTGTCGACGAGCATCGTGGCCGGGAACGGGGTGGACGCGTCGGGGGCGCCGCCCCAGTCCCCTCCGACGGCGAGGTCGAGCACCAGGTAGTACGGCTTGCCGACCGGCCAGGCCTGACCGGGCCGCATGTCGGTGCGCGTCGCCGTGAAGTACTGCCGGCCGTCGACGCCGAACGTGACGTACTCCGGGGTCACCTCCATCTGGTACGTGTGCCACGCGCCGGCGACAGGGGTCCCGGGCGCGAAGCCCCGCCCGATGTCGGAGACGTGCTGTCCCTGCCAGCCGGTGGCGTCGGTGGCGTCTCCGAGCGAGTGCAGGTGCCCGTACACCGTGTCCGGCTGGGAGCCGAGGGACTCCATGACGTCGAGCTCGCCGCTGCGTGGCCAGTCGACGGCGTCGATGTCGGACCCGAGGCTCCAGAACGCCGGCCAGAGCCCCGCGCCGCCCGGCACCAGCATGCGCGCCTCGACGCGACCGTACGTGAAGGTCAGGCGCCCCTTCGTCTCCAGGCGGGCGGAGGTGTAGGCGCGTGAGCCGTACGCGTCGGACCACGACTCGCGGCGCGCCGTGATCGCGAGGTGCCCTGCGCCGTCCAGTGCGGAGTTCGACCGCGACGCGGTGTAGGCCTCGAGCTCGCCGGAGCCCCACGGCCCGCTCCCCACGCGGGGGACCCAGGAGGCCGAGGGCGCTGCTCCCGCCGGCCCGGTGAAGTCGTCCGTGGTGGTCGGGCCGAGGTCGAGCCCGCCGGCGGAGGTGACGCAGAGCGCCGTCACGAGCGTCTCCCCGCGGCGGGGGACGAAGTGCACGACGAGCGTGCCGGACGCGACGGCCACCCGCCCGGTGACGTGGTACGCCCACCACCCTCCGGCGGTGCCGACGATGTCGACGCCAGTGGCCAGCGCCGTCGTCGCAGCAGTGCCGTCCGAGGCCGTCACGTCGAAGACGCGGTCACCGGGTCGGTCACCCGTCGCGTCCGTCGTGAGGATGTCCACGGCGTAGGTGCCCGCGGCCGGGACGCGGACGGTCCAGTCGCGCACCCCGAGTCGAGCGCTCTTGTACAGCGCCTCGCTCGACGAGCCGGCGATCCCGCCCCAGACCGGAGTGGGTGCCCCTCCTGACAGGCCCGACGCCGGGGACCAGGTCCGGCCCAGCGCATCCGTCACGGGGGTGCTCCCGGCCGTCATCCTCACCTGCCATGCGCCTGGAGCGAGGGGGGCGGCCCCGGAGGCACCGGGGGCCGGTGCGCTGGTGGCCGTGGTCGTGCTCGGCATGGCCGTGGTCGTGCTCGGCGTGGTCGTGCTCGGCGTGGTCGTGCTCGGCGTGGTCGTGCTCGGCGTGGTCGTGCTCGGCGTGGTCGTGCTCGGCGTGGCCGTCGCTGCCCCAGTGGTCGCGGGCGGGAGCGGGACAGCGCTCGAGCTGGTCGCACTCGCTCGCGCGCTGGACGTCGCGCCGGGGCTGGCGCTGGCGCCCGTCGGCCTCGAGGGGGTCGTCGCGGAGCTCGGCGTGGTCACCACTGTCACCCGGTCGAGGAGCACGTTGCGGTCGCAGGTGGCCGTCCTGGCGTCGTTCACGTAGCGCACGACGACCGCGTGCGGGGCGGCGGTGCGCAGCCCGGGGACCAGGTAGTCCCGCCAGCTCGTCGCGCTGACCGTGATCGTGGCCGCCGGCGTCCCGTCGACCAGGACCTGCACCTGCGGGGCTCCGTTGCAGAGCTGTCCGCGCGCGGTGAGCACCAGGGTGCCGGGGGAGGAGGGCCTCACCCGTCCGGCCGCGCTCGCGGTGGACCAGAGCATGAGCTCGCGCCCGGCGGACGCCTTGGCGTCCGCGTACACCGCTCCCGTCCCGCCCGGGTAGGACATCGCCTCGGCCTCGAGCGTCGCCACCTGCGCCGCGCCGGCTGACGGAGCCTGCACGAGGCTCCCGACCGCGATGCTGACCGTGGCGAGGCAGGCCCCTGCCGCCGTCGCCCTCCCCGCGCGGACCGAGGGAGCAGCGAGCATCGAGGGGCGGCGCATGTTCCCCCCATCGGCTGCATCCCTCGCGCTGCTGATGACCCGGTCGGGGGTTCTGGCAGACTCGTCCACGGTGACCAGGCCGGCGGACCCGTCCGTGCGCCGAGCTGGGGCGAATACCTGCCGGCGGAACGACACCCTGCCCGCTGCGCGTTCGCCCTCCTGGAGGGCGGCGCGGTCGTGTCCGTCGTCGTGCCAGATCGTCGCGTGCCTCGAGGGAGAGGACCACCGCCTGAGATCGGAGTCGAGTTGTCCCTGCCTTCCGTCGACGCGGACGAGTCCCGCGAGCCCAGCCTCGACTTGACCGCTCCGGTGGCGCCGGCCGACCTGAGCGTGGTCATCTGCGCCTACACCGACGACCGGTGGGACGACCTCGTCGCGGCCGTGCAGAGCGTGCTCGACCAGTCCCGCCCGGTCGGGCAGCTCCTCGTCGTCATCGACCACAACGACGGGCTGCTCGCCCGCGCCCGCGACCGTTGGCCCGCGCTCGCGGTGCTGGCGAGCACGGGGCGCCCGGGCCTGTCGGGGGCGCGCGACACGGGCGTCGCCGCGGCGACCGGCAGCGTGGTCGCGTTCCTCGACGACGACGCCACTGCTGCTGCGGACTGGAGCCAGCGCACCGCGGACGCGTACGCGCGCGGACCCGTCATCGGCGTCGGTGGGCACGTCGAGCCGCGGTGGCCCGCCGACCGCCCGAGCTGGTTCCCGCCCGAGTTCGACTGGGTGGTCGGCTGCTCCTACCGCGGCCTGCCGCAGACCGCGGCGCCGATCCGCAACGCGATCGGGGCCAACATGAGCCTGCGCCGCTCCGTCCTGGACGCGGTCGGCGGGTTCGCCGGTTCGGTGGGCCGGGTCGGAGCGTCCACCGCGGGTGGCGAGGAGACCGAGCTGTACATCCGTGCTCGCGCCGCCTTCCCCCACGGTGAGGTGCTGCTCGAGCCGGCCGCCCAGGTCCTGCACCGGGTCACGCCCCAGCGCGCCACCTGGCGGTACTTCGTCCGCCGCTGCTACGGGGAGGGACGGAGCAAGGTCGAGGTGGGGCGCCTCTCCTCCCACGACGCCGCCCTGGCGTCCGAGCGCGCCTACGTCACCCGCACGCTGCCGGCGGCGTTGCTCCGCGGACTCGTCTCACGGGATCCCCGACGAGGCGCCGCCGTGGTCATCGGGCTCGGCGTCACCGTCGCCGGCTACCTCCGCGCCCGACTCAGCCAGTGACGGCTGCCCCGCGGCTCGAGCCCGGTCTCGCACCGCCGCACGGCAGCCGGCCCCCCCGCCGCGGCAGGGCCCTCGTCGGCCTCGTCGTCATCCTGGCGCTCGTCGCCGGAGCGCTCGTCGGCGTACGGCTGCTGCACCGCGGCGCACCGGGCGCAGCGGGGTTCACCCTCCGCCAGACGGTCGGGACCGAGGAGGTGACGGACAGCAGGGGATCCGTGTGGAGCCCTGCGACGGACGTGCACGGCGGGACCGTCGAGCAGCTGGGGTCCGCGCCCGCAGGGACGGCCAGTCCGCAGCTCTACGAGCACTACCGGCAGGGGGTCACGGACTGGACGATCCCCGTCCCCACGCCGGGGCGGTACGCCGTCGACCTGCTCGCCCCCCGCATCCCCGGCGACAGCTCCGGGGCCCGGGTCTTCGACGTCCTCTCGGGCGGCGACCCGCTCGCGCGCGACGTCGACCTGGCGACCGGGCCGTCGGCCAGCGGGGTCCGGCACGTCACTGGTGAGGTGCAGGTCAGGGGCAAGGTGCTGCACCTGACCTTCCCCACCTCGCGCGGCCTCGCCGTCGCCAGCGCCGTCCAGGTCTCCTGGACGGGCGGCCTGGGCAAGCCGCGGACACTGCTGCACGACGACTTCGCCGGTCGCGCGGGCGCAGCCCCCGGCGATCCCTGGACCAGGGTGCAGGACCCCGGTCCCGCGGGGGAGGGGGAGCTGGAGGCCTACACCGCCGACTCGTCCACCAGCTCGCTCGACGGCCAGGGTCACCTCGTCCTCTCGGCCCTGCACCAGCCCACGACCACCGAGGGGCGCGCGACGGACTACGCCTCCGCGAAGCTGACGACCGAGGGCGCGTTCGCCTTCACCTACGGGCACGTCGAGGCGCGGATGCAGGTGCCGTCCGGCCGCGGGCTGTGGCCGGCGTTCTGGGCCATCGGGACGGACCGCCCCCAGGTGGACTGGCCGCGCAGCGGGGAGATCGACGTCATGGAGGTGCTCGGGCGCGACCCCCGCACCGTCCACGCCAACGTGCACGGGCTGGGCGACCAGCAGGACCCGACCGGCTGGCGCGGCCAGCGCGTGAGCGGCACCGGCACGGACCACGACACGGGCACCGACCTCACCACGGGGTTCCACACCTACGCAGCGGACGTGCGTCCGGGCGCCATCACCTTCAGCATCGACGGGCGGCCCTACTTCACTGCTGCCGAGGTCGACCTGCGGAGTGGCCAGGAGTGGCCCTTCGACAAGCCCTTCTACCTGATCGTCAACCTCGCGGTCGGTGGCACGTGGGGAGGCGCGCCGGACAGCAGCACACCGTTCCCTGCCAAGATGGTGATCGACAGCATCCGGGTGACGAGTTGAGGACGGCCACGTGCGCGGACGATGGACGCCACGCCGCCGCTCCGGCGGGTCGTGCGCCGCGTGCGGACACGCGGCGGTGGCGCACGAGCACTTGCGGCGCGGCACCGACTGCGCGCTGTGCGACTGTGCCGTCTTCGTCCCGGGCGCGTGATGACCAGAGCGTGCTCGGCCGGGGGCACCAGCTGACCGCGGGGAGCTCGCAGCGCACGACCGCCCCCCACCCCCGACGCGGAAGCACCGAGGCATGAACGCCGCTCCTGCTGTGGCAGTGGCACGGGTCGCGTCGTCGCGCCGCGCCGTGCATGACCGTACGCACCAGATCGCCCTGACCACGTCGGTAGGGCTGCTGCTGCTCGCCGTCGCCGCGGCCCGCGGCCGGCACGGCGACTCGCAGACGCAGACGGACGCGCTCTACTGGCTGGCCCTCCTCGTCATCTTCGTCCCCGCCGCCGCCCGCACCCTCTGGCGTCCGACGCCGACCCGCGAGCGGCTCGCCGTCGCCGTCATGCTGCCTCTCGCGCTGTACGCCACCCGCGTGCTGCTGTACCCGACGCGGTTCGTCTTCCACGACGAGCTCGCGCACGCGAACACCCTGCGGGCGATCGACCTCACGCACCACCTGTTCGCAGCCAACCCGCTGCTCCCGGCGTCGGCGTCCTACCCGGGCCTCGAGATCGCGACCTCCGGGACCCGCAGCCTGCTCGGACTGGGCGACCGCCCCGCCGCCGTCGTGGTCCTCGTCCTCGCCCGCGTGGCCATGACGCTCGCCCTCCTGGGAGTCGTACGGGCCATCACGTCCTCCTCCAGGACCGCGTGCGTGGCGGCCCTCGTCTACACGTGCAACCCCCAGTACCTCTTCTTCAACTCGCAGTACTCGTACCAGAGCCTGTCCCTCCCCCTCGCGCTCCTGACGATCTACCTCGCGGTGACGCGGCTCGCGCCGGCCTCCCTGGACCTGCCCAGGGGGACGGCAGAGCCGGCGGGCGTCCGTGGGCGTCCGGCGCTCCGCCTCCTCGCCCTGCCCGTCCTCGCTCTCGCCGCCGTGGTCGTCACCCACCACCTGACCGCGATGCTCCTCGTCGGGACGATCGGGCTCTGGGCGCTGCTCGAGCTCGCGCTCCGCGGCCGGGGCTCCCCGCGGCTCGTGCCCCTCGCGCTCCTGACGGTGCTCGGCGCCGTCCTCGTCGCGGGCTGGGTCGTCCGTCCGGGGAACACGGTCGTGAGCTACCTCTCGACGATCGCCGAGAGCTCCGCCTCGGACGTCGGGGGACTCGCGAAGTCCGGGCAGTCGCGCACCTACTTCGCGGACGGCGGCGGGGTCAAGACGCCGCAGTGGGAGCAGCTCGCCCTGGTCCTCTCCCTCGGCATCGTGCTCCTCAGCCTGGTGCCCGCGCTCCTGCACGGGCGTCGCTGGCTCCGTGCCCGGGACGCGGTCGCGGTCCTGCTGTGCGCCGCCGGAGCCCTCTACCCCCTCATCCCGGCCGGGCACGTCACCGCTGCGACCTCGGAGGTCACGGACCGTGCCTCCGGGTTCCTCTTCGTCGGGCTCGGCCTCCTCGTCGGTGGCTGGATGGCGTCCCGGTGGTCGTTCACCCGCTGGCCCTCGGTGCTCCTCGGTCTCGTCGTCGTGAGCGAGGTGTTCCTGGGGCAGTCCATCCTCGGCGCGGGCCCGATCTGGTCCAGGACCCCCGGCCCCTACCTGGTCTCCGCCGACTCGCGCAGCATCGACGGGGCGAACGTCTCCGCCGCCGAGTGGGAGGCTGCGCAGCTCCCCCCTGGACAGCGCGTCCTCGCCGACCGCGTCGGTCGACTGCTCGCCGGCGCGATCGGCGGCCAGTACAGCGTCACCCACCTGGCCGACCACATCGACGCCAGCCAGGTCCTGCTCGGGGCGACCTACACTCCGCGGGACCGCCAGCTCATCCGGCTGGCTCGGCTGGACTACGTGGTCGACGACCGCCGGGACTGCACGGACCTCCCCCGCATCGGCGTCTACTACGAGAGCGGTGAGCTCGACGGACGCGGACGCACCACGCCGGTGGCGTGCTCCGCGCTCACCAAGTTCAGTGCGGTCCCAGGAGCGCAGCGCGTCTACGACAACGGAGCCATCGCCATCTACGACGTCCGCGGGCTCCGGTGACGCCGACCCGGCAGCGTCAGGCTGTCGCCCTCCTGGTGGTGCTGTCCTGCGCCGCCGTGCTCCTCGGGGCCCCCGGCGCGCTACGCGCACCGCTGGTCGTGGTCTCGGTGGCGGGCACCGTGCTCCAGGTGGTCCCGCGCGGGCGCCGCGGCCGGCTCGACGAGCTCGCCCTGGCCGTCGGTGGCGTCCTGGTCCTCCTGGTCCTCCTCGGCGTCGTCCTCGACCTGGTCCCTGCCGGCCTCACGAGGACGACGTGGGCACTGGGCTACGCGGTCGTCGCGCTGGGCCTGCTCGCCGCTCCAGCCCGCGCGAGCGCCTCGGCCCCCGGCTCCGGGAGACCGGCCCGGGAGGCGCCGCGCTGGTGGAGCGCGCGGACGCTGACGTACGCCGTCGCGCTCGCCGTCGCCGCCGGCGCTGCCGCCGTCGCGGTGAGCGCGGCCGAGCGGAGCGACACGGCCCCGCTGGCGCTCGCCCTCGACCGCGACGGCGGGAGCTGGGCCGTCGTCATCAGCAGTGACGCTGCCTCAGGTCCCTACGACCTCCAGGTCGTCACCGACCGGGTCGTCACCACCGCTCAGCGGGACATCCGCGTCCTGCCCGGACACCCGGTGCGGGTCGGTGTGCAGCGCCCGGCAGCGCGCACGATCGTGCGGCTGGTCCGCACCGGCTCGACGAGCGCGTTCAGGACCCTCGTCCTCGACCCCTCGACGGACGCGTCGCCCGAGCCGGCCAGCAGCTAGGCCTCGGACCGAGCGCCGTGCTCCTGGGCCGCGGTCGAGCTCGTGCGCTCGGCAGCTCGCGCGACGGCGCGCACCCGGCCGGGATCGTCCTCGGCCCCGGCGTACAGGACCTGGTCGAAGCTGCCGCGGTAGGACGCGATGCGCGCGGGAGCACCGTAGGCCACGGCTGCGTCCGGCAGCGACTTCGTCACGACGGCGTTCGCGCCGATGACCACGTCGTCGCCGATGTGCAGGCCCCCGGTGATGACGGCTCCCGGCCCGATCCACACGCGGTCCCCGATGACGGGGGTCGCCCGCTCTCCGCGCCGCCCGCTCCTGCCGATGGTCACGCTGTGGGTGATCGTCGCGTTCGCTCCCATGGTCACCGCGCCGATGATCGTGGTGCCGTGGTGCGCGATGTGGAGTCCGGGGCCGATGTCGGCGCGCTCGTTGATCCGGATGCCCGTCGTGGACTCGATCGTCCGTGCGCAGACGAAGTGGGCAGCGCGCGCGAGCCGGCGCAGGAGGCGCCCCCCTCCTGTCTCCGGCTCCCACACGATGACGGCGTGCCCGAGGCGGTAGACGAGCGAGGCCTGCAGCCCTTGGCAGATGACCAGCGCGCGCACGGCGCCGCGGAACGCGGAGAGGGCCTGCTCCTCCGGAAGATCCAGTCGCAGCAGGTACACGTAGCGTGAGCAATCCGCTCGCACCGCCTGGAGAGTCTGGCTCAACAGGCGCAGAGGAGCTGATGTCACTCGGCGATGCTAGCCGTACCCGATCGGGCGCAGGGCACGTCCTGCAGCGGTCGACTGCCCTGGTCCAGGTCACGTAGTGTGGTGGACGAGGGTTAGAACCGCCGAGGACGTGGGATGACGTGCCCACAGAGGTGCGCAGACGGAGGGGTGCGCACCCCGACCCGGCAGGGTCACAAGATGTGACTCAGTGTGATCGGCAGGGTGACAGCCATCCGATCGGCTCTTCCCTCCGAACAGTACGTAGCGGACGTCCAGTGCGGGCGTCGTCCGTCCGGCAGCGTGGCCGGGCTCATCCAGGCCACGACCCTTGGGGGGGTTTCCTTGCCGAACATCCATTCGCTGGGCACAGACAGCACCCGCGCGCCGCTGCGCGTCCTCGTGACCGCGGAGCGTCGCGACATCGATCCGGCGGGACCGTCGGTCTCCGTCGTGGTGCCGGCGATGAACGAGGCGAAGAACCTCCCGTGGCTCGCCGCGCACATGCCGGCCGGTGTGGCCGAGATCATCCTCGTGGACGGCCGTTCCGTGGACGACACGGTCGAGGTCGCGCGCGCGCTGTGGCCGGACGTCCGTGTCGTGACGCAGACGCGGCGGGGGAAGGGCAACGCCCTCGCCTGCGGCTTCCACGCCGCCACCGGCGACATCACGGTGATGATCGACGCGGACGGCTCCATGGACCCGGGCGAGATCCCGTTCTTCGTCGACGCCCTCGTCGCGGGCGCGGACTACGCGAAGGGGAGCCGGTTCAGTGCCGGAGGCGGGTCGAGCGACATCACCCGCGTGCGCTCCTGGGGGAACTGGGCGCTGAACGCGCTCACCAACACGGTGCACGGCACGCGCTACCGGGACCTCTGCTACGGCTACAACGCCTTCTGGACGCGCATCCTGCCGGTCCTGGACATGGACGCCGGGCAGATCGGCGACGACTCGGACGAGCGCAAGTGGGGTGACGGCTTCGAGGTCGAGACGCTGATCAACATCCGCGTCCACACCGCCGGGCTGACGATCGCCGAGGTGGCCTCCTTCGAGTCGGAGCGGCTGCACGGTCAGAGCAACCTGAACGCCGTGAGCGACGGCCTGCGCGTCCTGCGCACCATCGCCATCGAGAAGCGCGAGGTCCTCAACGGCCAGCGGCTGCGCTCGCTGTCGCAGAACGTCACGGCTCCCGCGCCGCTGGACCTGGAGCCCCTTGGCGCGGCATCGCTCGTCGAGGAGCTCGAGGACCTGGACCAGCTCGCCACCACGGAGGACAGCGCGCTCGAAGCCCTGCCCGAGCAGGTGCAGCGGGAGCGCGTCGAGTCGGTGATCGATCTCCGCGAGGAGGCGGAGATCCGCCGCCCCGTGGCGCTGCAGGTCGACAGCGAGGTCCGCGCCCCCAGGGACTTCGCGGTCTGACCGGTGCCGCCGATCGCCCTGTCCCGCCTGGGGCAGGGCGATCGTCGTCGTCCTGCGCTGCACCCCTCACCGATCGGACCCCTCTGCATGAACGAGCGCCCGCTGCGCGTCCTCCAGGTCGCCGCCCGCTACCTCCCTGACCTCGGTGGCATCGAGACGCACGTGCACGAGGTGAGCAAGCGGCTCGCCGCCCGCGACGACCTCGACATCACCGTCGCGGCCACGGACCGCACGGGCTCCCGGGCTCGCGACGAGCGCGTGGAGGGCTTCCGCGTCCTCAGGACCCGCGCGTGGCCGGCGCAGCGGGACTACTACTTCGCTCCCGGTCTCGTGAGGCTCATCCGCAAGGGCGACTGGGACGTCGTCCACGTCCAGGGCATCCACACCCTCGTCCCGGTCCTGGCGATGGCGGCAGCCCGGCGGGCCGGGATCCCGTACGTCGTCACCTTCCACACGGGGGGCAGCTCCGCGGGCCACCGGAACGCTGCGCGAGGGATCCAGTGGCGGCTGCTGGCCCCGCTCCTGCGGGACGCAGCGGCGCTCGTCGGTGTGAGCCGCTCGGAACAGCGCCTGTTCGCCGAAGCCACGGGGTTGCCGCTCACGCGGATCCGCGTCATCCGCAACGGAGGCGCGCTGCCTGAACCGGTCGAGGGCGTCGCGGTCGTCCCCGGCAAGATCGTCTCCAGCGGGCGCCTCGAGCGGTACAAGGGCCACCACCGCGTCATCGAAGCCCTGCCGCTGGTGCAGCAGCGGATCCCAGGGGCGTTCCTCGAGATCCTCGGAGCGGGTCCGTACGAAGCGGAGCTGCGCGCTCTGGCAGAGCGGCTGGGCGTGCAGGACTCGGTGACGATCAGGCACCTGCCTCCCGGCGACCGCGAGGGCATGGCCCGCGCTCTCGCCACGTCAGCGGTCTTCGCCGCGCTCTCGGACTACGAGGCGCACCCGGTCGCGGTGATGGAGGCCCTCACCCTCGGCGTCCCCGTGGTCGGTACCGACACCGCCGGCGTGGCCGACCTCGTCGAGGACGGTCTGGTGCGTGGCGTGGCGCCGGGAGCGCGTGCCGAGGACGTGGCGGACGTGCTCGCGTCCGTGCTGGCCTCGACCGGACAGACCGCAGCATCTGCTCCGCCGCTGCTGCCGACCTGGGACGGCGCCGCTGGGAGCCTCGCCAGCCTCTACGCCGAGGTGGACCGGGGGAGATGGTCAGGTGCTGCGCCTGCGCAGCGGACCCCGCCTCGAGCGGGCGCGACCCGGGTCGTCCACGTCGTCCCCGGCCTCGCGCCGGGAGGTGCGGAGAAGCAGATCGAGTACCTCGTCGAGCGGGGCACCAGCCACGCGACCGCGGTGTGCCTCTACCTGCTCGGGCAGGTCGGTCAGGGCATGGTCGAGCGGGGGGACGACGTGCGCCTCCTCGGCATGACCGGGTGGCGCAAGCTCACCGCGGTCGTCCGCCTGGCGCGGCTCCTCCGGGCGGAGCGTGCTGACGTGGTGCACGTGCACCTGCTCAGCGGCCAGCTGTTCGGGATCCTCGCAGCACGGCTCGCCCGGGTCCCCGCGATCGTGTCCACCGAGCACTCCATCATGACCGCGACCATCGAGGGGCGCGCACGCACGCCGCAGCTCGCCGCGCTCTACCGTGCCCTGGCCGCCCTCGCGCACCGGACGATCGCGGTGTCGCCGACGACGGCGCAGCGGATCGCCGAGTGGCACATCGCCGAGGAGCGCGTCGTCGTGATCGACAACGGCGTCGACTTCGAGGCGCTCGCCTTCGACAGCGCCGTGCGCGACGAGGTGCGGCGCGAGCTCGGCCTCGCTGACGAGGGGCGCGTCGTCGGGGCCGTGGGTCGCCTCGACCCCGTCAAGCGCTTCGAGTCGCTCCTCGACGCCCTCGCCCCCATGGTGAGAGCGGCGGAGGACTCCCCCGCTCCCATCGACATCGTCATCGCGGGGCACGGGCCGCTCCAAGCGCGTCTCACCTCCCTCGCCGAGGAGCTCGGGATCTCCAAGCGCCTCCACCTCCTCGGCCCGCGCAACGACGTCCCACGGCTCCTCAACGCGTTCGACGTCTTCGTGAGCCCGTCACGTGACGAGACGTTCGGCATCTCCATCATCGAGGCGCTCGGCAACGGGTTGCCCACGGTCTACAGCCAGTGCCCGGCGATCGACGACGAGGGCCCGCCGCCGGCCCACGCGCGCCACCTGCCCGAGACCGGGAGCGAGCAGGAGGAGCTCCGGGCCCTCGCCGACGCGGTGGACGAGCTGCTGGGCACCGCTCGTCGACCCGTGCCGGAGGAGCTGCTCGCCCGCTACAGCGTCCCTGCCCTCGTCGCCCGGACGGAGTCGCTCTACGCGGAACTGCTGCGGGGACGCCGGGCCTGACCGTCGCCGACGGGCCCGTGCGCTCGTCCGGCTCGGGAGCGGACAGGGCTCCGGGCGTCGCCGCCGTCGACGACGGCTCGTCTCACCGACGCGGGTGCACGACCCGCAACGTGCGACTGGAGCTGGACGCCCGGACGCCGTCGATCCGGAATGCGTAGGTCGCTGTGGCCCGTGCGGTGAACCTGACGGTGACTCGGCCGGCGGCAGTGGGGCGGGCGGCGGCGACCCGGACCCAGCGACGGCCCTGCTGGCGCCACAGCCCGACGACCGCCGAGGACACCGGTACCGCCGTGCCGCGCACGGTGGCCTGGGCCGCCACCGCAGCGCCGCTGCGAGCAGTCCTGGGGAAGGACGTGAACCGGACTGTCGCGCCCGGGGGCAGCGGAGCTCGCCCGGCGCCGAGATCGGCCCGGCACTGGGACTCGCTCGAGTAGCTGGAGAACGCGCGCCAGCCGCCCGCGCGGCAGTCGCCGCCGACGGCCGACCGCACGAACAGCTGCAACTGGCCGTAGTTGTCGGCGGCGTTGACGTCACGCACCCGGAAGCCGAGGCGGTGACCCTGTCCTGGTACCACGTAGGAGTACGTGTGCTGGGAGGCCGGCTTCGTCGGCTGCCCCCCCAACGGCTCGACGTGCGTGAAGCCGCTCCCCGCGTCGATCAGCAGGTCCCCGAGGTGTCGAGGCAGCGTGCTGTCCTTCGGGTCGCACGTGTAGGACTGGGCGTACTCGACCTCGGCGTCCTCCCCGACGGGCCCCTGCGCCGCGATCGCGCTGGGGAACTGCGGGCTCGCTTCGGGCCTGCCGCACCGACCCCGCTGGAACCACACGCCCGCCGCCCACCGCGAGAACGTCCCACGGACCTCGACCACGGCGAAGGCGGTACGCGGCCACACAGCCCGCGTCGACACCCCTGCCCGGGGGCGGGCGTCGCTGCCGCCTGCCGCGGCGTCCAGGACCAGGTCCTCGGGGGACGGCACCACCGGTGCTGCGGAGGCGGCCGCTGCTGCAGGTGCCGGTGCGCTTGCCGTCGCTGCCGAGGGGCAGGACAGCGCTGCGAGCGCGGCCACCAGGACGACCGACGTGCGTACGGCGGGCAGACGGGGCACGGGACGTACGGGCACAGAACCACTCCGCGAGTTGACGAGGACGTCGATTCTCGCACCGGCCGGGACGGACGTCTGCCCCTCCCCCGAGTGAGACGGACCAGGTGCAGCCGCGGTGCGTGGGTGCGCCGCCACGCCGAGGAGCGGCCGGTGGTCAGCGGTGGGTCGGGCGCAGTCGTGAGCCGAGATGTCCTCGATGTCCCTCTTCGCCCCATCCGGACGCCGCCCGCGTACGAACACCTCCTGATGGCCAGTCCAGCCCCGCCGCCCGAGGAGTCCGTCAGCGCAGCGGACACCCTGCTCGCGCTGGCGCTCGTCCGTGCCAGCGACGGGGACGCGGAAGCCTTCGCCGAGGTCTACCGACTGATGCACGCGCCCATCCGCAGGGTCGCCGGACTGATCCTCCAGGACGAGCACCTCGCCGAGGAGGTGGCCCAGGAGGTCCTGATCGAGGTCTGGCAGTACGCCCGCCGCTTCGAGCCCCGGACCGGTCAAGCACGTTCGTGGATCATGACCATCGCCCGCCGCCGCTCCATCGACCGCGTCCGCGCGGTCGAGGCTGCGCGACGCCGCGACCAGGACGAGCTCGACGCGCGCCATCTGCTCGCAGAGCACCACGACGTCGCGGACCTCGTCGCTCGCCGTTGGATGGAGCAGCGCGTCCGTGCCCAGCTCACCGTGCTCACCCAGCTCCAGAAGCAGGCTCTGGTCCTGGCGTTCTACGGGAACCACAGCTACTCCTCGGTCGCACGAGTCCTCGGCATCCCCGTGGCGACGGCGAAGAGCCGCGTCCGGGACGCGCTCCTGCGCCTCGCTCGGGAGCTCGAGGGCCTCGACGAGGAGTAGGTCGTCGCACCGCCCCGAGCGGAGGCTCGCCGCTCGTGCCGTCCCTGTCCTGGCTAGAACGCTCTCTGCGCGGGAGGAGCTCCGCTCACGGCTCGACCGACCGCACTCGGTCCCGACTCCGACTGTCGGCCGAGGCCGTCCGGTGCACAGCACCCCCTGTGGAGTGACACCCTGCCGATCCTCTGCGTCTGTCGGTCGACAGGCCTAGGGTCGGAACCGGCTCGCTCCCCTCGTCCCCCCGTTGCGGGGGTGGGCCCCGGCCTCCCGGTCGCGCCGCCGCCCTCCCCGACGGCGGCTGCGGCCGGAGGGCGACGTCGACTCGCCCCTGGTGACCTCCCCCGGTCGCCCGGGGCGAGTCGTCGTCCTGGCCGTCGCACTGTTCTCCCGAGCACCAGTACGCCCGCGTCGCTCACGGCAGCGCCTCCGTTGCCGATAGTGCGGGAAGCGAACAAGGGGAGGGCACATGTGGCGCAAGCGGCAGGCGCAGGTCGTCGAGGTGGCGGCCCCGCGGGACGTGGAGGCGCTCGAGCGCGTGCTGCTCGCGTTCAGCACGGGGCTGGTGAACGCCCAGGACGCCCGCGTGAAGGGGACGGACGCGCTGGTCGACTCCCTCGGGCTGGCGTACGGCGCGCGCTGGGTGCCGACGCCGGCGGGGGAGTACGAGCTGGCGTACGAGACCGGTGAGCTGCTGCCGGCCATGGCGGCCGCCGCGGGTGGTGCGCGCGTGCTCGGCCCCGACGCGGGCCTGCTCGGCACCGCGCTCCAGCGGCGCAAGCCGGTCATCGTCGCGGACCCCCAGGAGGGGTCGCACTGCCTGCGCTGGCGCGCCGCGCACGACGCAGGCGCGCTCGAGGGCGCGGTGATCCCGATGTACGACGACGGCGAGGTCGTCGGGGTCATCGAGTTCTACAGCCGCCGCCCGCTCCCGGCGTTCGGCAGTGACAAGTGGGAGGCGATCGCGCGCATCGCGGCGATGGCCCGCAAGCAGGCGATGGGGGCTGCGGCGCTGCAGGAGACCCTCGACGACCGGCAGGCGGTCACCACCGTCGTGAGCCAGGTCGGTGACGCGCCGAACGCCCAGGCTGCGCTGCGGCTCGCGCTGGAGTCCGTCCGCAGCGCCTTCGGCTGGGCGTACGGGTCGTTCTGGCGCCTCGACCAGGCCGAGGGGGTCCTCCGCTTCGAGCTCGAGTCGGGGACCGCGGGTGAGGAGTTCCGCGAGGTCACGCTCGCCGCGTCCTTCGCCGAGGGCGTCGGGCTGTCCGGTCGTGCGTGGCGTGCGCGCGACCTGGTCTTCGTGAGCGACCTCGCGGAGGTGCCGGACTGCGTGCGCGCCCCCGCTGCCCAACGGGCCGGGGTGAAGTCCGGGGTCTGCTTCCCGGTCCTCGACGGTGACCGCATCATCGGGACGATGGACTTCTTCGTCACGGAGACCATCGAGCTGTCCCAGTCGCGCGCCGCGGCGCTGCGCAACGTGCAGCAGCTCGTGTCGCAGCGCCTGACGGTGCTGCACAGGGCGGACGCGGACGCGGAGAGCGCCCGGCTGCTGCTCGAGACGGTCGCGGAGCTGCGGGCGGCGACTGAGGACGCCGGGCGGGTCGCGGCCACGGCCGGCGCCCGTGCCGGGGCGATGACGAGCGAGGTGGAGTCGCTGAGCACCGCCTCGGCGGCGATCGAGGACGTCATCAGGCTCATCACCGGCATCGCCGAGCAGACCAACCTGCTCGCCCTCAACGCGACCATCGAGGCCGCGCGTGCCGGCGAGGTCGGCCGGGGCTTCGCGGTCGTCGCCAACGAGGTCAAGGACCTGGCCCGCGAGACCGCAGAGGCCACCCGTCGGGTCGCCGACCAGGTCGCCGCGATCCAGGCCAGCAGCGGCACGGTCGCCTCGGGCATCCACGCGACGAGCGAGACGATCAGCGAGCTCGACGCCGTGCAGGCACGCATCGCCGACGTGCTGCACCGCCAGGTGTCGATGGCCGGCGCGTTCGAGCGCTGACCGGCACAGGCAGCCCCCCTCCCCGTGATCATGCAGATCATGGGGAGGGGGCGTTCGCCGCAACGAGCGCTGGGACCGCGTCAGGCCGCTAGGAAGGCGAGCAGCGCCTGGGTGACCTCGACGTGGTGGGTCCAGAGCAGCCCGTGCGGCGCGCCGTCGACCTCGACGTACGTCGCGTCAGGCAGCAGCGCGCGCAGCTGCCGGGCGGTGGCGTCGATGGGCAGGATGCGGTCGCCCGTTCCGTGCAGGACGAGGGTCGGGACGTCGACGGCAGCGACGTCCGCGCGGAAGTCGGTGGTCCAGGTCGGGACGCACGCGACCGACGCGACCGCGGACGCGCGGGCCGCGGTGGCCCACGACGCACGCAGGGCGGGCTCGCTCAGCCGGCTCCCGAGGGTCTCGTCGGTGTTGTAGAAGGCGGTGAAGAACTCGTCGAAGTAGGCGTACCTGTCCTTCGTGACCGCCTCGAGGATGCCGTCGAAGACGCTCCCGTCGACGCCGGCGGGATTGTCGTCGGTCTGCAGCAGGAACGGCTGCAGCGCAGCGAGGAGTGCCACCTTGCTGACGCGGGCGGAGCCGTAGCGCCCGAGGTAGCGGGTGACCTCGCCGGTGCCCATGGAGAACCCCACGAGCACCGCGTCGTGCAGGTCGAGGTGGGTGAGCAGCGCGTCGAGATCGGCGGCGAAGGTGTCGTAGTCGTAGCCGCTGGTGGGCTGGCTCGACTGGCCGAAACCGCGGCGGTCGTAGGTGATGACACGGTGGCCGGCCTGCAGCAGGGCGGGGAGCTGCTTCTCCCACGATCGGCCGTCGAGGGGGTAGCCGTGGATGAGCACGACGGGGCGGCCGTCGCCGTGGTCCTCGTAGAACAGCTCGACCAGGCCGCTGTTCTCGGTCCCGACGTTGACGTAGGGCATGACTGACTCCTCTGAGGTGGAGGGGATTTCTCGAGTGCTGGACGGGCTAGTGCAGGACGCGGCCGAGGAAGCCCTGCAGATAGCCAGCGACGACGTCGAGGTGGCTCTCGAGCAGGAAGTGGCCGCCGTCCACGAGGTGGATCTCGGCATCGGCAGCATCGCGCGCGAAGGCAGTAGCGCCTGCAGGACCGAAGATCTCGTCATTGCGGCCCCAGACAGCGAGCACGGGTACGCCGCTGGTGCGCAGGAACTCGTGCAGCCGCGGGTAGAGCGGAGGGTTGGTCGCGTAGTCGCGGAAGAGGGCGAGCTGCACCTGGTCGTTGCCCGGCCGGGAGACGAGCGCGGCGGCGTGGTCCCAGGTGTCGGGGTCGACCACGCTGGGGTCGGGTACGCCGTGGAGGTACTGCCAGCGGATGGCCTCGACCCCGAGCGCGGCCCGGACGGCCGGCTCGGTGTCCGGGCCCGGGTCCGCGGCGTACGTCCACACCGGAGCCCAGAACTCCTCGACGAAACCGTCCGTGTAGCCGTTGCCGTTCTGCGTGACGATGGCCGTGATGCGGTCAGGGTGCTCGAGCGCCAGGCGCCAGCCGACGGGCGCGCCGTAGTCCTGGACGTAGATCGCGTAGCGGTTCACGCCCAGCTGGTCCAGCAGCCCCGAGGTGATGCGCGCGAGCGCGTCGAAGGAGTATGCGAACTCGGTCA
The DNA here is from genome assembly GCF_004216915.1 of Motilibacter rhizosphaerae. NCBI lineage: Bacteria > Bacillati > Actinomycetota > Actinomycetes > Motilibacterales > Motilibacteraceae > Motilibacter > Motilibacter rhizosphaerae. The sequence goes on from NZ_SGXD01000001.1 coordinate 946,436, forward strand.
CCGCAGGAGCCGCGGAGCGACCGAAGCCCACGTGGTCCGGTGCGATGACGTGGTAGTCGCGGGCAAGCAGCGTTATCAGGCGCCGGAACATGGACGAGCTGGTCGGGAAGCCGTGCAGCAGCAGGATCGTCGGCCCGTCGGGATGCCCGGCCTCCCGGTAGAACACCTCGTGGCCGTCGATCTGCACCGTGCGGTGGTGGACGACGCTCATGACCGACCTCTCTGCTCGACGCGGCGAGCACGGGAAGGGCGCGGCTACCGCGCGACGGAGACGGCGAACGGCACGAACCCCTGCGCGCGGATGACGTGGGGGACGAAGAGGATCGCGGCCTCGGTGGCGCGGGCGGTGCGGATGCCGCCGAGGTCGAGGATCCACTCCGGCCGCCAGGTGAGGTCGACGAGCAGGTCGCGGACGACGCCCTTCGCCTCGTCGTCGTCGCCCGACAGGAAGGCCGTCGGCGGCTGCGCGAGCAGCGCCGGTGCCGCCATCACCGGGAAGAGCATGGTGTTGAGCGTCTTCACCACCTGCGTCTCCGGGAGCGCATCGTGTAGGTGCTCGGCCAGGCTCGAGCCCGGGTAGACCAGGTCGCCGGGGAGCCCGTCCGGACCGTCGACCGTGGCGTTCGAGACGTCGACGAGGAGCGTCCCGCGCAGCTCGTCGCGCAGTCCGGTCAGCAGGTCGAGGGCACCCGCGCCAGGAGTGGCGTTGATGACGATGCTCGCAGCACCGGCTGCCGCGGAGGCCGCCCCCGGCTCGCGGCCGGCGCTGAGCACGTGGTGGCCGGCGCCGCCGAGCGCGGTGGCGAGGGTCCCGCCGACGCGACCCCTTCCGAGGACGGCGATGGTGCTCATGAGCTCCCGCCCTGCTGCCGCTGCGTGCCGACCGCAGCCTGGAGTGCCTCGGCCGCTGTGGAGTGCACTCCTGGTGCTGCTGCGAGGAAGCTGGCGCTCCCTGTCGTCCACGGTCCGCCTGCTGCGTCGGAGATGCGTCCTCCCGACTCGCTGACGAGCAGTGCCCCGGGCAGCAGGTCGGCGCGGGCGCCGGCGTACTGCCAGAACGCGTCGACGCGACCGGACGCCACCGCGAGCAGGTGGAGCGTCGCCGGTACGGACACACGCACTACCAGCGCTTCCTCCAGCATCGTGGCGATGGAGGCCGCGACGCGCGAGACCACGTCGGGGTCCTCGTCTGGGCGGGCCTGGCTGGTGGCCACGATGCCGAGTCCGAGACTCGAGGTGCTGGACACCTGCAGCGCCCGCCCGTCGAGGTACGCGCCGCCGCCCGCGACCGCGGTGGCGGTCTGCCCGGTCAGGGGGAGGTGGACCACGGTGATGACGGGGAGGTTGTCGCGGACGAGCGTGGCGGTGACCGCCCAGTCGGTCAGCCCGTGGAGGTGGTTGACGTTGCCCTCGGCCGGGTCGACGAGCCACCACTCGCCCTCCGGGAGCGCGCCACCGTCGAGCTCGCCCTCCACCCAGCTCGCGCCGGGCCGCAGTGCGGACAGCCTGGGGCGCAGGACCTCGAGCGCGGCCTGGTCGTTGTCGGCGAGTGCCGCCGCGAGCTCGTCGCGTGACGCGTACCGCACGGTGGTGGTCGGGTCGTAGCGCGCGCGCAGCACGTCGCCGGCGGCGCGTACGGCCGCCACGGTCTCGGGGAGCAGCTCCGCGTCGGAGTGCGTGGTCTCTGCCATGCGGCCGACACTAGGTCGAGGCGCTCATGACGACCAGTGCATGGTTCTGATGCCAGGCATTACTGTGGCGCATGTGGACCTGAACCTGCTCGTGGCCCTCGACGCGCTGCTGGAGGAGGGCAGCGTGCAGGGCGCCGCGGACCGCCTGCACCTGACCCAGCCGGCGATGAGCCGCGCGCTCGCGCGCCTGCGCAGGGCGACGGGGGACGAGATCCTGGTGCGCACAGGGCGGACGATGACCCCGACCCCGCGCGCCGTGGAGCTGCGCGAGCAGGTCGGCGACCTGGTGGCCCGGGCGCGGGACGTGCTCAGCCCGGTGCGGGAGGTCGACCTCGCCGCGCTCACGCGCGTCTTCACCGTGCAGGGGCACGACGCGCTGGTCGCCGCGCTCGCCCCCGCTCTGGTGCAGGCGCTCTCGGACGAGGCTCCTCGTGCCGCCGTGCGCTTCCTGGGCGAGGCGCCCGCCGACACCCCTGGTCTCGCCCGCGGGCAGGTCGACCTCGAGGTCGGGGCGGGGACCTCCAGGGGGCCGGACCTGCGCCAGGAGGTGGTCGGTGAGGACCGCGTCGTCCTCGTCATGCGCGCGGGTCACCGGCTGAGCCGCGGGAGACTGACCCCGGCACGCCTCGTCACCGCCCGGCACCTGAGCGTCTCGCGCCGGGGACACCTCACCGGCGCCGTGGACGAGGCTCTGCTCACGCAGGGGCTGCGCCGCGAGGTCCTCGCCGCGCTCCCCACGAGCGGAGCGGCGCTCACCACGGTCGCGAGCAGCGACGCGGTGGCCGTCGTCGCCGAGCGGCTCTGCGGCCCCCTCATCAGCGCCCTCGGGCTGACCGTGCGCACGCTGCCGCTCGACCTCCCGCCGGCGCCCGTCGTCCTCGCGTGGCACCGCCGGTTCGACGCCGACCCCGCCCACCGCTGGCTGCGGGACCACGCGCGTACGGCGCTGGTCGCCGCGCTCGAGGGGTAGCCGCGGCGCTACCGGGAGGAGCCGCGCAGCGGTGAACGGTCGCCCACCGACCAGCGGTGACCGTACGGGTCGGTGAAGCCGCCCTGCCGGTGCGTCCCCCACGGCACGGCGTGGTCCTCGACCGGCGACACCGTGCTCGCCCCCGCCGCCAGAGCGCTCTCGACCACGGCGTCGGGATCGTCGACGAACAGCTCGACGCGCGTGCTCCTGGCACTCGCGCGGTCAGGGCTGGTCTCGGTGGCGCTGTCAGGGCCGGCTTCGTGGAGGAAGAAGGCCGCGCCGCCGAGCTCGAGGCCGGCGACACCGCCGAGGTCCCACAGCACGGTCGCGCCGAGGGCGGTCTGGTACCACGCGACGGCGGCGTCCGCGTCGGGGACGATGAGCATGACGGAGACCACCGCTGTCGCGGCTCGGCCCTCGGAGTCCTCACCCATGACCCCAGCATGGCGCGGAACGGCCGCCGGTGTCGCCCCCTGGAGACTGCCTGGTGGTGCTGGCGCTACCTCGAGTCGGGCAGCCAGAGGGATGGGAGTGCCGGCGCCGGCTGCCTAGCGTCGTCGTCATGACCACTTCCACGAAGAACGCCCTGGTAGCAGCGGGTGCCGCCGTCTCGGTCGCGCTCCTCGGGGGCGCGACAGCCGCGTCGGGAGCCACCACCTCGTCGACGGCCACCGCTGCGCCGGCGGCGTCCGCCAGCCCTGGCACGGGCTGGGCCGGCGTCACCCGCGAGCCCGTATCCATCGCGATGGGCCAGGGCTGGACCGCGGGCGGCGAGCTCGACTACCCCGCCGGCGCCACTGGTCGCCTGCCGGTGCTCGTGCTCCTGCACGGCAGCGGTCACAACGACCGCGACCAGACGCTGCCCGGAGGCGCGGGCTCGACGTTCGTCCCCATCGCGCAGGCCGCCGTCGCGAAGGGGTACGCGGTGCTGCGGTTCGACAAGCGCGGCGTCACCGGGGTGGGGCCGGTGCTGAGCACGGACGCGGCACAGCTGGCGCCAGCGCGTCCGTACCGCCGGATCGTGGAGGACGCGGCGGCCGTCGTGCGCTTCGCCGCGCGCTCGCCGCACGTCGACCCCTCGAAGATCTTCCTGCTGGGGCACAGCGAGGGCACGCAGGTCGCGAGCAACCTCGCCGCGCACCCGGGGACCTACGGCATCCCGAGGCCTGCGGGCGTCGTCGAGATGGGTGTCGTGGGGATCGAGGTCGAGCAGCTCATCACGTTCCAGGTCTTCGGGGTCAAGCTCGCGCGGCTGCACGAGCAGTTCGACGTCGACGGCGACGGGACCCTGACGTACCGCGAGGCCGTGGGCGGGCTCGTCGGCCAGTCGCGGGCGAACCGCGCGCTCCTTCGCCCGGTCCTGCTCAGGGGTAGCCGCGTCAACCCGACCACCGACCGCAACCACGACGGCCGCATCAGCATCGACGGGGAGGTCGGTCCGGTGCTGCGCAAGGCCGCCGGCGTGGACCGCTACCCGGACCTCACCGGCGTCGACGCGGCCACCCGCAGCTACCTCGCCGACATCGCGAGGTACCCGACAGCGGCGCAGGAACTGCCGCGCTACGGCGGACCCGTCCTGCTGCTCAACGGCCAGGACGACATCCAGACACCCGTACGCGCCGCCATCGTCACCGACGCTGCGCTCAGTGCGGCCCGCGTCGAGGACCACACGCTCATCACCTACGTGGGCACGGCCCACACGATGAACCGGACGCCGAAGCTCGACCCGAAGTACGGCCCGCCGGACACCAGTGTCGTGGCCGACATCTCCCGCTGGCTCGAGGCGCACCGCTGACGCGGGCTCAGCTGCTGCGGACGTGCTCGAGGTAGCGCAGGACGGCGGTGACGCGGCGGTCGACCTGCTCCGTCGGTGAGAGGTCGAGCTTGGCGAAGATGCTGCGGATGTGCTTGTGCACAGCACCTTCGCTCACGATGAGGGTGGCGGCGATGGCGGTATTGCCGAGACCCTGGGCCATGAGGTCGAGGACCTCGAGCTCCCGCGCGGTGAGCCGCGCGAGCCCGTCGTCGGTCCGGTGGGCGGTGAGCAGCTGCGCCACGACGTCGGGGTCGATGGCGGTGCCGCCGGAGGCGACGCGGTGCAGGGCCGAGAGGAACGCCTCGACGCGGCCCACCCGCTCCTTGAGCAGGTAGCCGAGTCCCGCCGCTCCGCCGACGAGCAGCTCGCGGGCGAAGGCCTGCTCGACGTACGCCGACAGCACGAGCACGGCGAGGCCCGGCTGGCGGCGCCGGGCCTCGACGGCGGCGGCGATGCCCTCGTCGGTGTGGGTCGGCGGCATGCGCACGTCGACGATGGCCACGTCGGGCCGGTGCTCGTCGACCGCGGCGAGGAAGGGCTCGGCGGCCTCGGCCGTGGCCACGACCTCGAGCGACTCCGCCCGCAGCAGCAGCGCGAGTCCCTCACGCAGGAGGGCGTCATCGTCCGCGATCACGATCCGCACGGGAGCTCGACCTCCAGGGTGGTGGGCCCGCCGACCGGGCTCGTGAGCGAGAGAGTGCCGTCCAGCGCGGCGATCCTCCGGCGCATGCCGGCGATGCCGGTGCCGGCGTCCTCGTCGGCACCGCCGGCGCCGTCGTCGATGACCCGCAGCCGCAGCAGATCCCCCGTGCGCCGCAGCTCCACGTCGACGTGCGAAGCGCCGCTGTGGCGGGAGGCGTTCGTCAGGGCCTCCGCCACGACGAAGTACGCAGTGGCCTCCACCGCCGCCGCGCACCGCCCCTCGACGTCCACGGTCACCGTGCAGGGGACCGCGCTGGTCGTCGCGAGGCCGTGGAGCGCCCCCTCCAGGCCGCGGTCGGCGAGCACGGGAGGGAGGATGCTGCGGGCCACGACGCGGAGCTCGGCGAGCGCGTCCTCCGCTGCTGCCTGCGCCTTCTCGAGGATCCCGTCGGCCGCGACCGGGTCCCGCTGCGCCGCCCGACGCGCGGCGCCCAGCAGCACGGTCACCGCCACGAGGCGGTTCTGCGTGCCGTCGTGGAGCGCGCGCTCGATCCTGCGCAGCTCCGTCGCGTGCGCGTCCAGGGCCGCGGCCCGGGTCGCCGACAGCTGGGCGACCCGGAGGGTGAGGTCCGCCGTAGGGTCGGCGGACAGCAGCCGCAGCCCCCTCCGCACCATCCACCGCGCCATCACGGGCGTGAGCCCGACGCTGAGGGCCAGCCAGCCCAGGCCGAGCAGCAGGGCAGCGAGGGCTCCCCACCCGTCGTGCACCGTCCAGAAGCTCAGCGTGGGAGTGACCGAGCCGTCGGGGAACGCCCGCCACCACAGGGGGAGCGTGATGTCGCGCAGCGCGGAGACCGGCAGCAGCAGCCCGAGCCCGGCGAGCAGCAGGCCGCCGGTCGCATGCCCGAGGAGCCAGCGGAGCTCCCGCCGCGTACCCGGGTCCGCGAGGGCGTCCCGGAGACCCGGCGGGGGTGGCGGCAGGTCGGGGAGCTCGGAACCGGCCCGGCGCAGCCGCAGCCGCTCGCGGTCCGCCGCGACGTGCACGCCGGCCAGCGCGCGCGGCAGGAGGAGGAGCCCGACGCCGACGATCGACAGCACCGCGCAGATGGCCAGCCACAGCAGCACGACGAGCGCCAGGACGGCTGTGACGAGCGCGCCGGCAACCTGCTCGAGCGACTCGAGCGCCTCTCCCGCGGCTCCGACCGTCCGCGCGTACGCACGCGAGCGGCCCGTCCGGCCGCTCTCACCGACGTCCGGCCGTCTGCCCTGCGGCACGGCCACCTCCCGTCGTCGGCCCGGTGCTGATCACCCTAGGCGAGCGTCGATCCCCTGCGTGTCGCCGCGTTCCCGCTCGCGCCAGGGCCGCGGTGCCAATCCGGTGTGGGCGGTGAAGAACGCCGTGAAGCCGGCGGGCTGGCTGAAGCCGAGAGCGGCGGCGCACTGCGCGACGGTCATGTCCGTGTGGGCCAGGAGGCGCTTCGCCTCGAGCGCCACCCGCTGGTCGAGGAAGCGCTTCGCGCCGACTCCTGCCGCGGCCCGCGTCGCGCGGGAGAGGGTCCTCGGGCTCCAGCCGAGCGACGAGGCGTAGTCGGAGACCTGCCGCCACTGCCGGAAGTGCTCCTCCACGGCCTCCCGGTAGGAGCGGAACACCGCGTGCTCCTCGCCAGGTGCCACCGCGGAGCCCAGAGCGTCCGCCCGCAGGACGAGGGCGGCGAGCGTGTGCTCGAGGATGCCGCTCGGCGCGGGCGTTGTCCGCGCGGCCTCCCACTCGCGCCGCAGGTGCGCCGTGGCAGCGCGCAGCAGCCTCCACTCGGCGTCGTCGGCCCGGGACGTGCTGCTGGCTGGCCCGTACGCCGAAGGGAGGTCGGCGGCGGCTGGGGTGAACAGGACCAGCAGCCCGTCCACGGCATCGACATCGCTCCACTGGTGCACGACGCCAGGACGCAGGTGCACGACGGTCCTCGGTCCGAGCGGGTGGTCCACGAAGTCGGCGCGGTGCGCGCCGGACCCGCTCTCGACGAGCGCGAGCACGTGGAACGCGGGCCGTTGCGGGCGCCGGCGTCGTCCGCCCGGGTCCATGGCGCGCAGCTGCCGGAACGACAGGAGCTCGACCGGCAGCCGGAGGATCCCGGGCGGGGCGTACGGCACCTGCCAGATGCCGGCACCAGCCTGACCGATTCCCATATGAGGACGTCCGCTTCCCGTCTCCTCGAGCAGATGCGCAGAACCTAGCGTGGCACGCACGAAGGGCGAGACGAGGACCGAGGAGGACACCACGATGACCACCACCCCCGAGTACCAGATCCCGGTGTACGACCACCGCCCGGGCGCCGGCCCCACCCTCGTGCTCCTGCACTACTGGGGTGGTTCGGCGCGCACGTGGGACCCGGTGGTCGACCGGCTCCCCGGCCGCAGCACCCTCACCATCGACGCCCGCGGCTGGGGCCGCTCGCGCGATCTGCCCGGCCCGTACGACCTGGAGCAGCTTGCCGAGGACACGCGCCGGGTCGTCGAGACCGTCGGGCTCGACGACTACGTCCTGGTCGGGCACTCCATGGGTGGCAAGGTGGCCCAGCTCGTCGCCGCCGCACGCCCCGCCGGCCTGCGCGGCCTGGTCCTCGTCGCCCCAGCCCCCGCCGAGCCTCCGGCGCACGTCACGCCGGACTACCAGGACGCTCTCTCCCACGCGTACGACTCGGCGGACGCCGTCGAGGGGGCCCTCGGCGCGGTGCTCACCGCCGCACCGCTGCCCGCGCAGGTGGTGGCGCAGGTGGTCGAGGACTCTGTCGCCAGCACCCCGCAGGCGCGCGCCGAGTGGCCGTTGCACGGCATCGCGAGCGACATCACCGCGCAGACCCAGCGCATCGGCGTCCCTGTGCTCGTCCTCGCGGGAGAGCGGGACGAGGTCGAGCCCCCGCACGTCCTCGCCGACCACCTGGTGCCCTACCTGGCCGACGTGGAGCTCGTCGTCGTGCCCGGCAGTGGGCACCTCCTGCCGCTCGAGGCGCCCGTCGAGGTCGCGGCCCGGCTGGCGGCCTTCACGGCAGTGGCAGCCTGACCACGTGTGCGGGAGCGGGTGCGCGCTAGCCGTGCGGGCGCACGCGCACCCGGACGGAGCGACGCGCCTCGCGAGGCTCGTCGCCCAGGTCGTCGACGGAGTGCAGGACGGCCGCGGCGCGACGGACGTCGTCCATCACGGCCGCGGTCAGCCGGGCTGGCCGGGTACGCGGCAGGTGGCGCACGAGGCTCGTGCTCCGCACCTGCCACAGCCCGAGCAGGGCGTGGGCGCCGATCTGCGGCTCGGGTTCGGCGGGCCCGAGTCCGGCGCGCTCCGCCAGTGCCGCGGCGAGGACCGAGCCGAGCCCGTCGACGGCGTCGCGCTGGTGGGCGCGCAGGGAGGGGGTGCTGCGGAGCATGAGCCCGAAGCGGCCGAAGGCCTCGACGGCACCGGCCTGGTCCTCCTGCTCGGAGAGCCAGCGGGCGACGGCGTCGAGCTCCGCGGTCAGCACGTCGAGGACCGCCTGCAGGACAGAGGTCCCTGCCGCCAGGGCATCCCCCAGTGACGCGCGCGTGCTGTCCCAGCGGTCGAGGACGAGCGACTCCTTCGTCGGGAAGTAGTTGTAGACCGTCTTCTCCGAGACACCGCAGGCGGCGGCCACCTCAGTGACGCGCACGGCGTCGAACCCGCGCTCGAGGAACATCTGCGTAGCCGTGCTGGAGAGCAGCTGGCGAGTCTCGCGCTTCTTGCGCTCGCGGGCCCCCTCCGCTCCCGCGGGAGGCTCGGCGAGCGCGGTGGTCCAGTCGACGGTGGAACCACGGGACGTCATGGTTGCATCTTACAGCGACTAGAACTTATAGTCACTGTAAGAACACATGGGAGGCGTCATGAGCAGCATCGAGATCGTCCGGGAGTACCCGTACCCGGTGGCCACCGTGTGGCAGGTGATGACCGACCCTGCCCTCGTCCCGCGCTGGACCGCGACCGGAGCGGGAGCGCGGCCCGAGGGGTTCCAGCCGGTCGTCGGCACGCGGTTCCAGTTCGTGGCCGGGCCGAAGCCCGGCTGGAGCGGCATCGTGGACTGCGAGGTCCTCGAGGTCGATCCTCCCGCGGTGCTGCGCTACACGTGGACCGACGGCGGAGGTGGAGCGACCACCGAGGTGGTCTACCGCCTCGAGCCCGTCCCCGGCGGCACGCGGTTGACCTATGAGCACACGGGCTTCACAGGCCCTGGCGGGTTCGTCATGGCCCGCCTGCTCGGCCGCATCCGGCGCCGGATGCTGGACGAGGGCGTCCCGGCCGTGCTCAGCGATGTCGCCGACCAGGTACTGCCGGGGGAGGACCACCGGCCGGGCTAGGACGTCCACGCAGGGGTCGCCGCCCCCTGGATAGCGCAGGGCGCACGCGGGAGACTGGCGGCATGGACCTCGCGGAGCTCGGCGCCTTCCTCAAGTCCCGGCGCGACCGCATCCGACCCGCTGACGTGGGTCTCCCGGCGGGGCCGCGCCGCCGCGTACCAGGTCTGCGTCGCGACGAGGTGGCGTCGCTCGCCGGGGCCTCCGTCGACTACTACATCGAGCTCGAGCGCGGGACTGCCCAGCCGTCCGACCAGATGCTCGCCGCCATCGCCCGCGCCCTGCGGCTGACCATCGACGAGCGGGACCACGCGTTCCACCTGGCCGGCAGGGCGGTGCCGGTGTCCGGCACTCCCGCCTCGCACGTCCACCCGGCCCTGCTGGACCTGCTCGACCGGCTGGCCGGGACACCGGCCCAGGTCATCACCGACCTGCACGTCACGCTCGTGCAGAACCCGCTGGCGCGCGCCCTGCTCGGACCGCCCGTCGAGGGAACGGGCTACCAGGCCAGCCTGGTGCACCGGTGGTTCGTGGACCCGTCGGTGCGCGCGATGTACCCCGCGGAGGACCACGAGCACCACACGCGGACCTTCGTCGCGGACCTCCGGGCGGCTGTCGCGCGGCGCGGCCAGGACCCCGGGGACGCCGGCGCCCTCGTGCGCGACCTCCTGCAGCGCAGTCCCGAGTTCGCCGAGCACTGGGCGCGGCACGAGGTGGCCGTCCGGCGGCAGGACACCAAGCGGATCGTCCACCCGTCGGTCGGGGTCGTCGACGTCACCTGCCTCAACCTGTTCAGCGAGGACGGTCGCCAGCGACTGCTGTGGTTCACCCCGGTGCCGGGGACGACGGCCGTGGAGCAGCTGGAGCTGCTGGGCGTCGTCGGGACGCAGGACCTCGCGCCGCGCTAGCCCTGCTCGTCGGCAGCCTCCTGACCGGCCGCTCACGCGGACCGGCCAGGAGGGCTTCCGCGGGTTCAGCCCAGCTTCACCGGAGCCGCGCCCGAGCAGGCGAGCAGGCCGGAGGCGTGCACGTCCTGCTGGAGGTCGTTCCACCCCGTCGCCGGCTGCCAGGTGCCGGTGTTCGCAGTCTGCACGGCGTAGTCGGGGTTGCTCGCCAGCGAGGCGTCGGCTGAGGGCAGGTCGAGGTAGGCGTGGTACGTGCCGGTGGGCACGCCGCACACGTCCGCGCTCGCGGTGGACGTCGTTCCCGGGGCCCAGCTCCGCGCGTCGACGGCCGTGCCGTCGGCCGAGGTGAACGGCACGCTCCAGGTCCCGCTGCGGCCCTTGAGGACCAGCCGCGCAGGCCGCTCGTTGTACGGCGCCGCCCACCCGTCGTTGCGGACCGACATCTGCACCGAGAGCGACTTCACGCCCTGCGCGCGGTTCTTGGTCACCTGGCTCTGCGTCAGCACGAAGCGGTAGCCCAGCTTCTTGCTGACCTCGGTGAGGGCCGCCGGGCCCCACGAGTCGAGCACGTCGGTGTTGTAGTCGGCGTGCAGGTAGCTGTAGTGGTAGCGCGAGAGCTCGGCCTCGGCACTGGGCCACTCGGACCGCGGCGGGTCGACGTTGCAGGTCTCGCCGCCCACGGGGACGTAGCGCGAGTCCGCGGCGAGGTAGTCCTGGTCGAGCGAGAGCGGGTCGGAGAGGAACGTCCCGTAGTCGTCGGGGCTCGCGAGCAGGCAGTCGTTGTGGTGGCCGACCCGGGAGAGGTCGGAGCCGTCGTACGCCTGCGCCGGCGTCAGTGCTCCAGCGGTCCCCGTGGGGACACCGAGGATCTTCTGCTTCATCAGCATCGTCCGAACCTGCACGGTGCGGCTCGGCGGCAGCGCGTCGAGCAGGGCGTGCAGGACCGTCGCGCGCTTGTCCCAGTCCTCCTGGGTCAGCGTGCCGGGGTCGGCAGGGTCGGAGGCGAACCAGTCCGTGTAGTAGCCCTCGCCCCACAGCCCGATGAAGCCCTCCTGCACCGTGGCGATGACGTCGGAGTTCGCGCGCAGCAGCGGCTTCAGCTGCGCGATGTGGCTCAGCACCCGGGAGAGCGGGGCGTCGCCGTACGGCGGGGAGTACGGCCAGGCGCCGCCTTCGACGTAGGCGAACCGCACGATGACCGAGACTCCCGCGCGGCGGGCCGTGTCGAAGTCGCGCTGCACCTGCGCGAGGAGCTCCGGATCCAGGGTGTCCTGCGTCGCGTACTTCTCGAGGTACCACTCACGCAGGATCTGGGTCACCCCGGACGCCCGGTAGCTGCGCAGGGTCTGCTCGTCGAGGGGGACGTAGCCCGAGCCGTCGGCCCGCGAGTGCGTGTCGAAGGCGTGGTACCAGCCCCGCTCCGGGTTGGGGATCACGGCGTCGCTGGCGGAGTACGCCACGGTCGAGAGGACCCGCGTGCGGTCGTCGTGCCCTGCGGCGTAGGCAGGAGTGGACAGCCCGGCGAGCAGGGCGACGCCGAGGGCGGCACCCCCGACGCGGAGGGCGTTTCGTGGGGGATTGGTCATGGCCGCAGCGTAGGTAGCAGCGGTCCGTGAGGACCAGGCTCGGACGTCAAACGCGCAGCGGCGATGCGCGTTCTTCGATGCCGCGCAGGCTAGAAGTGCCGTCCACCACGTGGAAGGATGTGCCTGTGGGAGCCCCCGCGCAGCGCCGTCCGCAGGTGCCGGGAGCAGCGCGCCGGACGCGGTTGCTCGCCGTGCTCGACCTGCTCCGGACGCGCGAGGACATCAGTCCGGGCCTGCTCGCCTCCCGGCTGGGGGTGTCCGAGGCGACCGTACGCCGCGACCTCGCCGAACTCGCATCGCAGCAGCTGGTCCTGCGGTCCTACGGTCGGGCGCGGGCCAACCAGGCGAGTCCGGAGGTTCCGGTGGCGCTGAGGAGCGCCTTCCACGAGGAGAGGAAGCGGCGCATCGCGCAGACCGCCGCGACGCTGGTGCCGGCGGGGTGCCGCACGCTGGCGCTCAACGGCGGGAGCACGACGGCGGAGGTGGCCGGGGCCCTCGGCGGGCGGGAGGGGCTCACGGTGGTGACGAACTCGATGACCGCGGCGCAGCGGGCGAGCGCGTACCCGCAGGTGAGTGTCGTGCTCGTCGGTGGTTCGCTGCGCCCCAGCTCCTCCGAGCTCGTCGGACCGATGGCCGAGCGCGCGCTGGCACGGCTGACGTTCGAGGTGGCCCTCATCGGGGTCGACGGCTTCAGCGCGGTCGCCGGTGCGACGACCCATGACGCGGTGGAGGCGCGGACCAACCGGGAGATGGTCGTCCACGCCGACCGCATCGTCATCGTCGCCGACGGGTCCAAGGTCGGGCGGGTGACGAGCGCCCGGATCGCCGGCACCGCAGAGGTCGACGCCCTCGTCACCGACGACTCAGCGGCACCCGGCGAGCTGGCCCGGCTGCGCGCGCTCGGGGTGCGCGTGCACGTCGTCCGCGGCGGCTAGGGGCGAACCCCTACTTGAGCCCCGAGCTCGCCAGCCCGTCGATCACCCTGCGCTGGAGCAGGATGAAGAGGACCAGCACCGGCGCCATGGCGAGCAGGCTCGCGGCCATGACGACCGGGTAGTTGATCGTCCGGTCGCTGATCAGCGTCGCGAGTCCGGCGGAGAGCGGCATGTGGTCGCTGTAGGTCGTGACCACCAGCGGCCACAGCAGCTCGTTCCAGGACCAGAGCACGGACGTGATCGCGAGCACGCTCATCGTCGGCCGCACGAGCGGCAGCATCACCCGCCAGAAGATCTGGAAGGGGTTGGCGCCGTCGAGCCGCGCCGCCTCCTCGAGCTCCTGCGGCAGGGCGAGGAACGCCGTCCGCATGAGGTACGTGCCGAACGCGCTGAACAGCCCCGGCAGCACCAGTCCGCCCAGGCTGTCGAGCAGCCCCAGGCCCTTGACGATCTGGTACTGCGACAGCAGGTAGACCTGCGCCGGCACCATGAGGATCGACAGCACGATGCCGAGCAGGGCACCCCGGCCGCGGAAGCGCATGCGGGCGAACGCGTACCCGGCGAGGGTGCAGAGCAGCAGCTGCGCCGCGGTGCGTATGACCGTGATGACGACGGACGTGCGCAGCTGGTGCAGGAACGGCAGCTGCTCGAACACCTGGTGGTAGTTGCCCCACTGCAGGCGGTGCGGCCACACGTGCGGCGTGACGCTCTGCACCTCCGCGTTGGTGGACAGCGACATGATCACCTGCCACACGAACGGGAAGGCCATGATGACCGCCCCGCTCAGGAGGACCACGTGGGCCAGCACGTGCGAGCCGTTCCGGCCGCCGCGCCGACGGCGTACGGGCACCGGGGGCGGCGTCACCGTCGTCGCGCGCGAGGGACGGGGCGCCGGCTCGAGCGCCACCCCGCTGTCGCTGTCAGCCACCGTGGACCCACCTCCGCTGCAGGCGGAACTGCACCGCCGTCGTCGCACCGATGATGAAGAGGATGACGACCGCGATGGCCGCGGCGTAGCCCTTGTCGTTGGTGACGAAGCCCGAGCGGTAGAAGAAGTAGACGAGGGACATGCTCTTGGACAGCGTGGGGTTGGTGCTGCCCAGGATCGCGTAGAGCAGGTCGAACAGCTGCAGGCTCGTGATCACCGTGATGATGACGAGGAAGGCGATCGTCGGCGTCAGGAGGGGCACCGTGACCGAGCGGAACTGCCGCCAGCGCGAGGCCCCGTCGAGCTGAGCCGCCTCGTACAGTTCCTGGGGGATCGTCTTCAGGCCCGCGCCGAGGACGATGATGGAGAACCCGAGGTTCGACCACAGGCCGACCACGGCCACGGCGACGATCGCCGCTCCCGGCGTGCTGATCCAGTACGGGCCGTTGATGCCGACCAGGCCCAGCAGGTAGTTGAGCACGCCGAAGTCGCCGTTGTAGATGATGCGCCACACGAACGCCACGGCCGTCGGCATCGCGACGAACGGCAGGAAGTAGATCACGCGGTAGACCGAGGCGAAGCGCAACCCCGGCATGTTCATCAGGCTGGCGAGGTAGAGCGCGATGGGGATGTTGAGCAGGACGATGAGCGTGTAGAGGAGGGTGTTCAGCAGCGACCGGTAGAGCGAGGGGTCCGTCACGAGCTGGCGGTAGTTGTCCAGGCCGGAGAAGGTCGACCCGCCGAAGACCCCGAACGTGGTGAACGAGTAGTAGACCGTCTGCGCGATCGGCCAGAGGTAGAAGACCCCGATCCCCAGCAGCAGGGGCGCGATGAACAGCCACGGCCAGACGCCGTCGCCGCGGCGCCGGGGCCGGCGGGCGATGCCCACCGACCCCGGCACCTGGACCTGGCTACTCATGCCCGAGCGCCGTGTCCATCTTGGCGGCCAGCTCCTTCGTCACGTCCGCCACCGGCCGCGCGCCGGAGAAGGCGTCGGGCAGCAGGTCGGTCTCGAGCGCGTTCCAGGCCGCGGTGTTCGCGCTGACCGGCAGCGGCTTGGCGTAGGCGAGCGCATCGAGGAAGACCTGCAGGTCCGCGCCCGGCATCGACGCGGCGAACGTGCTCTGCGTGCCGGTGTACGCCGGGATGACCGACCCGGCGCTCCCGAGCGTCTGCTCGGCCTCCTGGCTGGCGAAGTAGTCCTGCAGGGCCTGCGCGGCCTCCTTGTTCTTGCTGCTGGCGGCGACGACGTTGGCGACGCCGTGGATGACGGTCGCCTTCTGCTTGCCCATCGGCAGGGGCAGGACCTTGACGCTCGAGGAGACGGGGCCCTTGGTGAGGGCGGACCTGAACCAGCTGCCGCCCTGGTACATCGCGAGCTTGCCCGAGGTGAACCACTGGTCCGCGGTCGTGTCGGTGAGCTGCTTGACGCTGGGGGAAGCGCCGCTCTTGATGAGGTCGGTCCAGAACTGGATGCCCTGCTGGGAGGCGGCCGAGTCGTAGCCCGACTTCTTCCCGTCCACGACCGTGCCGCCCGCCTGGAAGATCGTGTCGTAGTACGTCGTCTGCCCGTCCATGCCCGCGGCAGCGCCGTAGATCCCCTTGCTCTTCAGCTTGTCGGAGATCTGCTTGGCCGTGTCCTGGAACTGCTGCCAGGTCCAGTCACCGGTGGGAAGAGCGACCCCGGCCTCCTTGAACAGCGCGGTGTTCGCCCAGATGGCGATGGTGTCGAAGTCCTTGGGCACGCCGTACTGCACGCCGTCGAGGGTGTAGAGGTCGTCCAGGGCCTTCGGGTACTTGGTGGGGTCGATCGCCCCGCTCTTCACCTGGTCGGTGATGGGCGCCAGCTGCTTGTTGGCGGCGTAGAGCTGGAAGTTCGGGCCGTTCATCCAGAAGACGTCGGGCAGTGTCTTGCTCGAGGCCTGCGTCTGCAGCTTGGTCCAGTAGTCGGCGTACGGCGTGACGTTGACGTTGACCTTGACGCCGGGATACTTCGCGTTGAAGCCGGCGAGCACCTTCTGGACCGCGGGGACCTGCGTCTGGTCCCAGAGGCCGTAGGTGAGCGTCGCCTTGAGGTCCGTCGACGCACTCGCCGCTCCGGCGGCGCCGCTGGCGGCACTCGACGACGTGCTCTGGCTCGTCGAGCTGCCGCCGCAGGCCGCGAGACCGAGGGCGAGGACGCTCGCGGCGAGGACGGCCTTGGCCGGCCGGCCCAGCGGCGAGGTGGAGCGTGGTGCCTGGTGCATGGGGGCAGTCCCTTCGTTCAGCGCGGTGCGCTGGTGCTGGGCGGGTGGGGGGTGAAGTGCGCCGCGACCGCGGCGGGGAGCGGGGGGACGTCGAGCGGGACGGAGCCCGAGCGCAGCGACTGCGCGGCGAGGGCTCCCGCCGCCACGGCCTGGCGTGCGGCCACGGGAGAGACGACGGTCGGGGCGCCGTCGGCCAGGTGGTCGAGGAACTCCCTCATCGTCAGCAGGTCTGCGTCGGCATGGCCGGTGGCGACGCCGCTGATGGGGTACTCGCGGTCTCCCTGCGCCTGCCACGCCTCGTGCCGGTGGTCCCACACGCGGACGACGCCGCCCGCGGTGTCCCCGATGTTCTCGAGACGGCCCTCCGTGCCGATGACCGTGTAGTTCCGCCAGTAGTCCGGGGTGAAGTGGCACTGCTGGTAGCTCGCGAGCACGCCGTTGTCGAGGGCCATCAGCATCATCGAGACGTCCTCGACGTCGACGACAGGGTTCAGCCCGGTCAGCGAGCGGGGCGGCCAGTTGTCGACGGAGAACCAGTCGAGCACGGTCTCGCCGGGCCGCTCCCGGCGGTCGGTGATGGCGCCGTAGACCATGAGGTCACCCATCGCGACCACGCGGCTCGTCCAGCCCGAGGCGAGGTAGTGCACCACGTCGATGTCGTGGCTGGCCTTCTGCAGCAGCAGGCTGCCCGTCCGGCTCCGGTCCGCGTGCCAGTCCTTGAAGTAGTAGTCCCCGCCGCTGCCGACGAAGTGGCGCACCCAGATCGTCTTCACCTCGCCGATCTCGCCGCGCTCGATGACCTCCCGCATGAGGCGCACGACCGCGGCGTGGCGGAAGTTGTGCCCGACGTAGAGGGGCACCCCGGTCTCGGCGGCCGCGACCAGGACGCGGTCGGCGTCCTCGAGCGTCGTGGCCAGCGGCTTCTCGAGGTAGACCGCGACGCCCGCACGCAGCAGCTGGACGGCGATGTCCGCGTGGGTGTCGTCGGGGGTCGTGATGATGGCGGCGTCCGGCGCACCTGCCGCGAGCAGCTCCTGGACCGAGGAGTGCACTGCGGCGTCGGGGAAGCTCGCGCGGGCGCGCTGCCGGCCCACGGGGTCCGTGTCCACCGCGGCGACGAGGCGTGCGCCGGGCCGTGCCCGGGCGACGTGGTGCGCGATGTCGGCCCGCTGCCCCGTGCCGATGACGGCGACGGTGAGGGCGTCGTTGACGGTGTGGGTCTGCGCAGTCATGAGTGCCCCGCAGAAGTTGTGAGCGAAGTTGATGCGCGAGGGGGTAAACCGAGCATGAAGCGACAGTAGCGGCGGAACGGCTGCGCGCCTAGACCCGAAACCGAACCGCAACATCCGCCCGTGCCGGGGCACACCGGGCAGGGGAGGGCGAGCGGGTGAGCAGCGCGGGGAGGCGCCCCGGCCCTCGGTGCGGCCGTGCGCGTGGGGTCAGTGGACGGTCAGCGAGGGGTGGCCACGATGACCTCGACGCCCGCGGCGGCGAGGTCGTGGGCGACGGAGGTCTCGACATCGACGTCGGTGACGAGGACGTCCACGGCGTCGAGGGGGCAGATGCGGGCGAACGTCGTGCGCCCCAGCTTGCTCGAGTCCGCCGCGACGACGACGCGCTGCGCGACCGAGGCCAGCTGTCGGCTGGCCTCAGCCTCGCCTTCGTGCACGGTGGTCGCGCCGAAGCGCGCGGTGATGCCGTCCACCCCCAGCACCGCGAGCTCGAGGCTGAAGTCCCGCAGGGAGGAGCCGACGAGCGGTCCGACCAGCTCGTAGCTCTGCCGTCGCGGGACGCCCCCGGTGACGACGATCTTCACGTGCTCGCGCACCGAGAGCTCGTAGGCGATGTTGAGCGCATTGGTCACGATCGTGACGCCGGGGGCGTCGCCGGAGCCGGCGAGGCGGTCCGCCCGGGCCAGGACGCGGGCGACCTCGGTGGTCGTGGTTCCGCCGTTCAGCCCCACGGAGTCGCCCGGGGAGACGAGCTCGGCCACGGCGGCGGCGATCGCCTTCTTCGCCTCGGCCTGCCGGGCGATCTTGTACTGCAGCGGGAGCTCGTAGCCCGAGCCGAGGGCGGCCGCGCCCCCGTGCGTACGCGTGACCAGGCGCTGCTCGGCCAGCGTGTTGAGGTCCCGGCGCACGGTGGCGGTCGACACCCCGAGCGACTCGCAGATCTCCGCGATGGAGACGTTGCCCTGCTGGATCACCAGCTCGAGCACCTGGTTGAGCCGCTGCTGCGCCGTCACGGTCCGTCTCCCTCGTCATGGTCATCATAGGGGACCGCGGTTGACGAAATTGATTGCTCCTGCTCGTATTGGCGGTGCAGCGAGCACGATCGATCTTCCCTCTGCTCGCCACGACCGAGCACCGGGAGACAGCCTTGAGCACCACGACGTTCGTCGACGCCGAGATCGAGACCCAGCCGGAGGTCTGGCGGGAGGCTGCCGAGCTCAGCCGGTCCGTCCGGTCCGCGCTGCCGCACCCCGGCGAGCGGGTGGCCGTGGTCGGCTGCGGCACCAGCTGGTTCGTCGCGATGAGCTGGGCCGCCCTGCGCGAGGCGGCGGGCCACGGGGTGACGGACGCGTTCTCCGGATCGGAGTACCCGCTGGGCCGGACGTACGACCGAGTCGTCGTCATCTCCCGCTCCGGCACGACCACGGAGATCGTGGACCTGCTGGCGGCGCTGCACGGGACGCCGACGACGCTGCTCACCGCCGTCCCGGACTCCCCGGCCGCGGCGGGTGCTGCCACGACCGTGGCGTTGCCGTTCGCCGAGGAGCGCTCCGTCGTGCAGACCCGGTTCGCGACGAGCGCGCTGACGCTCCTGCGCGTCCACGACGGCGCCGACGTCGCGGCCCTCGCGGCGGACGGCGAGCGCGCGCT
This sequence comes from Motilibacter rhizosphaerae, assembly GCF_004216915.1. Classification (NCBI taxonomy): domain Bacteria; kingdom Bacillati; phylum Actinomycetota; class Actinomycetes; order Motilibacterales; family Motilibacteraceae; genus Motilibacter; species Motilibacter rhizosphaerae. The sequence goes on from NZ_SGXD01000001.1 coordinate 965,390, forward strand.
GCAGGTGCCGGTCGACGACCTCCTCGACGCGGAGCAGTGCACGTTCCTCGGTCGCGGTTGGACCATCGGCCTCGCCAACGAGGCAGCCCTGAAGACCCGTGAGGCAGCACAGTTCTGGGCCGAGGCGTACCCCGCGATGGACTACCGCCACGGCCCGATCGCCATCGCGGAGCCCGGTCGCCTGGTGTGGAGCATCGGTCGCGCCCCGACCGGTCTCGCCGACGAGGTGGCGAGCACCGGCGCCACCTTCGTCGAGCACGCGGACCTCGACCCGCAGGCCGCGCTCGTCGTGGCGCAGCGCTTCGCCGTGGCCATGAGCAAGCGGCGCGGCCTCGACCCCGACCGCCCGCGCTCGCTGTCCCGCTCGGTCATCCTCGCCTGAGCCGCCCGACCCGGCCTGGTCCGGTTCAGGCCTGCGAGACGGGGCTGATGACGAGCTCGTCGATGCGGACGTGCGCCGGCGACTCGAGGACGAACCGCACGGCGCGCGCGACATCGTCGGGCGACAGCATCCGTGCCCGGGCCTCCGCGCCGGGCTCCGCCGGTCGTAGCCGGAGGAACTCGGTGTCGACGTCGCCGGGGCACAGATGGGTGGCGCGTACGCCGTGCGCCGCCTCCTGGGCGTTGAGCGTCTGGCAGACCGCCGAGAGTGCCGTCTTGCTGGCGCTGTACGCGACTCCCGCTCCCGGGCTGAACCGCCAGGCGGCGTACGACGACACGACGACCACCTGGCCGTGCGACGTCCGCAGGTCGGGGAGCACCGCGTCGACCGCGCGGACGACAGCGCTGAAGTTGGTGTCGAGGACCGCCTGCACGTCCGTCATCGACTGGTCCGCCCACGTGCGCCGCGGGGCGTTGAGGCCCGCCGAGAGCACGACGTCACCGACCGCGCCCCAGCGCGAGCGGATCTCGTCGTGGGCATCAGCGAGGGCAGCGGGGTCGCGCGCGTCGAGGGGCAGGACGAGGGCCTCCCCGCCCGTCTGCTCGACGAGGGCGGCGACCTCCTCGAGCCGGTCGCGGCGCCGCCCGCTCAGCGCGACCCGCCGGCCGGCCGCGACCGCGACGGCGCTCGCCCGGCCCATGCCGCTCCCGGCCCCGGTCACCCAGAGGACGCGCGGGTCCGCCATCACCGACCGCCCGCGATCTCGTACGCGCGCTGCGGCAGCTGGGTCGCCAGCTTCCCGCCGCTGACGTCGACCAGCGTGCCCGTGATGTAGCCCGCCGCGTCGCTCGCCAGGAAGCAGACGAGGTCCGCGACCTCCTCGCCCCGACCCCACCGGCGCAGCGTCAGCGTGTCGAGCAGGCGGTCCTGCACGGCCTGCTCCTTCTCGGTGAAGCCGTTGAGCTCCGTCGGGACCATGCCCGGCGCGTACGCGTTGACCGTGACGTCCCAGGGGCCGAGCTCGCCGGCCAGCACCCGGGTGAACTGCACGACCGCGGCCTTCGAGGCGGCGTACGCCGCGCTCCCGACGCTCGGCACGATCGCCGCGAACGACGCCGCGTTGATGATCCGCCCGCTGCGCTGCTCCTTCATGGCCGGCAGGACCGCCTGGCATATGCGGAACGTGCCGGTGACGTTGACGTCGAAGACGCGGTTCCAGGTCGCATCGTCCGTCTCCTCGACGAGCCCCTCGCCGAGGATCCCCGCGTTGTTGACGAGGACGTCGACCCGGCCGAACCGGTCGAGGACCGCAGCGACGGCGGCGCGGACGGACTCCGTCGACGTCACGTCGCAGGCCAGGGCCAGCCCGTCGGTCCCTGCTGCCGCACGGGCGGGCTCGAACCACGCGAGCCCCGCCTCGTCGACGTCGAGGACGACGACCCGTGCGCGCTCCTCCAGGAGCCGCTCCGCGATGGTCCTGCCGATGCCCCGGCCCGCGCCGGTGATGAGGGCGACGTGGCCGATGAGGTCGAGCTGCATGCCCCCTCCGTTCCCGGAACGCGGGCGGTTGCACCTCGCTACCCGTCGGTGTCGAAGTCCCCGGCCGCGCCGGCCTGCACCTGCTCGGCCCGGCGCACGAGGGGGGTCACCCCCGCGGCGGCTGCAGCCCCTGGACGTGCGCCCCGTAGACGGCCGCCTGCGTCCTGCGCTGCATGCCGAGCTTGGCGAACAACCCGGAGACGTAGTTCTTGACCGTCTTCTCCCGCAGGAGCAGCCGCTCGCTGATCTGCCGGTTGGTCAGGCCGTCCGCGATGAGCAGCAGCACCTCGCGCTCCCGCTCGCTCAGGGAGGCGAGCCGAGCGTCCTCGGCCTCCCCGGTGCGCAGCCGGGCGCGCAGCCGCTCGGTGCCCGGGCCGGCGAGCACGTGACCGCCGGCCACGTCGCGGACGGCGTCGACGAGCGCCGCACCGCGCACGTCCTTGAGCAGGTAGCCCGCGGCCCCGGCCATCACCGCAGCGACCACCGCGTCGTCCTCGTCGTACGACGTCAGCACCAGGCAGCGCACCGCGGGGGACGAGGAGCGGATCTCCCGGCACACCTCGATCCCGCTGCCGTCGGGGAGCCGCACGTCGAGCAGGGCGACATCGGGGCGCAGGGCGGAGATGCGGACGAGCGCCTCGTCGGCGGTACGCGCCTCCCCGACCACGGCGATGTCCTCGTGCCCCTCGAGGACGTCGCGGATGCCGCGGCGCACGATCTCGGAGTCGTCGAGGACGAACACCCTGACGCACGGCGTCACAGCGGCACCGTCCACCGGAGGCGCGTGCCCGGCGCCGGGTCTCGTCCCGGCGCAGTGGCGGGTCGGTCGAGCGCGAGGTGTCCGCCGTGCGCCTCGGCGCGCCGCCGCAGGTTGTCCAGCCCGCTGCGACGCTGGGTGGCTCCCAGGCCAGCGCCGTCGTCGTCGACCAGCACGACGAGCTCGCTCCCGGTCGCGGTCACGCTCACGGTCGCGCTCGTGGCCCCGGCGTGCTGCGCGACGTTGCTGAGCGCCTCCCGCAGGACAGCCGCCAGGTCGTCCACCAGCCCGCTTGGCACGACGGCGTCGATGGGCCCCACGAAGCGCAGAGCGGGGTCGAAGCCGAGCTCCGCGGCGGCCGCGGCGGCGACGGCGAGCAGCCGGGAGCGCGTGCCACCGACGGGAGCGAGCAGCGGGCCACGCAGCTGGAAGATCGAGGTCCTGATCTGGGCGATCGTCTCGTCGATCTCGTGCACGACGGCAGCGAGACGGCGCGCGCGCGGGTCGGTCCCGAGGCCGGCGGCGATGCTCTCGACCGTGAGCCCCGCACCGAACAGGCGCTGCATCACGTGGTCGTGGAGGTCGCGGGCGATCCGGTCGCGGTCGGCCAGCAGGGCGCCGCGCTCCCGGGAGGCGCGGGCGTCGGCCAGCTCGAGTGCGGCCCCCGCCTCCCCGACGAACGCGACGGCGAGGTCGCGGTCGTCGCTGTCGAAGGGAGGCCGTGCGGGCAGCCTGCTGGCCACGAGCACGGCCAGCTCTGCTCCGTCGCGGCTCAGGTGGAGGACCATCAGGGGGCGGTCGTCCTGGCCACGCGCCCCGGCCTCCGGCGTACCAGCGCCAAGGGCCTCCACCGCGTCGGCGTCGAGGAGCTCCTGCAGCCGGCGGGCGATGACGCGCGTCGGCTCGGCGCCGTCGTCGGAGAGCAGCGAGCGGGTGACCTCGAGGGACGCCTGCACCCATGCGCAGCGGCGGAGGGCGAGCCCGAGCGCCCGGTCGGCAGGAGCGCGGGGACCCCCGTGAGCGGCGGATCCGGGCGTGAGGTCCACGTCTCGAACAGTAGTGGGCATGGACGGGCGGCGGTGGTGCCGAGCGGAGGGCCCATGGGGCGCAGCCTGGCACGCTGGGGACGCCCCTCCCAGAGGAGAAGGTCACCTCCGCGGGCAGCCTCGCCGACACCGGCCGGTGGGACGTTCGCCTCTGCCGGCAGCGCCGCGCACCTGCGCACGATGGTCCAGCCGGTGCGCTGCGCCGGCAGGACAGGCGCCGCTCGCCGGCGCCGAGGAGCCCCACCATGCACGCCTTCGTCACCGTCGCCGTCACCGTCCTGGCCGTGCTCGCGGTGCTCACCCTGCTCGGCATCGCACTGTCGGCGAAGGTGGTCAAGCAGTACGAGCTCGGCCTGCTGTTCCGCCTGGGTCGCGTCCGCGGAGTCCGCACACCAGGGCTCCAGCTCATCATCCCGTTCGTCGACGTCCTGCACCGCGTGACAATGCGCATCATCACGCTGCCGATCCAGTCGCAGGGGATCATCACCCGCGACAACGTCAGCGTCGACGTCTCGGCCGTCGCGTACTACCGCGTGGTCGACGCCATGAAGTCCGTCGTGGCGATCGAGAACATCCGCGCCGCCATCGACCAGATCGCACAGACGACCCTGCGCAAGGTCGTCGGCCAGCACACCCTCGACGAGACGCTGTCCGAGACCGACCGCATCAACCTCGACATCCGCGAGATCCTGGACGTCACCACCGTGGCCTGGGGCGTCGAGGTGGCGCTGGTGGAGCTCAAGGACATCCAGCTTCCCGACAGCATGAAGCGGGCGATGGCCCGCCAGGCCGAGGCGGAGCGGGAGAAGCGCGCGAAGATCATCAACGCCGAGGGCGAGTCCCTCGCCGCGGCGGCGCTGGGCGAGGCGTCTGACATCATGGTCGCGCACCCGCTCGCCCTCCAGCTGCGCAACTTGCAGAGCCTCGTCGAGATCGGGGTCGACAAGAACACCACCGTGGTCTTCCCCGCCCCGCTCATGAGCACCATCGCCGAGCTCGGCTCCTTCCTCGCCCGCGAGACCGCAGCAGCCGACGCCGCCGTGCCGGTGGCCGAGGTCAGCGCTGCTGCACCGCCGGTCCCTGCGATCCGCCTGCCCGCGAGCAACGGCACCGAGCGGCCCCCGTCATGAGCCAGCGCGACCAGTTCGAGGACGCCATCGTCGTCGGTGTCGACGGTTCACCGTCGTCACAGGCGGCCCTGCGCTGGGCGGCCTTCGAGGGAGCGGCGCTCGACTGCGAGGTCGTCGCGATACAGGCGTGGCTCGACGTCATCCCCTCCAACGGCATGGTCGTGGCAGGGATGTTCACCGACCAGTCGTGGGACCCGGCCCTGGAGGCCGAGAAATCCCTGGTGGCGACGGTCGACGAGGTGTTCGGCGAGCACCGGCCCCTCCGCCTGAGCGCCATGGTCCGTGCCGGCGGAGCTGCCGAGGTCCTGCTCGCGGAGAGCCGTGGTGCACGCCTGCTGGTCCTCGGCAGCCGTGGCCACGGCGGCTTCCGGGGAATGCTCCTCGGCTCGGTCAGCTCGGCCTGCGCCGAGCACGCGACATGCCCGGTCCTCGTGGTGCACGGCGACCGCGTGCCGGCGCGCGCCGACGGCAGCGTCGCGTAGGAGGTCGCCGTGACCCTCGACGCGACCCGCCACCTGCTCGACGACGACGTGTAGCGCTGCCGACACCGCGAAGGCCCTGCCCACAAGCAGCTCTCAGCTCCTCGAGTCCGCCCCGGAGGCCGTCCATGCCATGGTCCAGGACGAGCTGATGCTGGACGGGACCTCGCGGATGAACCTCGCGACGTTCTGCACCACGTGGGTCGGACCGGCCGTGGCGCAGTTGATGGCAGCATCCCTGGACAAGAACATCGTCGACAAGGACGAGTACCCGCATACGGCGGAGCTGGAAGCCCGGTGCGTCCAGATGCTCGCCGACCTGTGGTGCGCGCCCTCTGCCGAGCGGGCGGTCGGCACCTCGACGACCGGCTCGAGCGAGGCCGCCATGCTCGGGGGCCTGGCCGCGAGGTCACGCTGGCGCAGCAGGCGACGCGCCGCAGGACTCGATGCGGGCAAGCCCAACCTCGTGTGCGGTCCGGTCCAGGTGTGCTGGGAAGGAGCCCTCGGCGGCGCCCTCGCGTGGATCGGCGGGCCGAGCCGCGCGCTACTCGTCACAGCGGAGGACGGTGCCCTCCCGCCGTTCCTCGACCGCACAAACCGCTACGGCGCCCAGCGCAACATCCTGCTGGTGCAGGGTGCGGTGGTGACGGCGATCTCCGTGCTCCACCTCGTGATGGACGACGTCAGCTCGGCGTCCTTCCCCATCTCCGCGCTCGTCGTCAGCCTCTACATCGTCATGTACATGATGCTGTTCGCCGCCGCCATCCGGCTGAGGCACAGCCAGCCCGACCTCCCGCGTGCGTACCGGATCGCTGGAGGGACCCCGGGGATGTGGCTCGTCGCGGGGACTGGCCTCCTCGCCGTGGGGTTCGCCCTCGTCCTGGCCTTCGTGCCGCCGGACCAGCTTCCCATCGGCAGCGCCGGCGGCTACGTCGCGCTGGTCGCGGTCGGCACCCTGCTGTTCACCGGCCTCCCGCTCGTGCTCGACCGCTACCGCCGCCCCGAGTGGCGCGTGCCCTCGGCCGAGGGGGCGTGAAGGGATGTGCCGCATGCTGGCGCTGTTCGCTGGGCACTCCAGCATCTCCGCCCGGTACTGGTTGCTCGACTCACCGAACGGCCCGGACGAGCTCGGTTCCTCCAACCCCGACGGAGCGGGCATCGGGTGGTTCGAGGAGGAGGGCGCGCCACACCTCGACCGCGCTCCGGTGGCGGCCCTCGACGACCCTGGTCTCGCGTGCGACGCGCGCACCCTGCGCAGCGGCTCGCTCGTCGCCCACGTCCGGCGTTCCACCGGTACAGCACGTAGTCTGGACAACACCCAGCCCTTCGAGAGGGAGGGCCGGCTCTTCGCCCACAACGGCGCTCTCGGCGGACTCGCCGACGTGGAGGAGCTCGCCGGACCGTGGGCCGACCACTTCGCCGGCGACACGGACTCCGAGCGCTTCTTCGCGCTCGTGAGTCGACGCGCCGACGAGTGCCATGACCTGAGCCAGGGACTCATCCGGGCGGTCACCGAGATCGCGTCCCTGGTCCCTGTGTCCAGCCTGAACTGCGTCATCGCAACCCGCGATGAGCTCCTCGCGCTGCGCTACCCGGCCACGGACACGCTGTGGTGGCTCGAACGCGCTGCCGGTCCGGGTATCCGCAGCACCGGCAGAGATGGTTCGATGCGCGTGGAGGGGGACGCTGCTCGCGTCCCTCACGTCGTCGTGGCGAGCGAGCCCCTCGATGACGATCCGCGCTGGCACTCGCTGGCGCCCGGGGAGCTGCTCCGGGTGGACGCCCGGATGAGGATCAGGCGCGGCGTCGCCCTCAGCGGAGTGCCTGCCGAACAGGAAGAACTGCGGGAGTCGTGGAGCGCGGACAGTGGTACCCTGGTGTCAGCCTCACCTCGAGGTCCAAGCCCTTCCGCTAGCGGGAGGAGATCGGCGGTCCCGCCATGGGACCCGAGAAGACCACTTCTAGACGCCGGGTCGGCCCCGTGTCCGCGCCCGCACGAGACGTGCCTGCGAGCGAGCCAGGAGCGCGCCCCCCGTCATCCACCCGCGTGACCCGTCGACTTCCGTCCAGCTGGGTGGGACGTACGTGGACCGCTCTGCTGCCCACGGCCGTGGTCGTGGTCGTGGTGCTCGTCTTCGTGCTCGAGAACTCGCGGCACACGAGAGTGAACGTGCTCTTCTGGTCCGCCGCGCTCCCGCTCGGTGTCGCCCTGCTGGGCGCAGCCGCGCTGGGGGGTCTCGCGGTCTTCCTGCTCGGGTCGGTCCGGATCGTGCAGCTGCGCCGCCTCGCCTCGCGCCGCTCATCGCGCTAGCCGTGCGGCCGTGACACGCGCTCGACCCATGGCACCAGGAGAGGCAGAGCAGTTGGACACCACGCATGAGGACTTCGGCACCGACAGCATCATCACCCTGCGCGGAGCGGTCACCCCGACCGACACCCGCCCGCTACGTCGCGCGCTCGTCTCCGCCCTCGACGGCGGGTCCGGCGATCTCCTGCTGGATGCCCGAGCAGTGACGGGGTTCGACGACCAGGCACTCGCCGCCCTCGTAGCCGCGCGTACGCACGGAAAGTCGCGCCAGCAGCGGTTGGTCGTCCTCGACGTCGAAGGCGGCCCCCTCGCCACGCTCCTGCGGCGTACGGGGCTCATCTTCCCCCTGCCGGTCTACGCGGACCGGGACGACGCGGAGGCGGGGCTGGCCGCTGACCGGCAGACCGTCGCCCTCCGATCGGGCGCTTTCGGCGCTGATGCCGTCGGCGCCGACAAGCGCGCGGCGGGCTAGGTGTCCGTCACGACCAGGGCCACCCGGCGTGCCGGTGCGACCGTCATCACCGTGGAGGGCGAGCTGGCCAACGCCGATGTCGTTGCGTGGAGGCAGGCGCTCAACGAGCACGTGGAGGCAGCCCCCGGGCCGGTCGTCGTCGATCTCTCCGCCCTGAGTGGCTGGGGTACGCAGGCGCAGGCGGTGCTGCTCCAGCTCCTGCGCCACGAGCGCGCTGCCGGCCGCGTCGTCTCGGTCACCGGGTTGAACGGAGCGGTCGCCCGCCAGGCGCACGAGTCCGGCATGACCAACCTGCTCATCCGACCGCCCGGTCGCGGCCCCGGCTGGTTGACCGGTCTCGCCTTCCCTGCTCTGGCCAACCGGGCGCGGGGCACCGTACCCGCCGCCCGCGACCACGACGAAGAACCAGGCACACCCGCCCTCCAGCCACGAGCAACCGGAGAACCCCCCATGACGAGCACCGCCTCCTCCCACCGCGTCACCGGCACGCAGTACCAGCGCCGAGTGGACCTGGCCACGCAGGCGCTGGTCGACCACTCCGAGCTCTCCGAGGCGGTAGCCCGGGTGCTCGCCGTCCACGTCCTCGACGCGGTCGACCGGATCCCCGAGCGGGTGCGCTGAGCGGCTCGCCGGTCAACCGGCAGGTCCGCGACGAACGGAGCCGGGGATCGCGGGTGGCGGACGAGGCCACCGCGCTCATCGGCGCTCCTTCGACGGCGCGACCGTGACGCCCGCCCCCGAGCGGCTCAGGATCGCCGTGCTCGCCTCGATCGCGCACCGCACTCCACCGCGGTCGTACGGGCCGTGGGAGCAGGTCGCTTCCACGCTAGCCGAGGGCCTCGTCGCGCTCGGCCACGACGTCACGCTCTTCGCGACCGCCGAGTCGCGGACGACGGCGCGGCTGCACGCGGTGGCGCCCCGCGGGTACGAGGAGGACCCGACCCTCGACGCGAAGGTCCACGAGTGCCTGCACGTCGCAGCGGCGTTCGAGCGTGCGGCGGAGTTCGACGTCATCTCCAACCAGTTCGACTTCCTGCCGTTGAGCTACAGCCGCCTCGTCAGGACTCCGGTCGTCACGACCGTGCACGGCTTCTCCTCCGAGCGGATCGTGCCGGTCTACCGCGAGTACGACCGCACCGCGCACTACGTCGCCATCAGCGACGCGGACCGGCACCCCGACCTCGGCTACGACGCCACGATCCACCACGGCATCGCCCTCGAGCAGTTCAGCCTCGTGCTCGAGCCCGGGACGTACCTGCTGTTCCTCGGCCGCATCTCCCCGGACAAGGGGACGCACGCCGCGATCGAGGTGGCACGGCGTGCGGGTCTGCCCCTCGTCATCGCCGGCGTGGTGCAGGACGAGCGCTACTTCGCCGAGCGCGTCGCCCCGCTTCTCGGTCCAGGTGTGACATGGGTCGGGGCGGTGGAGCCCCACGAGCGCGACGCCCTGCTGGGCGGGGCGATCGCCCTCCTGCACCTCATCGCCTTCGCCGAGCCCTTCGGCCTCGCCGTCGTCGAGGCCCTGGCGACCGGGACGCCGGTCGTCGCGCGCCGGCTCGGCTCCATGCCGGAGATCATCCGCGACGGCGTCACGGGAGTCCTCGTGGACGGCGTCGACCAGGCGGTCGACGCCGTCGCGCGAGTGCCCCTGCTGCAGCGGGCAGAGTGCCGGCGCGACGTCGAGGAGCGCTTCAGCGCTGCGCGGATGGTCGCCGACTACGCACGGCTGTTCGCGGGGGTCGCCGCCGGCGCCCCCGCCGTCAGCCGCTCGAGCAGGGCGTCGAGACCGACGGTGGCGAAGCCCACGGAGCGGTCGCTCACGCCGTAGGGCAGCAGCAGGACGCCGTCGTGGACGAGCCCTCCGCACGAGTAGACGACGTTCGGCACGTAGCCGTCGCGTTCCTCCTGCGCGGGGCGCAGCAGTGGCCCGCGCAGGCGCCCGAGCACCTGCGACGGGTCGTCGAGGTCGAGGAGGAGCGCGCCCATCGCGTACTCCCGCATCGGCCCGACTCCGTGGGTGAGCACCAGCCAGCCCGCGGCGGTCTCGATCGGGGGCCCGCAGTTGCCGGTCTGGATGAGCTGCCAGGGCTCCACGGGGCCCAGCACGGTCTCCGGGAAGTCCCACCGCCGGCCGTCGTCCGACACTGCCACCGCGGAGGTCTCGCGGTCCCACCGCGACAGCGCGTAGTGACGGCCCCCCACCGTGCGCGGGAACAGCGCGAGGCCCTTGTCGCGGGCAGCCGGTCCGGACAGCGGCGAGACGCGGAACTCCGCGAAGTCGTCCGTCTCGAGCAGCTGCGGGGCGATCCGCTCCCCGTCGTACGCGGTGTAGGTCGCTCGGTAGGACACGCCACCGTCCTCGTCCACGAAGCGGAGGAGGCGGGCGTCCTCCATGCCGGCGCGCTCGGCGGGGGCGTGCGGCCCGAGCACGCGCTCCGACAGCGTCGAGGCCGGGTCGAAGGTGACGGCGTAGCCGCAGCTGAGCAGGTGCCGGGCCAGGCCTGCGACGTGACTGCCGCCGGACCTGGTGAGCCGCTGCGCTGCGAGGGCGCCGAGTGCCGTCTCGAGGTCGGCCGCCCGGAAGGGGTCGGGCAGTCGGCCCACCACGAAGGCGGAGCTCTCCGCATCCGCCCCGAGGTCGGCGAGCCTGTCCTCGAACACCCCGCGGTCGTGGGAGGTGGGCCCGTGCGCGCCCTCCTCCACGTGGGGGCTGGGCGCGTCCATGCGCAGCTCGGCACCGGGGCCGAGCACGCCCGTGCGGAAGCCGATCGAGGACACGTGGCCCTCGCCGACGGCGCGGACGCTCAGCAGGAGGCGCAGCTCGCCCGGCCCGAGCCCCGCCTGGTCGGGGTGCGGCACCGCCGAGGGGTTGGTCAGGGCGGCGCCCTCGACGGCGACCTCGCTGGTGAAGTACGCGCCCACCAGAGCGCGCCGCGCCGGGGTGAGCTCCGCGTCAGGCGGGACGCGGTGGGCGACCTGGGCGTAGTGGCGGGCGAGCACGGCCTCCAGGTCCCGGTGCCGGCGCGCGTAGCGGGCGCGGACGTCGGCGACCACGACCTCGACCTCGTCCTCCGGGAGGGCGAGGGCGCGGGCCAGCACACCCGTCGCCCGCGAGCCCCGCTCCGGGCTCAGCTCGCTGCCGGGGACGAACAGCCGGGCCAGGACGCGCGAGGCGTCGGGCACCAGGACCGCGTCGCAGCGGTGGGCGAGCGGCATCACGGGGCCGGGGGGCGCGGCGCGGGGAGAGCGCAGGCACGGGCGTGCTGCCGGGTGGAGAGCAGGGCGAGCGTCGACTCGGCGCCCTGGTTGGCGTTGCGGCCGCCGGGCTCCAGCCCGTCGTAGCCGCCTCCGCTGTGGGGGTCGTGCAGCGCGGTGCCGGAGTCGTTGGCGCCGTCGAACCACGCCGCGGCGCGCGCCACCTCCTCCGCCCACCTCCGGTCCCCCGTCACAGCCCACGCGCTGGCGCAGGCGTCGGCGAGCGCGGCCGCCTCGATGGGCTGCTGGTCGAAGCCGGGACCGCCCTCCCCCCTCGCGCGCCCCTGCGCGGGGACGAGCGAGAGCACCGACCCGCGCGTCTGCACGCGCAGCAGCCAGTCGAGCAGCAGCACGCCGTCCGCGACGAGCGCGGGGAGCCCGAGCGCGCTGCCCGCGGCCAGGAGCACGTGGGGCAGCACGGCGTTGGCGTAGCGCAGCCTCGGCTCCGGCCACGGCCAGACCGGGTCGTCCGCGGGGCGGCCCACGGCTGCCGCCGCGTCCCGCAGCAGGTCGCGGGCGGCCTCGTCCGCGGGGTGCAGCTCCTGCAGGGCGGCCGCTCCGAGCGCCGCGAAGCAGGTGGCCCGCAAGTGCGGCGAGCGCCAGCCGACCCCGCGCCGGAAGGCCTCGCGCGCCCGCGCCTGGGAGGCGACCGGCACGGCAGGCGACGCTGCCGCGACGCCGAGTCCCCAGAGCGCCCGGCCCCAGCAGTCCTCCACGCCCGCCTTCCCGTGCCAGCGCAGGTCGGTGCTGCGCCTGTTGCGGAAGGTGCCGTCCGGGTCCTGGGCGGAGAGGACGAAGGCGAGATAGCCCTCGAGCAGGTCATCGGCGGCGCCGGGCTGCTCGCGCGCGAGGACCACCAGCGCGCGGGCGACGTCGTCGACGCAGTACCCGTGCTCTCGACGCGGGCGCGTGCCCTCAGCGTGCTCGAACAGGCCGCCCGCGTCCGTGAGCCGGCGCAGGTGGGTGAGCGGGACCGTCGTCACCGGCCCACCTCGGTCCTGGCGCGCGCCGCGACCAGCGTGCCGGCGGCGCGCTGGTAGCGCTCGGCCACCGCGGCCCAGGACAGCTCCGCGGCGCGGTCGGCGGCGCTCGCGCCGAGCGCGGCGGCCAGGCCGGGCTCCGTGAGGACGCGGCGCAGCGCCAGCTCGATCGCCCGTGGGTCCTGCCGGGGCACCACGAGCCCCGGACCGCCGGTGAGCAGCTCCACCGCGTGCGGGAAGGCGGTCGAGACGACGGGCCGCCCGGCGGCGACCGCCTCGGTGAGCACGCCGGAGGTGACCTGCTCCTCGGAGTCGTAGGGCAGGAGCACCACGTCGGCCGACGCCACCAGCCGGGCGAGCTCCCCGGTGCTGAGGTACCGCTCGTCGAGCTCGACGAGGTCCTCGACGCCCCTGGCGGCGATGCGGCGCCGCAGGCCGTCGCGGTAGGCCTCCCCGTCGCGCTCGAGCACCTTGGGGTGGGTCTGCCCCGACACGAGGTAGCGCGGGTCCAGGTCGCGCAGCCCCGGGAGGGCGTCGACCGCCCACTCGATCCCCTTGCCCGGGCCGAGCAGGCCCCAGGTCAGCACCAGCGGGCGGCGACCCGGGAGGCGCGGGTCGGGCAGCGGTGCGGCCGTGGGTACGCCGGACCGCCACGCCCCGTGCGGGATCACCGCGAGCCGCGCCGGGTCCGCGGCGTACGTGCTGACCAGCCGCTCGCTCGCCGTCCTCGTCATCGTGACGACGAGGTCCGCGCGCTCGAGGAGCCGCTCGAGGATGTGGCGCTGGCGCGCGGTGGGCCCGCGCAGGACCGTGTGCAGGACGACCACCACCGGCGCCGCGAGCAGGTCCACGACGTCGAGCACGGCGAGGCCGTCCTGGCCGCCGTAGATGCCGTACTCGTGCTGGACGACAGCGACGTCGAACCGGTCCAGCAGCTCCGCGGCGGCGCGCGCGCTGCTGCGCGACCCCGCGACGAGCTCACCGACCACCCGGCCGTCGTCGACGGGCTCCGCGCGCTCGACGACCCGGACGACACCGGCTCCCGGCGCGAGCTCGTCGAGGAGGGCCGCGGTGAAACTGGCGAGGCCGCACTGGGTCGGAGGGAAGGTGCTGAGCAGGCCGATCCGCGCGGGCCGGGGCACGCCTAGGTCTTCGCGGGGTGGGCGAGCACGTGCACGGTGGGCGAGGGCGTCCGGCCCTTGACCTTCGTGCTGCGGTCCTGCTCGGGCTCGCGGGCCTCGCGGCCGTCCTTGTTCTTCTGCGCCATGGTCAGCACCTCGTCCGGGTGGGAGCGCGGGGGGAGAGACACGGTCGACCTCGGGGGCGGGCCGCCCTGGTCGGGTACGCCGGCGCAGAGGGGCCGGCGCTGAGCCGGACTGACGCTGCCGGCGACGCGGCGGCACCGGAGGGGCCGCAGGACCGACAGTACGCGCTCGCTGGCTCGGCCGGTGCCGCGTGGGCGACACTGCTACCGCGGGAGCACACCCCAACCCGGGAGGCGACGTGCGGGTCGTGGTGATCGGTGGCAGCGGCCACATCGGGAGCTACCTCGTCCCGCGGCTCGTCCGCGCCGGGCACGAGGTCGTCAGCGTCAGCCGCGGCCGCAGCACGCCGTACGTGCCGGCGCCGGAGTGGGAGCAGGTGCAGCAGGTCTTCGCGGACCGTGAGCAGGAGGACGCCGACGGCAGCTTCGGCGGTCGCATCTCGGGCCTGCGCCCGGAGGCGGTCGTCGACCTCGTCTGCTTCACGCCGGAGTCCGCGGCGCTGCTGGTCGACCGGCTGCGCGGAGAGGTGGGGCACCTCGTCCACTGCGGCTCGATCTGGCGCCACGGGGCGAGCCGCAAGCTCCCCATCACCGAGGACGACCCCTCGTCGGCCGGGCCGGCGTTCGGCGCGTACGGCATCGCGAAGGAGCGGATCGCCCGCCTCCTCGCAGCGGAGACGGCGGCGGGCGGGCTCGTCACCACCTCGCTGCACCCGGGCCACATCGTCGGCCCGGGGTGGCACCCGATCGGCCCGCTCGGCAGCCTCGACCCGGGGGTCTGGCGCGCGCTCTCGGCGGGGGAGGCCCTCCGGGTCCCGGGCAGCGGGGCGGAGTCGATGCACCACGTCCACGCCGACGACGTCGCGCAGGCCTTCGAGCTCGCGCTGCTGCACCGCGAGGCCGCGGCGGGGCAGGACGTCAGCGTCGTCGCGCCGACCGCGCTCACCGTGCGGGGCTACGCCGAGGTGGCCGCGGGCTGGTTCGGCCAGCAGGCGGTCCTCGAGACCGTGTCGTGGGAGTCGTTCCGCAGCTCGACGACGCCGGAGCACGCCGAGTCCAGCTGGGGCCACCTGCACCGCAGCCACTGCTTCAGCATCGCCAAGGCGGTCGAGCGACTCGGCTACGCCCCGGCGTACGAGCCCGAGCAGGCGGTCCTCGAGTCGGTGCGCTGGCTCGTCGAGCGGGGGCGCCTCGAGGTCGCGAACCCCCTGGTCGCCGGCGCCCGCTGACGGGCTACGCCCCGGGCAGGGCCGTCGCCACGCCACCCCCGGCGGCCTTCGCCCGGTAGAGCGCGGCGTCCGCCCGGGCGACGAGCTCGGGCAGGGTCACCCGCGGCGGCGCGCCGCTCGCCGCGCCGATGCTCGCGCGCGGAGCGGCGGCGTCGGGGTGCGCGCCCGCGGGGCCACCGGCCTCGAGGGCGTCGAGCAGGCGGCGACCGGCGGCGACCGCCGCGTCGTCGTCCGCGCGGTCGAGCACGACGACGAACTCGTCGCCTCCGACCCGGGCGAGGAACTCCCCGCTGCGCACCGAGGAGCGCAGCCGCAGAGCGACGTCGCGGAGGACCTCGTCGCCGGCCGCGTGCCCGTGGCTGTCGTTGACCTCCTTGAAGCCGTCGAGGTCGATGAAGAGCACGGCGACGGGCTCCTCGTGGCGCAGTGCGCGCGCCTCGGCCTGGCGCAGCTCCTCCAGCAGCGCGCGCCGGTTCGGCAGCCGGGTGAGCTCGTCCTCGAGGGCGGCGGCCTCGGCCGTGCTGAGCTCGGCGAGGCGCTGCGTCACGTCGGTCTGCACCCCGACGAACCGGGACACCCGGCCGTCGCTGCCGTGGACGGGGTCGATGGCGAGGTGGTTCCAGAACGGCCGCCCGTCGGCGCGGTAGTTCAGCACCTCGACCTCGACCGGCTGGCCCTCCCGCAGCGCCTCGCCGAGGGCGCGGACGACGGCGCGGTCTGTCCCGGGGCCCTGGAGGAAGCGGCAGTTGCGGCCCAGGACCTCCTCCCGGCGGTAGCCGGTGAGCCGCTCGAACTCGCCGTTGACGTAGACCACCGGGTCGTCGGGCAGCCCCGGGTCGCTGATGCAGAAGGCCGCGCGGGCGGTGTCCAGCATGCGCCGCAGCAGCGACACCTCGCGCTCGAGGCCCTCGCCCGCGAGCGCGGCCGCGGCGTACTGCAGCGCGACGTCCATGAGCATGGCGCCGGCCGCCCCACCGGTCGAGCGCACGTGCCAGACGTGGGTCGCGCCGGCCTCGAGCAGGGCGAGGTCGCCGGTGCCGTCGGGCTCGTCGGTGAGCACGATGACGAGGGGCACGGCCTGCGCCTCCCGCCACGCCGCGAGTGCCGGGTCCCCGAGCAGGCGGAGCAGCGGGAGTGGACCCCCGGCCGGGACGCCGAGGACGAGCCCGTGGACGTCCTGCCGGACGAGGAGCTCGACCAGCGCGGTCGCCCCCGATGCCGTGCCGCCGGCGAGCGCGACGACCTCGTGCCCGTGGCGCTCGAGCTCGCCGGTGACCACGGAGCGCCGCTCCTCCGCCGCGTCCTCCAGCGCGAGCCTCACCCGCGGTCGTCGCGGACCTGCATGCCCGGACCCTCCTGCCGCCCTCGCGTGGTCCGGGCCCAGCGCGCGCGACCAGGCCGCCGCCTCGGCGACGAGCTGGTCCGAGCATGCCAGGTGACCCTGCGTCGCGTACGTGCTCCCCGCAACACCAGTCGGACGATCGGCGCACGCGGTTGCGAAGTGCTTCGGTAAAGTCCGCACATCCTTCAGGCCGGGCGCCGCTCCGGCCGGGTCGGGCGGGGGAGCCGCATGGGCAAGCAGGTCACGATCTACGACGTCGCACGCGAGTCCGGGGTCTCGATCTCCACGGTGTCGAACGCCCTCAACCGACCCGAGCGGGTGAGCTCCGCGACCCGCGGGCGGGTGCTGGAGGCCGCCGACCGGCTGGGCTTCGTGCCCAAGCCGGCTGCGGTCTCGCAGGCGCGGGCCGGTGCGGGGTGCATCGGGATCCTCGCGCCCTTCTCGTCGTACGCGTCGTACTACGCGCGCCTCACCGGCGCGCTGCGCGCCCTGCGCGACACCGGGCTGGAGACGCGCGTGGTCGACATCGAGTCGGCGGCGGCCGCCACGTCGCCCGTGCTCGCGGCCTCGGCGATCCGTGGCCACCTCGACGGTCTCATCGTCATGGGCGAGCGCATCGAGGACGCCGTCGAGCGCCGCCTCGCCGAGCGCGGGATGCCGACGGTGCTGGTGGACGCCGCGAGCGAGCGCTTCAGCGTCATCGTGAGCGACGACTTCCGCGGGGGTGCGCTGGCGGCGCGGCACCTGCTGGAGCTCGGCCACCGGTCCATCGGCTACCTCATCGAGCAGCAGGAGTCGGACTACGAGTCCCAGGCGCGGCAGCGGCTCGACGGCTTCCGCCACGCGCTCGAGCAGGCCGGGGGAGCGACGCTGGTCGTGCGCCCGACGGGGTCGAGCGCCGAGGAGGCGCGGGCCGCCGCCCGCGACGTGCTGGCCGGGCCGGACCGGCCCACCGCGGTGATGGCGCACTTCGACGAGCTGGCCGTGGGCGCGCTGCGGGCCGCTGCCGAGCTCTCGCTCAGCGTGCCCGGTGACGTCTCCGTCATGGGGTACGACGACGGCCCGGCCGCGGACGCCGTGGGACTGACCACCGTGCGCCAGCCCTTCGAGCAGTCCGGCGCGGCGGCCGTGGGCGTGCTCGCCGCCCGCATGGCCGACCCGGCCGCTCCGCGCACGGTCACCGTCCTCGACTGCGCCCTCGTGCCCCGGCTGACGACGGGCACCCCGCGCTGACCGGGTCGAAGTGCTTTTACCGAAGGCCTTGGCAGGCCAGGGTGGCTGTGCTCTACTCAGGGGGCAGGGGTCCTCGCGGCCGTCCCGCCGCCCGGTCCCCGCCCTCGTCCGTGCCGGCCACAGGAGTCCGCATGCCCGCCCTCCCCACCCCTCCCGTCCCCTCGTCCCGGCGCACGCGGGCAGGCGTGCTCGCGGTCGCCGCCCTGGCCGTGACGGCTGCGTGCAGCAGCCCGGGGAGCGGCAGCTCGTCCGCTGCTCCGAGCTCCGGTGCGGGCAGCGCTCCCGCCGCCGCCGGTGGCGCGACGGCGGGAGCCGCCCAGGGGAGTGCCTCCACCGGCGCCTCCGGTGCCGCCGGTGCTGCTCCGTCGTGCGGCACCGCCCCGGTGACGATGACGGGCTACTTCGAGACGGGATTCCCGCTGCCGAAGGCGCTCACCGACGAGTTCACCAAGCAGTACCCCAACGTCACGTGGTCGATCCGGGAGGACCAGTTCGCCGTCATCACGCAGAACGCCCCCCGCACGCTGGCCGACAACCCGCCCGACCTCATGCGGCTGCCGCAGATGTCCGAGCTCGCCAAGGACCACCTGCTGCTCGATCTCGACAGCTACGCCAAGGCGTTCGGCTGGGACCAGTGGCCCGCCTCGCAGCTCGAGCAGCTGCGCATCTCCGCCGACGGGAGCCGTGGCACCGGCCCGCTCTACGCCAACGGGCTGAACTTCAGCATGACCGGCATCTTCTACAACAAGAAGCTCGCCGCGCAGATCGGCATGACGAAGCCGCCGGCGACAGTCGCGGAGCTGGACTCCCTGCTGCAGAAGGCGAAGAGCGCGGGCATCACGCCCATCGCGCAGTTCAACGGCGGCGCCACGGGCGGCTTCGCGTTCCCGCTGCAGAACCTCATGGCGGCGTACGGGCCGGCCGGCCCCATCAACGACTGGATCTTCGACAAGCCGGGCGCCACGATCGACACGCCGAGCAACCAGCAGGCCGCTGCGCACCTGCAGGAGTGGATCTCCAAGGGCTACTTCGCCAAGGACGTCAACTCCTTGGACTACGCGGCGATGATGAGCCGCTTCATCGGGGGCAAGAGCCTGTTCATCTTCGACGGTGACTGGGAGTCGGGGAACCTCGACAAGCAGATGGCCGGCAACGTGGGCTTCTTCCTCATGCCCCCCGCCCAGGCGGGCGGCAAGCAGGCGGCGATGTCGGCTCCGCTGACCTACGGCATCGCGGCCAAGGCGAAGCACGCCGACTGCGCGGCGTTCTTCCTCAACTGGGTGGCGACGAACCAGCAGGCCCGCACGATCGCCGTGCAGGTGGGCGGTTCGCACCCCATGGGGGCGGCCGACGCGTACATGCCTCCGGTGAAGGCGGGCACGGTCACGGCGGCGACCCTCGCCGCCGGTGCGAAGATCGGCCAGGACAACGGCGCCATGGACTTCATCGCCAACGCGACCGGAGCGGTCTACGCGAAGAGCTGGACGCCGAACCTGCAGCGGATGGTGGGTGGCCAGCAGACCGGGGCGAAGATGCTCGCCTCCGTGCAGAAGGACTACCAGAGCCAGCTGGGGCACTGAGCCGTGAGCCCCGACACCCGGCAGCAGGCCCGGAGGGCCGCCCCTCGGCAGTCGGAGGAGGTGGAGCGCCGTCCGCGCCGCGGGCGGCGCTCCGCCCGGCGAGCGGTGACCGGGTGGCTGTTCGTGGCGCCGGCGTTCCTCGTCTACGCCGTCTTCGTGCTGCGCCCCATGGTGATCAGCGTCCAGTACTCGCTGTACGAGTGGGACGGCGTGGGGGCCTCGACCTGGGTGGGGCTGCGCAACTACGGGCGGCTGTTCACCGAGTCGGCGCTGTCCGGCTCGATCGTCAACGCCTTCAAGCTCATCGTCTTCTTCAGCTTCGTGCCGGTCGTGCTCGGCCTGCTCATCGCCGCGTCGATCCGGCAGATCGCCGCGAGCCGCTTCGCCGGCGTGGCGCGTACGGTGCTGTTCCTCCCGCAGGTCATCCCGTTGGTGGCGGCGGGCATCGTGTGGAGCTGGCTGCTGTCCTCGACCGGCTTCGTGAACCAGGCGCTCGGCTGGGTCGGCCTCGGGTCGGTGGCGCGGGCCTGGCTGGGGGACTTCACCTTCGCGCTCCCCGCGGTGGGGGTCATCGGGGCATGGGTGCTGCTGGGGCTGTGCACCCTGCTCCTGCTGGCCGGCATGACGAAGATCGACCCCTCGCTCTACGAGGCGGCCCGCCTCGACGGTGCCGGCCCGGTGCGTGAGTTCCGCTCCATCACGCTGCCGGCGCTGCGCCAGGAGATCGGCGTCTGCGTCACCGTCACGGTGATCGCCGCGCTCGCGAGCTTCGACATCATCTACATCTCGACGCAGGGCGGCCCGGGGAACTCCACGATGGTCCCCGGCCTCGAGATCTACTACCTGGCCTTCACCGAGCGCCAGGTCGGGCAGGCCTCCGCGCTGGGCGTCGCGCTGATGGTGCTCGTGCTCGCCTGCGTCCTGCCCATCCAGTGGCTGACGAAGGAGCGCGACTGATGCTCGTCCACCAGCGCGAGGCCGTGGTCGGTCGCGGGCTCCTCATCCTGCTCATGCTCATCACCGTGCTGCCGTTCCTCAGCCTGGTCGTGACGGCGCTCCACCCGTCGGGCACCTACCCGGAGGGCATCTCCTGGCCGCACAGCCCCCACTGGGGGAACTTCGCGGACGCCTTCCGCGCGGCCGACATGGGCAAGCTGCTCCTCTCGAGCGTGCTCATCGTGCTGGGCGTCGTGCCGGCGTCCCTGCTGCTCGGCACCATGGCGGGCTTCGCCTTCGGCCACCTGCGGATGGCGGGGCACCGGGTGGTCTTCCTGCTGTTCGTCCTCGGGCTCACCCTGCCCTTCGAGGGCATCCTGACCCCGCTCTACTACCAGGTCCGCGACATGGGGCTGCTCAACACCAGATGGGCCATCATCCTGCCGCTCATCGGGCTGTTCATGCCGTTCTCCGTGCTCTGGATGCGCGCGCACTTCGTCAACGTGCCGGCCGAGCTCTCGGAGGCCGCCAGTGTTGACGGAGCTTCGACGTGGCAGCAGTTCTGGCGGATCCAGGTGCCGCTCGCGACGCCGGCGCTCTCGTCGCTGGCGATCCTGCTCTTCCTCTGGACGTGGAACCAGTTCCTCCTCTCCATCGTCCTGGTCGACGACCCGACCAAGCGCACGATGGCGGGTGCGCTGGGCGCCTTCCAGGGTCAGTACGGCACCGACATCCCCTTGCTGTGCGCGGGTTCGGTGCTCATCCTGCTGCCGACGCTGGCGGTCTTCCTCGTCTTCCAGCGCCGCTTCGTCTCCGCCCTGCTCCAGGGCTCGGTCAAGGGCTGAGGGAATGGGCGACGAGCCGATGGGCGACCTCGTGGAAGAGCAGGCACGCAGGGGGAACGGCGCCCCGCCGTGGTTGGACGCGGCCACCATCGCGCGCTACACGCACTTCGAGCGGCTGCCCCAGCACGCCATGGTGGGGCTGGAGCCGGAGCTCGGGCTGCTGCTCGACGCCCACTTCGTGGGGTGCCCTCCGCAGCAGCTGCAGGCGATCCGCGACGAGCACGCCCGCGCGGTGACCGCCGCGGCCGAGGACCTCCTCGCCGAGCCGGGGTTCGCCGACGACCTGCTACGGGCGGTGGCGGTCACCGGCCCGCGGATCGTCGTGCTCGGCGACTCCATCACGGCGGACAGCCTGAGCTGGGCCAACCTGCTGGCGGCCTGCGTCACGCTGGTCTCCGCGCTCGACGGAGCGAGCGTCGTCAACCTGGCCGTCAGCGGCTCCACCACGAGCGAGACGATCCCGATGTTCGACCTGGTGGCGCGGGAGGAGCCGACCGCGGTCCTCGCCATGCTCGGCACCAACGACGGGCGCCGGCAGGGGAGCACCGCGGGCGTGCGCACCGTCAGTGCCGGCGAGACCCGCCGCAACCTGCTGGCGCTGCAGCAGCTCACCGAGGACGAGGTCGGGGCGCGGTTCTTCGCCGTGGCGCCGCCGCCGATGGACCAGCAGCGCTACCTCGCCGTGACCCCCGAGGCGTCGCCGACCCGCTTCACCACCGAGGACCTGGACGACACGCTCGCCGTCCTGCGCGGGACGCTGCCCGGCCTCATCGAGCTGCCCGACCTCCCCGACGACGGGCAGGCCGACGAGTTCTGGCTGCCCGACGGCCTCCACCCGACGCTCGCCGGGCAGCGCGCGCTGCTCCGGCGGATCGCGTACGGGCTGGCGCGCGCCGCCTGACCGGCGGCGGTCAGGGGACCGCCGGACCCTGCCGCTGGTCGGCGAAGCTCCACACCGGGGCCATCAGCAGCTCGCGCGGGTGGCCCTCCTCGTCCACCGGCTGCTCGAGGTGCTGGCCGATGTGCTCCTGCCAGACGGCCTCGACGGGCTCCGTGGCCATCGAGGCCCGGGTCTGCGCCCAGTCCTGGCACTCGACGACGTGGAAGAGGTCGAGCCCGCTGCGCCAGATGTGCCAGTCGGTGACGCCGGCGCGGAGGAGGGCGTCGAACAGCTCGTCCGGGACCCGCGCGTGGTCCCGGCCGTAGGCCTCCTCGTGGCCGACCCTCAAGCGGGTGCGCAGGGCGACGATCACTGGTGATCCTCCGTGGGCGTGGTGGCCAGGGTCGAGGTGATGCGGGTCGCTGGTGCCCAGCTCCGCAGCAGCCCGCGCTCCTCGAGCTCGGCCCACAGCTCCGCGGGCACGGGGGCGGCGGCGCGCGCGAGGTTCCCCTCGACCTCGGCCGGTGTCCGCATGCCGAGGGTGACGCTGACGACGGCGGGGTGGCGCAGCGGGAACGCGATGGCCGCGGCGGGCAGCGTCGTCGCGTGCCGGCGGCACACCTCGGCGATCTGCCGGGCCCGGGACAGCAGCTCCGTCGGCGCCTGCCGGTACTCGTAGGTCGCATCGTCCGGCACGTCGTCCTGCGCGAGCAGGCCGGAGTTGAAGACGCCCGCCGCGACCACGGACTTCCCGGTCTCGATCGCCGCGGGGAGGACGTCGTCCAGCGCACCCTGCTCGAGCAGCGTGTAGCGGCCGGCGAGCATGACGAGGTCGACGTCGGTCTCGCGCAGGAACCGCGTGAGCATCGCGGACTGGTTCATCCCCGCGCCCACGGCGCCGACGACGCCCTGGTCGCGCAGCTCGACGAGGGCGGGGACCGCCTGGTGCGCGGCCTCGTCCCAGTGCTCGTCGGGATCGTGCACGTAGACGACGTCGAGCCGGTCGAGCCCGGTGCGCTCCAGCGTCTGCTCGAGCGAGCGCAGGACGCCGTCGCGGCTGTAGTCGAAGCGGCGGACGAGGTCCCCCGGCACCGCGAAGCCGTCGTCATCCTGCGGCAGCGGCGGGAGGCGGGGCTCCAGCAGCCGCCCGACCTTCGAGCTGACGACCGCCTCCCCCCGCCCCGCGGAGGCGAGCAGCGGGCGCAGGGCGGCTCCGAGCCTGCGCTCGGACAGCCCCAGCCCGTAGTGCGGAGCAGTGTCGAAGGTGCGGATCCCGCCGTCCCAGGCGGCGCGTACGGCGCCCGCGGCGGTCTTGTCGTCGACCTCGCGGTAGAGGTTGCCGATCACCGACGCCCCGAAGCCCAGCTCGGTCACCTCGACCGCGGTCCCCGCGATGCGCCGTCTGCCCAGTGCCGTCACAGCCGTCCTCCTGCTCGTCTCACCGTCGGACATGCGCCGTGCCACCCCTCGCGAGGGCCTCGACCTCCGCTGCACTGGCGCACAGCGAGTCTCCCGGGGTGCTCATCGTGAGGGCCCCCGCCGCCACGCCGAGCGCCAGCCCCTCGCGCAGCGCGTCGGCGCCCGGGTCCCGGTGGTCCTCGGCATCGAGCAGCCGGTGCAGCACGCCGGCGGCGTACGCGTCGCCGCTTCCGATCCGGTCGAGGACGGGGACACCCGCGAGGACCGGGCCCGTCACCGCGCCCGTCGCGCGGCTCCAGGCCGCGCCGGAGAAGTCGTTGGCCACCGCGCTGGGCACCCGACGCCAGCTGCTGACGAGGAGCTGGTCGTGCCCGCGCGACTCGCCGAGCCGGGCC
Source organism: Motilibacter rhizosphaerae (assembly GCF_004216915.1). Lineage (NCBI taxonomy): Bacteria > Bacillati > Actinomycetota > Actinomycetes > Motilibacterales > Motilibacteraceae > Motilibacter > Motilibacter rhizosphaerae. The sequence goes on from NZ_SGXD01000001.1 coordinate 988,861, forward strand.
AGTGCCTCCGCGAGCTCGTCGACCGTGGCCAGCTCGCCGTGGTCCTCCGCGTCCAGGCCGAGCGCGCCGAAGACGACGTCGGCGCGGGAGGCGAGCCGCTCGTCGAGGAGCAGCGCCGCCTCTCGCCCGCCGCGGTGCCGCCACAGGCTCGGCCGGTAGTTGGTGTCGTAGGACGTCCGCACGCCGTGCCGGGCCGCCGCGTCGAGCGCCTGCTCCGCGACGAGGGCTGTCGTGTCCGACAGCGCGGCGAAGACCCCGCCGGTGTGCAGCCAAGAGGCGCCCGTCAGCAGCAGGTCCCAGTCGAGGTCCTCCGGGCGCAGCTGCGAGGCCGCCGAGGAGGAGCGGTCGGAGACGCCGAGCGCGCCGCGCACCCCGGCGCCCCGCTCGACGAAGTTGAGGCCGGTGCGCGCGTGGCCCAGGGGTCCGTACGCCGGCACCCAGCGCACCGCGCTCGTGTCGACACCTCCGGCCCGCGCCTCGCGCGCGACGAGCTGCCCGAGGGGGTCGTCGACGAGGGCGGTGACGACGCGGGCGGGGCGACCGAAGCAGGAGGCGAGCGCCTTGGCCACGTTGTACTCGCCGCCGCCCTCCCACACGCGGAAGGACCTGGCCGTCGCGATGCGCTCCTCGCCGGGGTCGAAGCGCAGCATGACCTCCCCGAGGGCGAGCACCGGGCCGCTCACGCCACCGCCCCGACGGCGGTCCGGACGCTGTCGACGAGCGCGGCGTAGGCAGTGGGACCACCCAGCCCGTCGACGAGCGCGGGCGGCACGAACCAGCTGCCGCCGACCCCGACGACGTTGGGCAGCTCGAGGTAGGAGCGCGCGTCAGCGGCCGAGATGCCCCCGGTCGGTACGAAGCGCATGGCGCCGAAGGGCCCGCCGAGGGCCGCGACGGCACGGGGTCCGCCGCTCGTGGCGGCGGGGAAGAACTTCAGCAGCCGCAGGCCGGCCCGGTGCGCGCGCTGCACCTCGCTGGCGGTCTGCACCCCCGGGACGGCGGCGAGCCCGCGGGCGTGCGCCCGCTCGACGACCTCCAGGTCGAGTCCCGGGCTCACGACGAAGCGGGCACCGGCGGCGGCGGCGGCATCCACGTCGTCCGGGTCGAGGACCGTGCCGGCGCCGACGAGCAGGTCCTCCTGCCCGGCGCAGGCGGCCAGCACGTCGAGCGCCTGCGGGGTGCGCAGCGTGACCTCGGCGGCGCGTACGCCCCCCTCGCGCAGCGCTCGGGCGAGCTGCGCGCCGTCGGTCCCGCCGACCACGAGGACGGGGAGCAGGGGGCACGGCGCGAGCGCCTGGACGAGCTCGGTCCCGGGGTCGCTCACCGCGCGAGCCACCCGCCGTCGACGGGGAGCACGACGCCGTGGACGTACGCCGCGGCGGGGCTCGCGAGGAAGACCACTGCGCCCGCGACGTCCTCCGGTGTCGCCCACCGCCCGGCCGGGATGCGGTCGAGGATCGCCTGCGAGCGGGCAGCATCCTGCCGCAGCGCCTCGGTGTTGTCGGTGACGACGTAGCCGGGCGCGACCGCGTTGACGTTGACGCCGCGCGACGCCCACTCGTTGGCGAGCGCCTTGGTGAGCCCGGCGATGCCGTGCTTCGCCGCGGCGTACCCGGGGACCGTGATGCCGCCCTGGAAGCTCAGCAGCGACGCGGTGAACACCACCTTGCCGCCCCCGCGCTCGAGCATCGGCCGCGCGAGCGCCTGGGCGAGGACGAACTGGCTGGTGAGGTCGATCGCGAGGACGTCGTCCCAGTCGTCGAGCGCGTGGTCCGCGGCCGGTGTGCGGCGGATCGTGCCCGCGTTGTTGACGAGGATGTCGGGCGTCCGCTCCCGGCCGACGAGCTCCGCGGCGAGCGCGGTGACGGCAGCGCGGTCGCGCAGGTCGCACGCCAGCCCCTCGAAGCTGCGGCCGTGGGAGCGCACGGCCTGCTCCACGTCCGCCCCAGGCGCTCGCGTGGAGCCGAGCCCGATGACGTCGGCCCCGGCGGCCGCGAGGGCGGTCGCGACAGCGGCACCGATCCCGCGGGTCGCCCCGGTGACGACCGCCAGCCGACCGGTGAGGTCCTGTCCCGCGCTCATGCCGACCGCTCCGTCGCGCCGCCGCAGTCGACGAGGACCTTGACGACCCCGCCGCCCCCCGCGAGCGCCGCGAACGCGTCCGCGACCTCCGCCAGCGGCACCACCCGGCTGATGAGCCCCTCCACCGGCAGCGTGCCGCCGGCGACGAGGTCGACCGCCTCCTGCCAGTCGGCGCGCGTGTAGAGCCGCGCCCCCAGGAGCTCCAGCTCGCGCCAGAAGAACCGGTGCACGTCGATCGTGCGGGGTGCGGCGTGGATGCCCACCTGGCAGACGCGGCCGCGGACGGCGAGCGCGGCGACGGCGGTGTCGAGCCCCGGCTGGGTGCCGGACACCTCGAAGGCGACGGCCGCGCCGGCGCCGTCCGTGCGGTCCAGCACCGCGGCCGTGACGTCCTCGCTCGTCGGGTCGAGCACGGCCAGCCCGACGGCCTCGGCCGCCGCGCGCCGGGCAGCGTCCGGCTCCACGACGGTCACGGCAGCACCGGCCTGCCGGGCGACGAGGGCGATGAGCAGGCCGACCGGGCCGCCGCCGACGACGAGGACGGCCTCCCCGGCGGCGACCCGCGCACGGCGTACGTCGTGCACCGCGACCGCCGTCGGCTCGAGCAGCGCGGCGGTGCGGATGTCGAGGCCGTCGGGCAGGCGCAGCAGCGCCTCCGCCGGCACGACCCACCGCTCGGCCAGGGCGCCGGTGGAGTCGATCCCGAGGAAGTCCAGGTGCTCGCAGACGTGGCCGTTGCCGGCGCGGCAGGCGGGGCACGTGCCGTCCGCCGCGAGCGGGACCACGGTCACCGCGTCACCGGGCGACCATCCCTCGACGCCCTCCCCGACCTCCACGACGTAGCCGGCGGTCTCGTGCCCGATGACGGCCGGCGGCGTGACGCGCCGGTCCATGTCGCCGTGCAGCACGTGCAGGTCGGTGCCGCAGATCCCCGTGTAGGCAGGCGCGATCTCCACCTGGCCGGGGCCGGGCGCTCGGCGCTCGACGGGGACGGCGGCGATGACCTGCGCACCCTGGTACTGCGCGGACAGGACGGTGGGGGGCACGGCTGCTCCTGGTGCTCGGGGTCGGGAAGGTCTGTGCTGGGTCAGCGATCGAGCGCGTACGCCGTGGTGGCGGTCGCGCGCAGCACCTGGTCCTGCTCGGTGGGGGAGAGCGGGTCGACCAGCTCGGCGACGACCGCGGCCCAGCGCTCCCACGTGGCGGCGAGCAGGCAGTAGGGCCAGTCGGAGCCGAAGGCGATCCGGCTCGGGCCGAAGGCCTCGAGCAGGGTGTCCCACGCGGGCGCGATGTCGCCCGGCGACCAGTGCGCGTGGTCGGCCTCGGTGACGAGCCCGGAGAGCTTGACGACGACGCCCTCGTGCTCGGCCAGCCGGGAGATGCCGGCACGCCAGCCGGCGAGCTCCCCGCCGGCGAGGTCGGGCTTGCCGGCGTGGTCGAGGACGAGGCGCAGGCCGGGCAGCGTACGGGCCAGCTCCTCAGCGGACGCGAGCTGGTGAACGCGGACGAGGACGTCGTAGGCCAGGCCGGCGTCCTCCACCGCGCGCAGGCCGCGCAGGACGTCGGGCCGCAGGAGCCACCGCGGGTCCTCCTCCGACTGCACGAGGTGGCGCAGACCCCGGAGGGCGTCGCCGCCCGGCCCCGACTGCAGTGCGGCGAGCTGGGCCGGCACGTCGCCGGTCAGGTCGACCCACCCGACGACCGCGGCGAGGAGGTCGTCGTCGGCGGCGGTGGCCAGCAGCGCGGCGGTCTCCTCGGTGGTGGCGACGGACTGGACGACCACGCTGCCCGCCACGGGCACACCGCCCACGCCGTTGGTGCTGGCGCTGCGGAACTCCTGCATCCCGAACGGCGCACGGATCCGCTCGAGGCCCGGCTCCGCGAGCCACTCCTGGCCGGGGTCCTGCGGGTGCCAGAGGTGGTGGTGGGCGTCGATCACATCGCGCTGGGGCACTGGCCCTGCTCCTCTCGTGCGCCGAGACGCATCGGTGCGTCGGCAGGGTTGACGCTATACGTTAAACGTCGTACGTTCAACGAGCCGCGTGGTGTGACACCTCTCCCGCGAGCTCCGCTGCACACAGAACCACTGAGACCACGGAGGTCCAGTCTTGAGAAGTGCCAGCCGCCACCCCCGGACCATCCTCGGCCTGCTGACGGGCAGTGCCGCCGTCGCGCTCGTCGCCACGGCGGGCGCCGCACCCGCCCGGGCCGACACCGGCTCCTCCGGGCAGGTCCCCGGGCTCACCATCGTCGTGTCGCCCACGGGCAGCGACACCGCCGCGGGTACGCGGCGCGCACCGGTCCGTACGCTCCCCGAGGCGCAGCTGCGCGCCCGGCAGGCGCTCGCGCACGGCACCGCCGTGACAGTGGTGCTGGAGGACGGGACCTACCCGCTCGACGCGCCGCTCCAGTTCGGGCCGGCGGACTCCGGGACCCCGGCCCACCCCGCCCACTGGGAGGCCGAGCGGGGCGCCAAGCCCGTCATCTCCGGTGGGTCACCGGTCTCCGGCTGGTCGGTGCACGACGCCGCCAAGGGCATCTGGGTCGCCGACGTCCCGAAGGGCCAGGACAGCCGCCAGCTCTTCGTCGACGGCAGGACCGCGCCGCGTGCCGCCGTGGCGATCAGCCGCTCGGGCGCGACGGTCACGACCTCCGGCATCTCCAGCGCCGACCCCGTCATCGCGGGCCTCGCCGCCGAGACGGACCAGAAGCGCATCGAGATCGAGAGCATCGACTCGTTCACCGACCGGTACGACCCGGTCGACCACGTCGACGGCAACACGCTGGTGATGCAGCAGCCGGGCTGGCAGAACAACAACTTCGGCTACGACACGCTCGCCCACCCCTTCGCGGGAGGCCAGCTGCTGGTGGAGAACGCCTACTCCCTGCTGCAGCCGGGCCAGTGGTACCTCGACCCCACGGGTGGCCACCTGTACTACCGCGCCACTGCGGGCGACAGCCCGGCGAGCCACTCCGTCGTGCTGCCGCGCCTGGAGTCGCTGGTGCAGATGGCCGGCACCCCGCAGTCGCCGGTGCACGACATCACCTTCGACGGGCTGCAGTTCAGCTACACCACCTGGCTGCGCCCGGGGACGAGCATCGGCTACGCCGACCAGCAGAACGGCACCTTCATCCCCGTCGCCGTCCCGCAGCCCGCGGACTACCTGACCTCCTGCCAGAGCGGCTGCAAGGAGTTCGAGGGGGCCCGCAACCTCTGGGACCAGATGCCCGCAGCCGTCCAGGTCGCCGCCTCGACGCGGATCGCCTTCCGTGACGGGACGTTCGCGCACCTCGGGCAGGTCGGCCTCGGCATCGGCAACGACGCGGACGCCAACGGCTCCGGCGTCGGGCTCGCCGCCTCCTCGATCGAGGTGCAGCACAACCTCTTCACCGACCTCTCCGGTGCCGGCGTGGTCGCCGGCGGCGTCCAGCCCGACGCCCACCACCCGTCCGACCCGGCGATGGCGCTGAAGGACATCACGATCGAGGACAACCTCGTGACCGACGTCGCCAAGGACTACAAGGAGATGTCCGGCATCCTCTCGACCTACGCCGACCACACGGTGATCCGCCACAACGAGGTCTCGAACCTCGCCTACGACGGCATCGACATCGGCTGGGGCTGGGGTGCCAACGACCCGGGCGGCAGCCAGGACTACCAGAACCGCGGGCTGTACGCGTACCAGCAGGTCTACACCACGCCCACGACCTTCCGGGACAACGTGGTGGAGGACAACCTCGTGCACGGCACGAAGAAGGTCTTCCACGACGGCGGCAGCATCTACAACCTCTCGGCCAGCCCCGGCACGGTCATCACCGGCAACTACATCTACGACAACCTGCACACCGTGGGTCTCTACCTCGACGAGGGTTCCCGCTACGTCACGGCCAGCGAGAACGTCGTGCAGGACTCCGGCGCGTGGGTCTTCACCAACGCGTACGGGCCGAACCACACGGCGGACAACCTGATCGCGCACAACTGGTACAACTCCGGGGTCGCGCAGACGCCGAACGCCGCCCAGCGCAACAACCGGCTGGTGGACAACGTCGCGGTCCAGGGGACTGCCTGGCCCGCTGGGGCTCTGCACGTGATCCAGCACGCCGGTGTCAAGGCCAGCGACCGGGTGTTCCCCCTGGCCGGGCAGCCCGACGTGCTCGCCACGACGCCCGCGCCGTAGTGCGCCGGCTCCCGCTCCGGCCGGCACCCCCGGGTGCCTGCTCGTCCCCCGACCGACCTCGCGAAGGAAGCCCCATGCCCTCCCGATCGATCCTCCCCGGCAGGTCCCGGCTGGCCGCAGCGGGCCTCGCCGTCACCGCCCTGACCCTGGCGGCCTGCGGCTCCGGCTCGAGCTCCGGCTCCGCGTCGGGGGGCGGCGGGAGCTACGGCTTCAAGCAGGCCAAGCAGTCCGCGGGCAGCGGCATCACGGTCTGGATCGACGCCGACCGGTCGGCGGCGGCCGCGGCGTACAAGGCGGCGAACCCGTCCGACAAGGTCACGGTCGTCACCTACGACGGCTCCGCCAACGGCTCGGGGTCGTTCAAGACCAAGATGGCGCTCTACGACCGCTCCGGGAGCGGTTGGCCGGACGTGGTCTTCTCGAGCCAGAACAACGACGCCTCCTGGGCGAGCCAGGGCAACGGCGGCAAGCAGCCGTACGCCGCGGTGCTGAACCAGGGGCTGGTGCCGCAGGGCACGATCTCCAGCTTCACGCAGGGGTCGCTCGACCCCTGCACCGTGGGCGGGAAGGTCTACTGCCTGCGCAACGACCTCGCGCAAGTGGTGCTCTGGTACGACAAGTCGCTGATGACGAAGTTCGGCTACACGGTCCCCACGACCTGGGAGGAGTTCCAGCAGCTGGGGGCCAAGGTGGCCAAGGAGCACCCGGGCTACATCGTCGGCGACGTCGGCGACACCTGGACCCCGGAGATCTACATGTGGGGCAGCCAGTGCCAGGCCAACCAGGTCACCGGTGCCCGGTCGGTGACGGTCAACACTGCGACGCCCGAGTGCCAGCGCGCCGCTGCGCTCATCGACGCGGGTGTGGCGAACAAGTCGCTCAGCACGACGAGCGTCTTCACCCCCGAGTTCGTCAAGCAGTTCAGCGGCAAGGTGCTGGCGATGCCCGGACCCGCGTGGTTCGCCGGCGCCATCTTCAACAACCCGTCGTCGCTCAACCTGCCCAAGGGACGGCTGGGGGTCGCCCCGCCGCCCGCGTGGGGCAGCTCGGCGGCAGTGACCGGTGACGTCGGCGGCGGGACGTGGTTCGTCTCGAGCCACTCGAAGGACCTGGCCCTGGCCTCCAAGTTCGCGCAGTTCGTCACCACGGCCGATGCGTACCAGGTCGAGAAGGCGCCGGGCTACCCGGCGTACGGTCCGGCCGCGCAGAAGTGGCTCGCTAAGCAGGAGTCCAGCGGCTACTACGCCACGGACCTGTCCGCGCTGACCGCGGCCGGCAAGGCCATCTGGTCCGGGTGGGGCTCGCCCGCCTTCAGCCAGGAGGCCGTCTGGGCCAAGGTCATGTCCCCGATCGTCACCTCGGGCGGCTCGGTCGCCAGCAACCTCGACAAGTGGGGGCAGGCGATCAAGGACCAGGCCAAGATCACCGGCTACGACGTGAAGTGATGGCTGCTGTCCAGTCGTTGGCCGCTCCGGGAACCCCGGAGCGGCCGCGGCGGCGGCGGCCACGCGCCACCGGTGCCGTGTTCGTCGTGCCGTACGTGCTCTTCCTCGCCGTGTTCGGCGTCGCCCCCGCGCTCTACGCACTCGGCCTGGCGTTCACCCGCGGGGCCGGGGGCTTCGCCGGCTTCGCCAACTTCACCAAGGTCATCGGCGACTTCCGCTTCTGGCCGGCCGTCGAGCACGTGGCGCTGTACGTCCTCGCCTGGCTGGTCGCCCTGGTCGTGCTCGTCGTGACCCTGGCGATCCTCGTGCACGGCGTCGGTCGGCGGTGGCTGGGCGCAGGTCTGCGGTTCCTCTACTACCTCCCCGGCGCCCTGGCCGGGGCGTCGAGCGTGCTGCTCTGGCTGTTCGTGCTCAACCCCGTGGCCAGTCCGGTCGGGCCGCTGCTGCGCGCCCTGGGGCTGCACACCTTCAACAGCACCATCGCTCCAGGGCACCTCCCCGTGGTCTTCGCCATCATCGCCTTCTGGACGGGTGCCGGCGGCTGGGTCCTCGTGATGTACGGCGCCCTCAACGGCATCTCGGACGACATCATCGAGGCGGCCCGCATCGACGGTGCGGGCCCGCTCCAGGTCGCCCTGCGGATCCAGCTCCCGTTGCTGCGCAAGTGGATCAGCTACATGGCGGTGCTGTCCCTCGCCGCAGGCACGCAGCTGTTCGTCGAGCCCACGCTGCTCTCGCAGGCCAGCAACGCGGTCGTCCCCAACGACTACTCGCTCAACCAGCTCGCCTACCAGTACGCGTTCGACCTCGGCGACTTCAACGGGTCCGCAGCGATCTCCGTGCTGCTGCTCGTCGTCTCCCTCGCCCTGGCAGCGCTGTTCGTCCTGCGGGGCGGTCTGTTCGACACGGAGGTGCCATGAGCGGCAGCACGACGACGAGGCCCACGCGACGCTCGCCCGCCGCGACGGCGGAGCCGCGGTCGCGGTCGTCGCGGGGGAGCGGGAGCTCGCGCGTGGGCGCCGGCCTGGCTGGGGTCCTCCTCGTGGGGTTCGCGGTCTTCTTCGCGCTCCCCCTGCTGTGGCTGCTGCTGGCGGTCACCAAGTCCGGTGGGGCACTGATCCGGCGGAGCCCGTTCGCCGTCGGCTCCTGGCACGACCTCTCGGCGAACTGGCACCAGCTCATGGCGTTCCAGGACCACGCGGTCGGCAGGTGGGTCGCGAACTCCGCGGAGTACTCCCTCGCCGCCCTCGTGCTCACCCTGCTGATCTCCATCCCGGCGGGCTACGCCCTGGCGCTGACGAGCTTCCGCGGCAGGAAGACGCTGCTCGCCATCACCCTCGTCGTGATGCTGATGCCGAACACCGCGCTCGTGCTGCCCGTGTTCCTGGAGATGAACAAGGTCGGCCTGGTGGGCAACGCGCTGTCGGTCATCCTGCCGTTCTCGTTCTACCCCTTCGGGGTCTACCTCGCCTACATCTACTTCTCGTCCAGCATCCCGGGCAGCCTGCTCGAGGCGGCGCGGCTCGACGGGTGCAGCGAGCTCGCGGTCTTCGTCCGGATCGCACTGCCGCTCGCGGCGCCGATCGTGGCGCTGGTGGGCTTCTTCAGCTTCGTGCAGAACTGGAACAACTACTTCCTGCCGTTCGTCATGCTGCCCTCGAGCAACCAGTACCCCGTCCAGGTAGGGCTGTCGACACTGCTCTCGTCGACGCCGGCGTTCAACCCGAGCTCGGCGGGGTCGGACCCCGTGCAGCTGCCGACGCTGGCGCTGGCCACGGTCGTCTCGGTCCTGCCCGTGCTGCTCGTCTTCCTGTTCTCGCAGCGGTTCCTGGTCTCGGGGATGACCGCCGGCGGGACGAAGGAATGAGCTCAGCAGGTCCGTCGCGCGGCGTCTCCCGGCCGGCGGCGCTTCCAGGACTCGGTGATGTGCTGGGTCATCAGCTCCGCGGCGCGCTCGGCCTCGCCGGCGGCGATGGCAGCGAGGATCGCCTGGTGCTGGCGGTTGCTCTGCCGCCGCAGGCTCGGGGTGGAGTGGCCGCTGTAGCGCTGGCTGCGCCGCGCCTCTGCGTGCACGGTGCGGACGATCGCCCGGCCGAGCTGGTTGCCCGACGCCAGCATGATGCGCTCGTGGAAGGCGACGTCCACGTCGTCCATCCGCTCGGGGGTCCGGACCAGCCCGTCGAGCTCGCGCATCAGCTCGCTGAGCTCCCGCAGGTCCTCCTCGGTGGCCAGCCGCGCGGCGTCCGCCGCCATCTGGGACTCGAGGGCCGTGCGCACGCTGATGAGCTGGTCGAGGACCTCGTACTCCTCGTCGTGGCGGACGATCGCCGCGAGCACCTCGGTGTCGAGCAGGTTCCAGTGGTCCTGCGGGCTCACGAGGGTGCCGATGCCCTGCCGGGCGGTGACGAGTCCCTTCTGCTCCAGCAGCTTCACGGCCTCGCGGACGACGGTGCGGCTCACGCCGTACGCCTCGACGAGCATGGGCTCGGTCGGGACGGGACTGCCGGGTGCGAGCTCACCGGCCACGATCTGCTCGAGCAGTCCGTCGAGGACCGCGTCCGCCCGGCGCGCAGGGCGCGGACCGCGCCCGCGCGGCAGGAGCGCCGGTGGCAGGGCGGGAGCGGGGTCGGCCACCGGGCCACCTCCGAGCAGTAGTCGCGCCGCGGGCCGCCCGGGTGGGCGGCTGGCCGCAGGCTACCGCAGATCATCATATGTTTGGTAACCCCGGAAGGACCGCAATGAAGATCGTCGGCTACCGGAGCCACCTGGCCCAGCACGAGTGGGGCCGCCGCATCGGCGACGTGAACTACACGAGCACCGCCACGCGCACCCCCGTGCCGGTCCTGGTCCTGCTCACCGACGAGGGGATCGAGGGCGTCGGGATCGGTGCGCACGAGGACATCGAGCGCATCTTCCCTGCTCTTGACGGTGAGGACCCGCGCTCCGTCGTCGCGCTCTACGACCGCATGTGCAGGTACTCCTTCAAGCTCGGCCACCAGGGTGCGGTCGCGACCACCATCGGCGCGCTCGACATGGCCCTCTGGGACATCAAGGCGAAGAGCGCGGGCGAGCCGCTGTGGCGGCTGCTCGGCGGCCGTGACCGCTTCGTCCCGGGCTACGCCTCCGCGCTCGACGCCCCGCTCGACGACGACGCGCTGGTCGCGGTGCACGAGGAGTTCGCTGCGCGCGGCTTCAGCGCGGTGAAGCTCAAGGGTGGCCGGCACCTCGACCGCGACCTGCAGCGCCTGCGCCTCGTCCGCGACGTCTACCGCTCGGGGGGCGCGGAGCCCGCGCTGATGCTGGACGCCAACGAGGTGTGGCACCGCTCGCAGGCGGTCCGCTACATCGCGCGCCTCGAGCAGGAGCTCGACCTGACCTGGATCGAGGAGCCGGTCCGGCGCTGGGACGCCGCCGGTCTCGCGGCCGTCCGTCACGGCGTACGCGCCGGGGTCGCGAGCGGGGAGAACCTCACCGGGCTCGAGCAGTTCGCGCCGCTGTTCGCGGCGGACGCCCTCGACGTCGTGCAGGTCGGCTGGGGCTGGGGCACGACGCTCGCGCTGCGCGTCGCCGCCGCGGCGCACAGCCGGGACCTCCCGATCAGCCCGATCGGCTTCACCCCCGCCATCACGCCGGCGGCCACCGCGATGCCGAACATGCTCACGATCGAGGTGCAGGACCTCGCCTTCCCGCTGGGCCTGCACGTCGACCAGACCATCGCCGACGGCGGCTTCGTGCTCGGAGACGCTCCGGGCAACGGCATCAGCCTGGACGAGCCCGCGCTCGCGGCGCTCGCGCAGGACCCGCTGTCCCGCGCCGCCGCCGACGTGCAGGTGCGGCCGGGGCGCGCCGGGCTGCGCGTGACGGCGGAGGACGACCGCAGCGAGGACCGGCCGCCCCGGCTGCCCTGACCGGCCGGCCTCCTCGAGCGCCGCACGGCCCGCCAGACTGTCGGCATGGAGGACTGGGACGTCATCGTCGTGGGCGCGGGTCCGGCCGGCTCGCTCGCCGCCCTCGGCGCGCTGCGCGCCCGGCCGGGGGCGCGCGTGCTGCTGCTCGACCGGGCCGACTTCCCGCGCGACAAGGTCTGCGGCGACGCGCTGGGGCCGGCCTGCCTGAGCCTGCTCGCCGCGGTCGGCCTCGGCTCGGTGACGGACGGCTACCCGGAGCAGGGGCAGTTCGAGCTGGCCTCCCGGCGCATCTCGGCCCGGCACCCGCTCGCCAGCCCGGTGACCGTCGTGCCGCGGGCCGTGCTCGACGCGCGGCTGCGCGACGCGGCGGTGGCGGCCGGGGCAGTGGCGCGTACGGTCCGCGTCCGCGACGTCGCCGCCGGCCCGGACGCGGTGGTGCTCGACGGTCAGCTGCGCACACCGGTGCTCGTCGGCGCGGACGGCGCGGAGTCCGTCGTCCGTCGGGCGGTGCTGCCCGCCGCCCGGCGCTCCGCCCCCGTCGCCGTCTCCGTCCGCGGGTACGGGCCCACTCGGCGCGACGTCCCGCTCATCATGTCCGCGGGGAGCGACTGGCCGTCCTACGCGTGGGAGTTCCCGCTCGGCGACGGCACGGCCAACATCGGCTACATCGCGACGCCGGCCCCGGGCACGCACCCCAGCCGCGCGGAGATGCTCGAGCAGGCCGTGGCGCTGCTGCCCGACAGCGCCCCGGGCGTGACGGAGTGGCGGGGCCACCGGCTGCCGATGGCGCCGGCCCGGCCGTACCTCCCCGACGGGCGCGTCCTGCTGGTCGGCGACGCCGCGGCGCTGGTGAACCCCAGCAGCGGCGAGGGGATCTTCGACGCACTGCTCAGCGGCTGGCTCGCCGGGGCGTCGGCGCACGAGGGGGCGGGAGCGGGGGCGGCGTACCGGACGCGGCTGCGGCGGGCCCACGGCCGGCACCAGCGCCACGCGGCCCTGGTGGCGCGCGCCTGCCGGAGCGACCGGCTCGCCGAGGCGGGGCTGCGCCTCGCCGCCCGCGACGCGGGCTTCTTCCGCAGCATCTCCGGGGTCGCGCTCGGGGACGGCGCCCTCGGCCCGCTGGTGACGGCCCGCGCCGTGGTGCGCGACCGGGTGGCGCTGCTGTCGCGCCGGTCCTAGCGTCGCGGCGTGGACCGCGCACCAGGTGATTCGTCGTACGTCGAGGGCGAGCGTGTCTTCGCTCCGCCGCAGGGCTCCTTCGACCTCGACTGGGCCGCGTCGCTCGCCGCCGAGCGGCTCGGCCGGCCGGTCGACCGCGAGGCGCTGCTCGATGCCGTACGCGACGCCTGGACCGCCTTGCGGACCGGCACTCCTTCGGCGACGGAGGATCCGGAGCTCGCCGCGGCCGCGGCGGCCGCGGTGCGCGACTTCATCACGGCATACGCGGTGGAGCCGTGAGTGCGCGTCGATCCGTCGCGCGCGGGGGAGGAGCCGGGGCATGACCGCCAACACGTACGCGTTCCAGGGCTCCAGCGTCCTCGTGACCGGGGGCGGCTCCGGCATCGGCCGGGCCATCGCGAGGGCCTTCCTCGACAACGGCGCCAACGTCGCCGTGAGCGGCCGGCGCGCTGACCGGCTCGCGGAGACGCTCGAGGGCTACCCGGCGGAGCGCGGGCTGGCCGTGCAGGCCGACGTCGCGGACGACGCCTCGGCCGCCGCGATGGTCGCGCAGGTGGTCGAGCGCTTCGGGCGGCTCGACGTCGTCGTCAACAATGCCGCGGCGTACGTGGGCTCGCCGTTCGACGAGCTGTCGCTGGACGCGTGGCACGCGATCAGCAGCACGAACATCGACGGCTTCGTGCACGTCGCCCGGCACGCCCTGCCGGAGCTCGAGCGCAGCGGCGGGAACCTCGTGGTCGTCGGCTCCGTCTCCGGCATGCGCGGCGACTGGGGGCAGTCGGCGTACAACGCCACCAAGGCCGCCATCATGAACTTCGTCCAGTCGCTCGCGCTCGACTACGGCCCGCGCGGGGTGCGCCTCAACGCCGTCGCGCCGGCGCTCACCATCACCGAGATCACCCAGGGCGTCGCCGACGACGAGCAGGCGCTGGCGGCGGCGACCAACCGCATCGCCCTCGGCCGACCGGGGCGACCGGAGGACATCGCCCCCGCGGTCCTCTGGCTCGCGAGCCCGGACGCGGCGTACGTCACCGGGGCGTGGCTCGCCGTCGACGGCGGGACCTCGGCCAGCACCGGCCAGGCGCACTGAGCCCGTGCGCTGGGGCTGGGACGTCCCGGGTCAGCCCTTCACCACGACGTAGGCGCGGTGACCGAGGACCGCGCGGAGCGCGCTGCCCCCGCGCACGGCCTTCGCCACGGGCGTCGGGAGCGCCACGGTGGCATCACCCTTGCCGTTCAGCCGCACCCGCACGGCGGACACCCACCGGTGGTGCGCGCGGTACTGCACGACGACGTACGCGCCGTGCGCGCGGGTCGGGAAGTCGAGCGCCACGCGGGTCGCGCGGAGCAGCCGCAGGATCGGCTCCGGTGCCGGTCTGCCGTCCTTCGCCACGCTGCCGGCCGGGAGCGTCGACGACGCGCTGGGGGAAGGTGCGGCGGTCGTGGTGGGGGTCGTCGCCGGCGGCTGCGGCACCTCGGGAGCCGACGGCGGCGTGGCCGGCGGGCTCGCGCCCACGGTGGGCGACGGGCTCGCGGCCACGCTGGGCGTCGGGCTCGCGGACTCGGTGGGCGTCGGGCTCGATGACGCCGTGGGAGCCGGCGGGAGCGTGACGACCGGGCTCCAGACGTCGCGTCCGGCGCGGTCCGGCAGCTGGTCGATGCCGGTCGTGCCCGGCAGGAAGACATCGTCGATCACCGACAGCGAGGTCGCCGGTCCCAGTGCACTGACCGGGAAGCTCATCGACAGCGTCCGGGCTGCGGCGTCGCGCACCACGGCCGTCTCGGTGCCGGCCACCGCGTACCCGGCGGACGTGGTGAGCGCCGCCTTGCCATCCGGACCATAAGGGGCGGCGTAGAAGTCGGTCGTCCCGTCCCCGTCGACGTCGATGTCCGTGAAGAACAGGAGGTTCGCAGTGTCCGGGCTCCAGTCCGCCAGCCGGACGGAGAAGGTCACCACACTGCCGTCGCTGGTGACGGAGTGGGTGACGGCGTCGGCGGCCGGGGCCGCGACCACGTCGCCGGTCGGGTCGCTCCATCCCGTCGCGCGGACGACCTTGGGGTCGACGACGCCGGCAGGCCGCACCAGGGGGGTCCATGCCGTGATGTCGTTGGGGCAGCAGCCGTCCGGCGGCGAGAGCGAGGCGCGCGCCGCCGCCGCCGCGGGACTGCCGATGCAGTGCTCAGGCAGGGACACCGAGAGCGTGCGTGTCGCCGGGTCGGCGGAGAAGGGCTTCTGGCACTCCGGCGGGTAGTAGTAGCCGCCTTGCTGGGGCCTCGGGACGTTGGCGACGGGAGGGGATCCCTTGGACGCGACGAGCCGCACGTCGGCGGCTCCGTCCCCGTCCACGTCGACCTCCGCGTCGAGGAGGTCTCGCGGGCTGGCCGACGGGTCCCACGCGGCGAGCGTGGCTGTGAAGGTCACCGTGCCGTCCGCCAACGAGAAGGTGAAGCCGCTCACGTCAGCCCCGGGCGCGCCGTCGCCGACGGGATCCACCACCGACCCGCTGCCGGTGGCCGAGGGCGGGGGTGCAGCGGAGGCGGTGCCCTGGGCCGCGACCAGCGTCGCTGCTGCGGCGACGCCTCCTGCAGCGATGAGTGCTGCAACGGCCTGCCGTGCTCGTCCCACGTCCCCGCCCTCCCGTCGGCCCGCTGGTACGGGCGCCAGGGCCACTCAAGCGCATCAGTGGCACCTTCCGCGACGACTCGTGGAGGGAGTGGCGGCGTGACCGGTGATGGTGTGCGGATTCGTCACCAAAGGTCCGTTCTTCCTGGTGCGCGCGTGGACCAGCAGCTCGAGCCCACCGCGCGCTGGCGCCCGGGCGCCTGCACGAAAGGCAACGCTGTTGCCGTCGCGCTGCATGATGCTGGGCTCGTCGCCGCGTACACCTTCTGCCGGGAGCTCTCGCAGGCTTCGCGCCTTCGCAACCCACGCACGAACTCCGGGTCCTGGAGTCCTCCGGCCGCCTGCGCCACCTCACGAGCAGGACCAGCGGTGCGCGTGTGCTCACCGTCGACGCCGTCGGCTGGCCGCAGCGTCGCTCGGCCGTTCGGCGAGCCGGCCAGGGCGTGAGGGCGCGATGAGGGGCAGGAAGACCTAGCGAGGCCGCCGGCTCCGCGCTCGCGGAGCCATCGTGCTGGTCACTCGTCCTCGACGAGCAGCGACCAGCGCGGAGACCCGGCAAGCACACGTACGCTCACGGAAGCTGCGCGCCGCTCCACGCTGATGAAGTCTGATGGTGCGCCCGTGCATGCGCCTCGGGCGCTCCCACCCGAACCCCCTCGTCCCGTCAGTGTCATCTCGAGCTCGGCACCCGAGCCGATGCAGACGACCTGGGCGACCAGCTCGTGGGTGCCGGTCCTCCCCGCCACGTGGTACGTGCGGGACCCGGTTGCCGCGCGGACGCTGAGGACATGGTGGAGGCCGTCCCGGTCCAGGCGTGGGAGCGGAGCGGGATCGGCGCGCGCGGCGGTCGGGGAGAGCTGGACGAGGAGGACCAGGCCGACGGCCAGCCGGAGCTTCATGACCCCGATCTTCCTAGACATGCAGGCCTTGTGTGAACGTCGCGGGACTCCGGTGGTGGCCGAGCGCGCGCGACCCACTGTGAGGTGCGCGGACGGCCCGCACGAGCACCCGCATCGTCCAGAAGCGGACGTACTGGTCTGACGGGTCTGCGAAGCCGCACGACTGGGGGCGGTGCTGAGCCGCGGCGTGGGCGGGTCAGACGCGCGCTGCGGCACGACCGGATGTCGGGCTCACCGCTCTGGCTATGACGCATCCGGTACGCCGGCTACGACCTCGAGGACCAGGAGGAGGACGGCCAGCGCGGCCCCCGTGCTTCTGGCGGGAAGCTACGGCTCTGTGGACACGGTGACTCCGATGTGCTCGTGGCCACGGCGCCAGCCGGTCCGCTAGGTGAGGTCGACACCGTCGACCTGCACGGGGCTGGCCGTGCCGCGAACGATGGTGGCGACGATCTGGAGGTCATGGCGGGGGGAGCCGCTGGGGACGTGGAAGCCGGGGAGCGGAGTGAGCTGGAGGCACTCACTGGGGGCGCCGAGGGTCCCCCCTAGCAGGTTGGTGCCTGGTGCGACCCGGCAGACGAGGACCTCGACGCGGTCGCCGGGATGGCGTGCGGTGACGCGGGGGTGAGCGCCTTCGAGCACGATGCCGGGCGGCAGCGTGTCGGCGATCCCGAACGTGGCGAGGCGACCGGCCGGAACGCTGCTCATCCCTCCCGCGGTGCTCCCGGCCGGAGGGAACAGGTCTGGAGAGGTCCAGGCCCACATTGCCCGAGCGAGAAGAGCGCAGGCGGCTGCAACCAGGACGACCGTGGCTCGTCGGCGGCGGGCGACGGTGTGCGTGGTCACCGTGCTGGGGCGCGCGTTCCGGTCACTCATGCGGGTCATCCTGCCTCCCGCTCCAGCTCGGCTGTCGTGGAATCGGCGCCTCCGTTGGTGGCGGCGGCGACGCGGTCGTCCTCGGCATGGACGGAGGCCGGCGACCGCGACGAGCCGCATCAGCGGACGTCGTCAGTCCTACTGCGCCGCTCGTCGGTCGTCCGTTCCGATGGGTGCAGCGCCGTAGGGGCCAGCAGTGCCGGCGGAGGCGGAGGTCCTGTCGGCGCAGTTCGCGCTCGACGTCGACGGGGTCCAGGCGATGCGGAGCATCACGGAAGCGCCCCACCTCGGCGACTACTACTGGCACCTGCCAGTCCAGACCGCCTAGGCGACGGACGACGACCCCGGCCTGGCGATCGAGGCGGTCCTCCCCTCGGATGACCTGGCCGTCCTCGCCGATCCCGAGCCACCAGAGCCGAGCCACGCGTGGCAGCAGGGTGGAAGCCGGCCGCGCTGGATTCTGTCGCCGCCCTATTCGTCCTCCCGGGCCAAGCCGGAGCGGCTTCTGGTCGGCGACGACCTGCCGGTAGACCGGGCTCGGGGGACTGCTCGTGCTCGGACGAGTGAAGCGGGGTGACGTCGCGGGCAGCGGTTGCCAGGGGTGCCAGCGGGTGCGACGGCACCTACGCGGGCAGCTCGACGAGTCGGAGCCAGGCGCCTGGGAGCGCTTGATCGTCAGGCAGGTCGAGCTGGACCTGCCCTGAGATGGGCAGGTGGAGGATCTGCGCCGCCCGCTTTCCCGTGCACGAGAGGGTTCCTTGGAGGAGCACCACGGGATCGCCGGTGTGCTGGTACGGGCCCTGCCTCACGTCCAGGAGTCTCCAGACCAGCGCGTGTGCGCTGGCGTCGCACACGCCGTCAAGGCGTGCTCGAGCGCCCTTGTGGGCCGCGGCATCACTTCGTGATGTCAGCGTTCCGGTCGAGGGTGAGTACATCGCCAGGGACAGCTCTCTGCGCATCAGCGGCGGCGGTGAGGGGTCTGGCCGGAGGGACGCCGTGCCGACAGTCGAAGCGCTCACGGGTACGGCATGCGGGGGATCCGAGTGCGCGCTGCAGCCAGCGACGGCGAGCATCCCGGCGCAGATGCTCAAGACCCGCGAGCGCGTAGACACCGGCGCACGCTAGCAGTCCTGTCCCCGCCTACAAGGACAAGGGCTGTGAAATCCCTGGATCGGAGCGACGAGAAGG
The DNA here is from genome assembly GCF_004216915.1 of Motilibacter rhizosphaerae. Taxonomy (NCBI): domain Bacteria; kingdom Bacillati; phylum Actinomycetota; class Actinomycetes; order Motilibacterales; family Motilibacteraceae; genus Motilibacter; species Motilibacter rhizosphaerae. The sequence goes on from NZ_SGXD01000001.1 coordinate 1,007,239, forward strand.
CTCCTCATCGGCGGCAGCGGACGTGCGCCGTCAGACGGCTAGCGCTTGACCGAGTTGGGGAGCGGCATGGCCAGGCAGGCGAGGAGTGCGAGTACGAGGACGCCTCGCGCCGAGGCTGCGACGTCACCCTTGGTCAGGCGACCCACCGTCAACGCACACCAGCGCGACCAGGTGCGTGAGGAGGACTCGCTGAGGCGTGGTCGAGCGCACGGGCGGCCGACGGTGAGGGCCGCCAGTTGGGGACGTCACGGCCGGGAAGTGCCCTCGCCGGTCGGCCTACATCGGCAGCTGCGGGCGCGAGAGCGCGCGCAGAGCGGCATGTGCGGACGTTCGAGGGGCAGGGCTGGGAGATGAGCGCTTGGCGTTGGCAGCCGCCGCCGGGCTGGCCGGAACCGCCCGATGGCTGGGCGCCGCCTCCAGGTTGGCGCCCAGACCCTGCGTGGCCCGCTCCGCCCGGGGGGTGGCAATGGTGGCGCCGCGACAGCGCATGGCGGGCAACTCCGCGGTGGGTGTACGTGGGCGGGCTGCTCTGGCTGGTCGGGTTAGTCCTCGCCTCCGGCGTGGCAGCACTTGGTGTCCGAACGGCGGGCTCCGCGAGCGACGTGCGCTGGGGGACAGTGACGGCGGGGGCCGCGCTCGCGCTCGGGTTGACCGTCGGGTGGGGGGCGTTGCTGGGTGCGGCCGCACGCTGGCGTGACCTGGCATGCAGCGTCGCCGCGGCGACGGCGGTGCTCATCGCGCTCTACGTCGGGGCGATGCTCTTCTGGCCGCGTGGAGACGACGTCAGCTCAGACGACGCGGCCGGCGCGGGTGTGGTGCTGCTGATCGTACCGATGGCGGTGAGCGTGGCCCTTTGCCTCGGGCTGGGTGCCGTGCCTGCCGCCCTAGTGCGACGCGGCCTCCAGCGCGGACGCGCCCGCAGGGCGGCATGAGCGGCCGTTGCTCCTACCGATTGCGGTGTCGTGTGTCACCCCGGAGGATTAGTTCGACCATGCGAGTCAGGGCGCCGGCGAGCAGCGCGAACATCACGGCCTGCAGCGGCGAGGTGATGCCGGTCAGATGCGCTACGGACCACACGATGGACCCCGCGATCACGGCGCGCGCAAGTCCTCCCAGTCGGCGCAGGAGGCTGGACGACCTCGACGCTTCCGGCAGCCGGCTCATCTGCACATGCTCCCCGATGAGTCCGACCTCCGAGGGCGGCATGCCGCACGGCGGCTACTTGTGGTCGACGTACGGCTCCAGCCCGGCCAGGCTGGGGTCGAGGTGTTCGGCGGGGTCGCTCTCACAGCGGCTGCCCACGGCTGGGTTGGTGTGGCTCTCTCATGGCGTGCGTCCCGCCGGGCACCGTGACGAGGTCGTGGCTCAAGAAAGGTCTGTCCCGCTCGAAGTAGCACTGCCCCCCTCGTCGACCCGTGGTGCGTCCGGCTCTTCAGGCGAGGAGGCAGCGGTGAGCAGGGTTGTCATCGGGGTGGACCCGCACAAGAGGTCCTCCACCATCGAGGTCATCGACGACGGCGAGAACGTCCTCGCCGTCGGCAGGTACGGCACCGACCGCGACGGCTACCAGCAGATGCTCGCCGCCGGCAGAGCGTGGCCGGACCGGCTGTGGGCGGTCGAGGGCTGCCAGGGCGTGGGCCGGTACCTGGCGCAGCGGCTGGTCGCTGACGGCGAGCTGGTGGTGGATGTGCCGGCGAAGCTGTCGGCGCGGGCGCGGGTGTTCTCCACCGGCCAAGGCCGCAAGACCGACGCCGCCGACGCGCACGCTGTCGCGGTCGTCGCGCTGCGTACTCCGCGGCTCGCCCGGGTCCGCGTGGATGACGCGACGGTCGCGCTGCGGCTGCTCGCGGAGCGGCGGGACGAGCTCGGCGCGGCGCGGACGTTGACGGTCAACCGGCTGCACCGCCTGCTCGCTGACATGGTGCCCGGCGGGGCGAAGCAGTTCCTGTCCGCGCAGCAGGCGAAAGCCCTGCTCACCGGCCTAGAGCCCGCCGACGGTGTGGTGGCCGTGACCCGGGTGGCGCTGGTCGAGGAGCTTGTCGTCGAGCTCGAGGCGATCGACGCGCGGATCACGACCGCGAAGCGGCAGCTCGACACCCTAGTCCGGTCGACGGGGTCGGGGCTGCTTCGCCTTAACGGGATCGGTCCGTCAGGGGCGGCACGGCTGCTCGGCGACATCGGCCAGATCGCACGGTTCCCGACCAAGGGTCACTTCGCGTCCTGGAACGGCACCGCCCCGATCGAAGCGTCCTCCGGGGACGTGCGCCGACACCGGCTGTCTCGGGCGGGGAACCGGCGGATCAACCGGGTGCTGCACATCATGGCGATCGTGCAGCTGCGCCACGACACCCCCGGGCGCCGCTACTACGACCGCAAGCGCGCCGAGGGCAAAAGCCCGATGGAGGCGATGCGGGCAATCAAGCGCCGGCTCTCCGACGTCGTCTACCGCCAGCTCGTCCAGGACCAGCGGCAGGACCAGCGGCACGAGCCCGGCGGGGAGGTGACGGGCCCGGGAGGACAAGCGGGGGCGACTACTGACTCCAGCGCGGCCGGCTACAACCCCGACACCGGCGCTTTGGAGAAGTCACTTCCCGGACCCGCCACGACCGAGGCTACGCCCGCAACCCCGCCCGGCACAGACCACACAACAGCCCGGACCCGCCGCCCCTCCATGGCGACGGCCCGCAGCCGGGGTCAAGCCGCTCCTGCTTGACACCGGCGAGGACCGGCGCACCCTGCACGGGCGGGGGAGCGGCGTTGACAACAGAAAGGAGCCATGAGCGAGCGCATCGGGCGACTACGACCTAGTGGCGATGACCCCCTGGTGTGCGCCCTTGCCGAGGCTTGCGAGCGAGCATGGAGACGGACCAGAAGATCATCGCGATCGCGGTCAGCGTTGCCCACAGACTGCGTCCCGGTCAGGTTCGAAAGATCGCTAACGCCCGCTGCCAGGAGCAACCCGACGCCGATGAGTAGGCCTAGCGCGGCTCCGAGTCGTCGGAGGCGGAGGCGGCGTTCCACGTGGTCCTCCTGCTCAGCGGCGTCTCGTTCCGCGCACCGTACCCGCTCCGCCCCTGCCCGGGGTTCACCTCTGGCGCGTTGAGCAACGTCCGCTCTTCGGCACGAGCGGACGTTCGCGAGCGGTTCCTCACCCGTGCTGACGGTGTCCTCCCGTTGCTGGAACGTCGTACCACTGCGTCCCCGAAGCCGCTCCATGGAGCTGGCACCGGAACTGAGAGGTCCGTCGCCGGCTCCGCTCCCTCCGCCCCCCACGCGCCTGGCCCGGGCGGACGAGCGCTGGCGACGCGTCGCGGCCGTGTCCCCGCGTGCAGGTGATCGAGGCCGCCGGCCGGTGACCGGTCCGCTCGTTTTGGGAGCGCGCTCCCCGCTCTGGTTGAGATGTCGCCACCGCACGCCGGCGCCCGCCAGGTCACGCGAGGCCGAGGTGCCCGGGGTACGGAGGAACCCGCTGGTCCTCGTGAGCGAGGTGTCGGGGCCCGAGCAGGCCGAGGGACCGGACCGCGTCGCGGGCCCGGGGCAGGTTTGTTGAACAGGGGCATGGCCCCGTTGCGGAAGCGGTCCACAACGGCGCCGCGACCGGCGCGGAGGGCCCAGGGGTCCGAGGCTCTCGTAAGCGGTGCCCTCCCCCTGGTGCCCGTCGACGCGCCGGGTCGCCCCCCAGCGGAGCAGCCCCCCGGTCAACCGCCCAACCGGCCTGCCTCGGCACTGGTGCTAGCCGAGCCGCTGCAGCCGTGCGGCCGCGGCGGAGTGCCGGCGCAGCACGTCGTCCAGGCCCGGAGCCGTGAGCTCGCCGCCGCGGACGACCGTCTTGCCGGCGACCACGGTGTGCCGGGCGGACACGGGGCCGCAGCGCAGCCACGCCTCGACGGGGTCGGTCAGCGCGCCGGCGAACGCCAGGCCGGTGAGCGGCCAGCAGACGAGGTCGGCGACGGCGCCGGGGCGCAGGACGCCCAGCTCCCCCAAACGTCCGAGGCAGGCCGCCGACCCGAGCGTCGCGATCTCCAGGGCGTCGCGCGCCCCCATCGCCGTCGGCCCCTCGCGCAGCCGGCCCACCAGCATGGCGTTCCGGGCTTCCATCCACAGCGAGGCCGAGTCCGTCGAGGACGAGCCGTCGCAGCCGAGCCCGACGTTGACGCCCGCCGCGCGCATCGCCCGCACGGGGGCGATGCCACCACCACCGATCATCATGTTGGACGACGGGCAGTGCGCGACGCCCACACCCGCGGCTCCGAGGCGGGCGATCTCGCCGTCGTCGGGATAGATGCAGTGCGCCACCCAGCTGCGGTCGGTGAGCCAGCCCACCTCCTCGAACTGGTCGATGGTGCGGCGCCCGAACGTCCTCGCGGCGAAGAGGTCCTCGTCCGGGTCCTCCGCGAGGTGCGTGTGCAGGCGTACGTCCAGCCGCTCGGCCAGCTCCGCCGTACGCCGCATGAGCTCCGGTGTCACCGAGAACGGCGAGCACGGCGCGAGGGCGATGCGGACCATCGCCCCCCACGAGGGGTCGTGGTGGCGCGCCACGAGCGCCTCGCTGTCGGCCAGGATCTCGTCGTCGTCCTGCACCACCGAGTCCGGCGGAAGCCCGCCGTCCTTCTGCGACAGGCTCATCGAGCCCCGCGTCGGGTGGAAGCGCATGCCCAGCTCGCGGGCGGCGCTGATCTCCGCGCTGATGAGGTCGCCCGCGCCGCGCGGGTGGACGTAGAGGTGGTCGGTGCTCGTCGTGCAGCCGCCGAGGGCGAGCTCGGCGAGACCGACCCATGCCGAGAGGTACGACGCCTCCTCGTCCAGCCCGGCCCACAACGGGTAGAGCCCGGTCAGCCAGTCGAACAGCGACGCCCGCGTCGTCGGCCGGTACGCGCGGGTGAGGTTCTGGTAGATGTGGTGGTGGGTGTTGATGAGCCCGGGTGTGACGAGGCAGTCCTGCGCCGAGAGCTCCTCCTGCGCCGCAGGCGGCTGGTCCTGCGCCCCGCCCACCGCGCTGACCAGGCCGTCCTGCACCGCGACCCACCCGCCGGGCAGCTCGCGCCGCTCGTCGTCCATCGTGACGAGCAGGGTGGCGCCGGTGATGAGCAGGTCCGCGGTCACCCGGGGAGTCTGGTCAGCCGGTGTTTCTCCGCGGTGGCAGGGAGATTGCCGGGGCATGTCCGGTGGGTCGCCCGCTTAGGATGCGGCTCCCCGACCTGCCGGAGGACGCCGTGCCCGAGCTGACCGACCTGCTCGCCCCTGTCGCGCAGCTCGACCTCGCGCCGGCGGCGACACCGGCCCACCCGCTCCACACCTGCTACGTCCCGGCCGACCGAATGCGCCCCGGGGAGCACCTGCGGTGGGGCGAGGAAGCGCTGGCCCTGCTGGACTCCTGCGCGCCCGACGAGGAGGCGCTCGCCGCCGCGGTCGGACGCCCCCTCCCGCCCGGCACGTACGCGCGGGTGCGCGAGCTGCTCGCCGTGGCCCCGGTGCAGGACCTGCGGGTGGACCTGGAGGACGGCTACGGCGTCCGCCCCGACGACGAGGAGGACGCGGCGGTGGAGGCCGCGGTCGCGGCGCTCGCGGAGGCGCCGCCGCCGTCGTTCGGCCTGCGGGTCAAGTCGCTGGAGCCGGCGACGATGCACCGCGCCTTACGCACGCTCGAGGGCTGGACCGCCGCGCTCGCTGGGGCAGCCCTCCCCGCCGGCATCGTCACGCTGCCCAAGGCGCAGGACCCGCGGCAGGTCGAGGTCGCCGTTGCGGTGCTGGGCGAGCTGGAGCGCAGGACCGGCCTGCGGCCCGCGCTCGAGCTCCAGGTCGAGACCGCGCTCGGGGTCGTCGACCGGTCCGGGGCCACGACGGTCGCCGGCCTGCTCGCCGCCGGGCAGGGAACGGTGACCGGGATCCACTTCGGGACCTACGACTTCACCGCGTCGCTCGGTATCGCTCCCCAGGAGCAGGCGCTCGACAACCCCGTGGCCGACGCGGCGAAGGACCTGCTCCAGCTGGTGGCCGCGACGCACGGAGTCCCGGTGAGCGACGGGTCGACCAACCTGCTGCCGGTCGGCGACGCGGGGCAGGTGCGTGGGGTCTGGGCCGAGCACACCCGCCTCGTCGAGCGTGGGCTGCGGCGCGGGCTGTGGCAGGGCTGGGACATGCACCCCGGGCACCTCGTCTCGCGCTGGACGGCGTGCACCGCCTTCTTCCTGGCGCGCCTGCCCGAGGTCCGCGAGCGGCTCGCCGGCGGGCGCGCGGGCGTCGCGGACGAGCCGGCGACCGTGCGCATGCTCGAGGCCTTCGACCGGCGCGCCCGGTCGCTCGGGCTCTGAGCCGCGCGGAAACCGAGCCGAAACAGCGGGGACACCGCGGCCGCGCAGACTGGCGGCCAGTTCCGAGGAGGGCGCATGGGGCACCTGCTGGGCCACCACCAGTACGGCAAGGCGGAGATCCGTGTGGTGCGGCTCTTCCGCGACAGCGACCCGCACCAGATCGTCGACTACAACGTCTCGGTCGCCGTCTCCGGCGACATCGGCGAGACGTGGCTCTCGGGCGACAACTCGGCGTGCCTGACGACCGACGCGATGAAGAACACCGTCAACGCGTTCGCCCGCTCGCAGCCCGACGCCGTGCGCCAGCCGGAGGAGTTCGCCCGCGTCCTCGCCCGCCACTTCGTCGAGACCGTGCCGCAGATCGGCACGGCCCGCGTCAGCATCGAGTCGTACGGGTGGGACCGGCTCGCCGGCCACCCGCACGCGTTCGCCCGCAGCGGGCGCCTCGTACGGACCTGCAGCGTCGTCCGCAGCAGCGACGAGGAGTGGGTGACGAGCGGGCTGCGCGACCTCGTCGTGCTCAAGACGACGGACTCGGAGTTCTGGGGGTTCTACACCGACGCGTACACCACCCTCCCGCCGACGCAGGACAGGATCCTCGCGACCGCAGTGACCGCACAGTGGTGGCACACCCCGGCCGAAGGGCCGCAGGACTGGGACGCGTCGCACCTCGCCGTCGTCGACGCGCTGACGGAGACGTTCGCCGGGCACCACAGCCTGGCGCTGCAGCAGACGCTGTTCGCGATGGGCGAGGCCGTGCTCGACGCGGCCAAGGGTGTCGCGGAGATCCGCCTCTCGATGCCCAACAAGCACCACTTCCTGCTGGACCTCAGCGCCTTCGGCCTCGACAACCCCGGAGAGGTGTTCCACGCCGACGACCGGCCCTACGGCCTCATCGAGGGGACCGTCCGGCGGGAGGGCGCCGGGGAGCCGGGTCCGGCGTACGACCCCGGGCAGGCGTGGTAGCTCAGCTGCCGCGGTAGGTGCTGTAGCCGAACGGCGACAGCAGCAGCGGGACGTGGAGGTGCCCGTCGTCGCTCGCCCGGAAGGCCAGGACGACCTCCGGGAAGAACGCGTCCGGCCCGAGGTGCCCGGCGACGTCGAAGATCAGCCGCCACAGGCCCGGCCCCCACTGCTCGGTCGGCACGAGGTCCTTCGCGCGCCCGTCGGCGTCCGTGACGGCCAGCGCCACGGGCCCGGAGACGTCCTCGACGCGGACGGGCAGGTCGGGGACCGGTCGCCCGGTCGCGAGGTCCAGCACGTGGGTCGAGAGCGTCATGGTCCCTCCAGCAGGCGGCGGACGCGCAGCAGCAGGATCTCCAGCTGCTGCGCGGAGGCCACCTCGAGCTCGGTCTCGGGGTCGTTGTCGAGCCGCTGCCGCAGCAGGGCCAGCATCTCGTCGGCCGTGCGCCCGCTCGCGCGCACGACGTAGGTGAAGCCGAAGCGCTCCTCGTACGCCGCGTTGCCCGTCGCGATCTCCGCCAGCACCGCCGTGTCCGCCCCGTCGGCTCCGGCCTGCTCGCGCCGCTCCTGGCTGCCCGCGCGAGGCTTCTCGCCGATCCGGGGGTGGGCCAGCAGTGCCTCCAGCCGGTCACGGTCGGGGAGGGTGTTCCACACCTCCTCGGCGACCGAGGGGAGCGCGTCGAGGAAGGGCCTGCGACTCAGCACGTCCTCGACCCACCGCGACGACCCGCACACCGCTGTGAGCTCGCGGCGCAGCGCCGCCTCCGGCAGCGCGTCGAGCCACCGCTCGGCCCACTCGCGTCGCCCGGCCGCGGTGGGCACGGCGGCGGTGCGCAGCCGCGCGACCCCGCCGTCCGGGTGCACGGTGAGCAGGAGCTCGCGGACCGGCTCGGCGCTGTCGACCGCGAGGTGGTGGCGCTGGTCCGGCTGCAACGGCGTCGGCGGCACCAGCGGGACCCACTCCTCGCGGGAGCTCCGCCCGCTCAGCTCGGCCGACTCGGGCGCATTGCCCTTGAAGTGGCGCGTGTCCAGGATGACCTGCCGCAGCGTGCACTCGGTCGCCAGCGTGAGGCGCACCCAGTCCGCTCCCGGACCGCGCCGCCGCCTCGTCTCCCAGCCCTCGCCCATGCTGCGCGCCTCACCGGGCGCGACGAGGTTGGCCCTGCGCCCGAAGTGCATGTCGCTGCAGGACGGCACGATCCCGCCCCACTCCGCGGCCGCGAGGTCGACGGTGAGCCCGTCGGCGAGCCGTGGGTCGGGCAGCGCCGGGCCGTGCACGCGGAGCCGCGCGATGCCGCCGTCCGGCGCGGCGCGGAGCCGGACGTGGGTGACCGTCCGCGACACCGGCACGGGCAGCGCGTGGAGCGCGTCGGGCTCGAGCGGCTGCGGCGGCAGCAGCTCCTCCCACTCCGCGGCGAGGACCTCAGAAGGGGAGGGGTTGCCGGGCAGCCAGGTCCCGTCGAGGGCGGCGGACTCCATCTGGTTGCCGGAGAACCACCCGGTGTCCACGACGACGACCGTCGGGACGCCCGGGGCGCCGAGCCTGATGACCGCCCAGTCGGCCGCGCCGTCGTAGCGCCGCTCCCCGCGGCGGCGCCGCGTCTCCCACCCGTCCATCCACTGGCCGTGCTCGTCGTAGGTCCCGCGCCGGCTCACCGGCCGGTCGGGCTGCAGCATCCGCTCGGCGGGGCCGAAGAACTCGTCGCTCACTGCGATGACCGTGCCGCCGAAGCGCGCCCCCGTGAGGTCGGGGTACGCGTCGAGCCGCGGGTCCGTGCTCATGCGCCCGCCCCGACGGAGACGCCACGGTTGAGCAGCAGGCCACGCGGCGGCGCCGCCTGCTCGACGCGCTCGCCGCGGAGCCACGTCTGGGCCACCACACCGGAGAGCCGCTTGCCGTGCCATGGCGAGATCTTGTGCCGCTGCAGCAGGTCCTCGGCCTTCACCACGAACTCCGCATCGGGGTCCCACACCACGAGGTCCGCGTCCTTCCCCACGTCGATGCCGCCCTTCTGCGGCAGGCCGGCGATGCGCGCCGGTGTCGCCGACTGCCAGCGCGCCATGTCGACGAGTCCGTAGCCGAGCTGGCGCGCCGCGGTCCAGACGACGGGGAGGGAGGTCTGGATGCCCGAGATGCCGCCCCACGCCGTACCGAAGTCCCCGGTGTCGAGGGACTTCACCTCCGGCGACGCCGGTGAGTGGTCCGAGACCATGCAGTCGATGACGCCGTCGCCCAGGGCGCGCCACAGCGCAGCGCGGTTGGCCTCCGAGCGCACGGGGGGCGCGCACTTGCACTGGGTCGCACCGTCGGGGATGTCCTCTGCGCTCAGCGAGAGGTAGTGCGGGCACGTCTCGACCGTGATCGGCAGCCCTTCGGCGCGGGCGGACCGCAGCAGCGGCAGGCACTCCTGCGCCGAGAGGTGGAGGATGTGCGCGCGGCCACCGGTCGTGCGGACCGCGTCGATGACCGACTGCACGGCTTCGACCTCGGCCTCGGGAGGGCGGGAGGCGACGTACGCGGCGTAGCTCCGGCCCTGCGGCGCAGGCGCGCGCTCCAGCGGCCCGGGTGCCTCCGCGTGCACGATCACCGGGACGCCGAGCCGCGCGGTCACCGCGAGCGCGCGCTCGAGCTCGCCCGGCCCGATGGAGCAGAACTCGTCGACACCGCTCGGCACGAGAAACACCTTGAAGCCACACACACCGGCGGCCACGAGCGGCGCGACGGACGACGTGTCGTCGGAGGTGATGCCTCCCCAGAAGGCGACGTCGACGACGACCTGGTCCTGCGCCGCCGCGCGCTTCTCCGCCAGAGCCCCGACCGTCGTCGTGGCCGGGATGGAGTTCAGCGGCATGTCGACGATGGTCGTGACACCACCGGCGGCAGCGGCGGCGGTGGCCGTTGCGAAGCCCTCCCACTGCGTACGTCCCGGCTCGTTGACGTGCACGTGGCTGTCGACGAGCCCGGGAGACACGACGAGCCCGGTCACGTCGTGGAGCTCGACGTCACGGGGGAGCGGCGCGGTCCCAGAGAGGACCGCGCTGATCGCGCCCTCGTCGATCAGGACCGTCGCCGGGCGCACCCCGGAGGGCAGCACCACACGGTCGCTGCGCAGGGCTGTGGTCACGGCGTCTCCTCCACGACGAGGTCCTCGGGGCGCACCGGCAGGCGGGTCAGCGGGTTCCCGGTCGCCGCCCGCAGCGCGGCGACGACGGCGGCGGGCGAGCTCACGTGGGGCGCCTCGCCGACGCCCTTCGCGCCGTACGGCGCCCGCGGGTCGGGCACCTCGACCAGGCGGACGTCGACGTCCGGGACGTCGAGCGTCGTCGGCAGCAGGTAGTCGCCGAAGCCCGGGCCGAGCACGCGACCGCCGTCGAGCACGAGCTCCTCCATCAGCGCGAGCCCGGCTCCCTGCACGGACCCGCCCTCCACCTGCCCGAGCAGACCGAGCGGGCTCAGCGCGCGGCCGACGTCCTGCGCGGTCGCGAGCTGCACGAGCCGGGAGGTCCCGAGGTCGAGGTCGACGTCGACGACGGCGCGGTGCGCGACGTACGCGAAGGCGACGTGCGGCGAGCCCTGCCCGCGCGCGTCGAGCCCCGTCGTGGGGTGGTGGCGGTAGGTCCGTTCGGCGTCCACACCGTCGCCGACGAGCTCGCCGAGCGGGACGGACTCCCCGGCCTCGGAGGCGACCGCCCTGCCCTCGAGGAGCTCCCACGCCCCAGCGGGTACGCCGCGGCCCGCCGCCCGCACGCGCAGCTCGTCGGCCACGGCGGCGCAGGCCATCCGCACCGCACCGCCGGACACCCAGGTCTGCCGGGCCGCGCTCGTCGAGCCGGCTGAGGCGATCGAGGTGTCCGCCTGCAGCAGCTCGACCTCGTCGACACCGAGCTCGGAGCGGACGATCTGGCGCGCCAGCGTGACGAACCCCTGCCCGACCTCGGCGCAGGCGCTGCGCACGACGGCGCGCACGGTGCCGTCCACGACCTCCAGCCGGACGTGCGCCGTCGAGGGGTCGTCGTAGCCCTCGGAGAACGCAATGTTCTTGTAGCCGAGAGCGATGCCGATGCCGCGGCGCACCCGTGCAGGATCGGCGCAGCGGCCCTGGCCGCCCGGCAGGAGGAGCTCGTCGGCCTCGTCGTGCCGTGCCGGCAGCGGGATCTGCGCGAGCTCGGCGAGCACCTCGTGGGCGGGTGACGGGTCGACGACCTCCTGCCCGGTGGGCAGGCGGTCGCCGGGACGTACGGCGTTGATCTCGCGCAGCTGCAGCGGGTCCATGTCGAGCGCCGCAGCGAGCCGGTCCATCTGGGCCTCGTGGCCCGCGCACACCTGCACGACGCCGAACCCGCGCATCGCGCCGTTGGGTGGGTTGTTTGTGCGCACCACCAGGCCCTCGAGGCGCGCGTTGGGCACGGCGTACGGGCCGGCGGCCATCGTCGTCGCGTTGCCCACGACCGCCCAGGACGAGCTCTGGTACGCGCCACCGTCGAGCAGGATCCGCGCGCTCACCGAGACGAGGCGGCCGTCGCGCGTCGCCGTGTGCCGGTAGTGCATGCGCGCGGGGTGCCGGTGCACGTGGCCGAGGAACGACTCCTGCCTGGTGTACACCATCTTCACGGGCTTGCCGGTGAGCATGGCGAGCAGGCTGCAGTGCACCTGCAGCGTCACGTCCTCCCGGCCGCCGAACGCGCCGCCGACCCCGCCGAGCGTGACCCGGACGAGCTCGGACGGCAGGGCGAGGCAGTCCGCCACCTGGCGCTGGTCGACGTGGAGCCACTGGGTGGCGACGGTGAGATCGACGCCGCCGTCGGCCGCCGGGACGGCCAGCGCGGCCTCGGGGGCGAGGAACGCCTGGTCCTGCACGCCGATGACGTAGTCGCCCTCGACCACGACGTCGCCCTCGGCCTCCGGGTCGCCGTGCTCCACCACCAGGTGGCGGTAGGTGTCGTCCACGGCGAGCTCGGGATCGGTCAGGGGAGCCAGCACCTCCCAGGTCGCGACGACGGCGCGGGCGCCGGCCTCGGCGGCGGCGCGGGTCTCGGCCGCGACGGCTGCGACGGGCTCGCCGTGGTAGCGCGCGACGTCGCTGACGAAGACCGCCTGATCGGTGACATCCAGCCCGTAGCAGGGGTTCCCCGGCACGTCGGCCGAAGTCGCGACGCGGACGACGCCCGCCACCGCGTACGCCGGGGTGACGTCGAGCGCGACGAGCCGGGCGTGCGGGTGGGGGCAGCGGACGGTCGCCCCGTGCAGCATGCCGGGGACGATGAGGTCGTTGGCGTAGGTGAAGGTTCCCGTCGCCTTGGCCGTGCCGTCGGGCCGACGAGCGCTCCCGCCGATCCGCTCGGTCACGCGTCCTCCGCCGCGAGGGCGTGGACCGCGGCGATGATGCGGGCGTATCCCGTGCAGCGGCAGAGGTTCCCGCTCAGCGCCTCGCGCACGGCGGTGTCGCTCGGGTGCGGGTCCGCGGCCAGCAGGGCCGTGATCGCGACGGCCATCCCCGGCGTGCAGAAGCCGCACTGGACGGCCCCGGCCTCGACGAGGGCCTGCTGCACGCGCGAGGGTGCGTCAGGGGTGCCGAGGCCGGCGGCCGTCGTCACCTCGCGCCCTTCCGCATCGGCGGCCAGCACGGTGCAGCTCGTGGCGAGCGTCCCGTCGAGCAGCACGCTGCAGGTCCCGCACCGGCCCTGCAGGCAGCCCTCCTTGACCGCGGTGCATCCGACGCGCTCGCGCAGCGCCGCGAGCAGGGTGTCGGAGGCGGCATCCTCCCCGAGCTCGTGCGGGGTGCCGTCGACCGAGAGCACCCAGCTCATGCGGCGACCGGCTCGAGCTGCGCGGCGGCCCGGCCGACCGCGCGGGCGGCGAGGACGCCGGCCGTGCGCCGTCGGTGGGCGGCACTGGTGCGCAGTCCGGACGTGGCCCAGCCGATCCCGCGCTCCACCAGCGCCGCGACCTGGGCGAGTGCAGTCGGGTCGAGCGCGCTCGCGGCCACGGCCTCCGCCTCCGGCATGCGCAGCGGCTCGCTGGCCACGCCGCCGACGGCGATCCGCACACCGCCCGGACCGAGCACCGCCGCGGCGCTCGCCGTTGCCCCGATGACGGCCTGGCGCTCTCCCGCCTTGAGGTACGCGACTCCCGGCCCCGGGAGCGCGTAGACCACCGCGGTGACGAGCTCGTCGGGGCGCCGGGCCTCCGCGCGCCAGGCAGTGAGCGGCAGCCGGCGCAGGCCGCCGCGGCTCTGCACGAGGACGTCGGCCTCGAGGGCGGCGAGCGCGGTGACGAGGTCCCCTGCGCCTCCCGTGCCGAGCGCGCCGCCGACCGTGCCCGACCCGCGCTGGGCGGGTGAGCCCACGGTCAGGGCCGTCGCCCGCAGCAGCGGCAGCTCCCCGCTGACCAGCTCGGCGTAGGTCGTCATCGCCCCGACGACGACGCGGTCCCCGATGACCTCGACGCGCCGCAGCTCGGGGATGCGCTGGAGCGACACCAGGTGCGGCGGGTCGAGCCGCCCCGCCGACCGGTCGACGAGCAGCGTCGTCCCCCCGGCGACGGGCACAGCTCCCGGGAGGTCGGCGAGCGCGTCGAGGGCAGCGCTCACGCTGGTGGGTCGGGCGACGGTCAACCGCTGCTCCTTCCGGCTCTCGGGGCGGCCACCGGTCACGCTGCCACACGCGAGGGGCGCTCCGGCCGTCGGCAACCGCGCCGAAACAGCTGCACCGGTGAGGTTTTACACCGTGGACATCTGCGCCGCTGTCGCGTTCACCCAGCCGCGACGTGGGCTTCCTACCGTGGTGCCATGCTGCGCGAGGTGTGGCCGTTCGTCGCGGCCGAGCGGGGAGCCGGGCGACGGGTGGTGCTGGCCAGGCTCGTCGCGCGCTCCGGCCCCGGAGCGCGCCCGGTCGGTGCGGCCCTGGCGGTGTCCGAGTCCGGCGCGTGGGCCGGGTCCGTGTCCGGCGGCTGCGTCGACGGTGACGTGCTCGCCGTCGCCCGTGCCGTGCTGGACGGAGCGGCACCGCGTACCGTCCGCTGCTCGGCCGGGGGCGACCGGATGCCGTGGGAGGCGGGGCCCAGCTGCCGCTCGCTGCTGCAGGTGCTCGTCGCGCCCGCCCCCGAGGACGGGACCGTGGTCGCGGTGTCGGAAGCACTGGAGGGTGTGGTGCCGGTGACGGTGCGGACGTCGCTCGACCCGCCGTACGCGATGGTGCTGGGGGAGGACCCGTTGCCCGGAAGGACGTTCGACGAGGTGCTCGACCCTCGTCCGCTGCTCGTGCTCGTCGGCGCCACCGACGTCGCCACGGCCCTGGCGCCGTTGGCCGACGCGGTCGGGAGGCGGGTCGTCGTGGTCGACCCGCGGCCGGACTTCGCGCAGCCGCAGCGCGTCCCCGGCTCCGAGGTCCGGTGCGCGTGGCCGCAGCAGGTCCTGCCCTCGCTGGGGCTGCAGGAGCGCGACGCCGTGCTCGTCCTCACCCACGACGCGAAGATCGACGACCCGGCCCTGCGCGCCGCCCTCGGCACCGCCGCGGGGCACATCGGCGTGCTCGGCAGCCGGGCCACGCACGCCGAGCGCCTCTCCCGACTGGCGGGAGCGCCGGGGCTGGGACGGATCTCGGGCCCGGCCGGCCTCGACCTCGGCGGCAGCACGGCAGCGGAGGTGGCGCTGTCGATGCTCGCCGAGGTCGTGGCCGTGGCGCACGGGCGCGGGGGAGAGCGGCTCTCGGCCACGATGGGGCCGGTGCAGGCCGCATGAGCGTCTGGGCCCTGGTCCTCGCCGCCGGCGCCTCGCGCCGCCTCGGCCGTCCCAAGCAGCTCGAGGTCGTCCGTGGTCGCCCGCTGCTGGCGCACGCCCTCGACGCCGCGTCCGCCGCGGACGAGGTGCTCGTGCTCACCGGGGCGTACGCCGAGCGGATGGGCGGCCTGCTGCCCGACGTGCCCGTCCTCCACATCGCGAACTGGGGGCGCGGGATGGGTCACGTCCTCGCCTGCGGCGTCCGCGCCCTGCCGCCCGAGGCGGAGGCCGTGGTCGTGCTCCTGGCGGACACCCCCGGGATCGGGGCGAGCGCCGTGGGTGAGGTGATCGCGGCCTGGCACGCCGGCGCCGGGCCCGTCGTCTCGGCGGAGTACGACGGCGTCTCCGGGCACCCGCGGCTCTTCGACCGGTCGCTGTTCGCGGAGCTCGGGGACCTCGAGGGTGACACCGGCGCGGCCTCGCTGCTGCAGCGCCACCCGGTGGCCCTGGTGCCCGTCCTGGGCGACCCCGTCGACATCGACGACGAGGAGACCCTCGCCCTCGCGCGCTGAGGATCCTCAACGGGGACGGAAGTCCACCGCCTCCTCGTCCCCGTGCCACACGACCCTGCTCTGCGCCGGCTCCGTCCGCGCCACGACCTTCCCGTCGCGCAGCACGGCGAAGCGGCGCGGCTGCAGCCGCAGCGCCTCCGCCTCCGAGGTGGCGTCGTGCACCACGAGGTCGGCCGGGCCGCCGAGGCGGATGCCGTAGTCCGCGAGCCCGAGGGCCGCTGCCGGCGCGGTGGTCACCATGGAGACCAGCCGCCGCAGCTCCTCGTCCCCGCTGAGGTGGCCGATGTGGGCGAGCACGAACGCCGCCTGCATCGGGTCGCCGGAGCCGAGGGGGTACCACGGGTCCATCACCGAGTCGTGCCCGACCGCGACGTTGACCCCGGCCGCCTGCAGCTCCTTGACCCGGGTGAGCCCACGGCGCACCGGTCCGGTGTCGAAGCGCCCCTGCAGCACGGCGTTGTCGAGCGGGTTGACCGTCATGTGCAGGCCGGCGCGGGCGATGTTGCGGATGAGGCGGTACGCGTAGGCCGCGCCGTAGGAGCCCATCGCCGTGGTGTGGCTGGCGGTGACCCGCCCGGACATGCCGCGCTTGATCGTCTCGGCGGCCATGACCTCGACGAAGCGCGCGTGGTCGTCGTCGGTCTCGTCGCAGTGGATGTCGACCCGCAGCCCGTGCTCCTCGGCGAGCGCGAAGGCGAACTGCACGCTCGCCACACCGTCCTCGCGGGTGAGCTCGTAGTGCGGGATGCCCCCGACGACGTCGGCGCCGAGCGCGACCGCCTTGCGCATCAGCGCTTCCCCGCCCGCGAAGCCGAGGACGCCCTGCTGCGGGAAGGCGACGATCTGCAGGTCGACGAGCCCCCGCGCCTCCTCGCGCAGCTCGACCAGTGCCCGCAGCGCGCGGAGCTCGGGGTCGCAGACGTCGACGTGCGTGCGGACGTGCTGGACGCCGTGGGCGAGCTGCCAGCGGAGGACCTGCCGCGTACGCGCCAGCACGTCGTCGACGGAGAGGGTGGCGACCCGCTCGGCCCAGACGGCGATCCCCTCGAACAGCGAGCCGGAGACGTTGGGCCGGGGCTGGCCGACGGTGAGCACGGCATCGAGGTGGATGTGCGGCTCGACGAGCGGCGGGGTCACCAGCCGGCCGGCCAGGTCGAGGACCTGCGCCGGACTGCCGTCGGGCTCGACGAACCTGCCGTCCTGCACGGCGAGGTCGACGAGCTCCGGGACGCCCGGGAGGCGGGCGCCCCGGAGGAGCAGGTCGCTCACGCTGCGGCCCGGACGAACGCCAGCAGTTCGCGGCGGAGGGCCACGCCGAGGCGGTCAGCCCGCACGTGCATCTCGTCCTTCAGGTCGAGCGGGAGCACCCGCAGGGTCAGCGTCTCCTGCAGCGCGAGGTCCTCGGCGAGGACGGCCTGCTCGAAGGCGACCTCGTTGGCGACGACCTGGGGCGTCGGCTCGCCCAGCCCGCCGATGTCGTGCAGCAGCATCTTGGTGTAGATCCGCGTGCTGTCCGCGGACTCCGGCTGGGCGAAGAAGAGGATCGTCTTCACCGCGCCCACGTCGAGCTCCTCGAGGCGCAGCACCAGCTGGAACGGCGCGCGGTAGACGTAGGTCGCCCGTCGGCGCTGGCGCAGCGGACGCAAGCCCGCCGCCACGCCGGGGTCCTCGGGGTTCTCGAACCACTGCTCCTGCACGCTGCGGAAGCCGCCGGGCTCGGGCAGGACGTCGTACGCCTCGACGACCGTCGCCGCCTCGGAGCCGAAGGTCCCCGTGTGCACGAACGGGAAGTGCGCGACGTCGAGGAAGTTGTCCGCGACGAACCCGGCCGGTGCTGGTGTCCGGTCCGGCGGGAGCCAGGCACCGGCGTACGCCGCGTCCTCCGCATCGGGCTCGTCGAACAGCGGCACGAGCGGTTCCTCTGGCGCGAGCCAGACGAGCCCCCAGCGCTCCGCCAGCGCGTACGGCTCGGGCTCCGCGCGCAGCCCGGTCCCCGACCGGGAGAGGGACCACGTCCGGCCGAGCAGCCGCACCTCGTGCGCGGCACCGACCTCGGTGGAGAGCGCGATCGGGTGCCAGGCGCGCAGCAGCGCGGGATCCTCGTTGCCCAGCCCGGGGATCTCCTGCTCCGCCTCCGTGTCCTCCGCGTCGAGCAGGACCTCGACCGCGCCGTCCACCTCGCGGACCGGCGGCCCGGGCGGCAGCGACGCCCGAGGGGGTACGCGGTCGTGCCCGAGCGACGGGACGAGCGTGCACGTGCCGGCCGCGTCGAACTCCCATCCGTGGTAGGCGCACTGCAGCCGGCCGCCCGCGACGCTGCCGGTCACCAGGGGTACGCGGCGGTGCGGGCAGAGCGCCGGGAGCAGCGTCGCCGGGCCGTCCGGCTCGAGCCGCACGAGCACCCACTCCCGCCCGCCGACGCGTACCTGCCGCGGCTCGGTCCCCACGTCGGCGCTGCGGGCGACCGGCGTCCAGCTCACGCCGGCAGCCGGACCGTCCGCCGCGCCTCCACGGTGGCGATCGCGGCGTACAGCAGGGCGGCGACGGCGAAGCCCACCTCGAAGGTCAGGTCGCCGAGCGCGGGGTGGTGGCTCGGCAGCGGAGCCTTGTACTTCGTCTGGTTGCTGAACAGCCCGATCGAGACCGCCATGCCGACGGCCATGGCCACCCAGCCCGCGAAGGGGTTGTGGCGCTGGTTGAACAGCAGGCCAGCCACCTGCTGGCGGCGGCGCAGGAACCAGTCCGTGAAGTACACGCCGAGCCACGGCCCGATCCAGTAGGCGATGACGAGCAGGAAGTCCTCGTACTTCTCCCCGGCGTCGTCGAGCGAGGTCAGCGCGAGGATGAAGCCGATCGTCCCGAAGCCCACGGCGACGATCGCGCGGCGCAGCGAGAGCGGGAGCTTGATGCCCAGGGCGAGGAACGAGATCGCGCCGGAGTAGATGTTGATGGCGTTGGCCGAGACAGCGCCGAGCGCGATGCAGAGCAGCGTGAGCTTCCCCAGCCACGTCGGCAGGTGCGCGACGAACTGCGAGGTCGGGCTGCCGTCCCCCGCACCGCCGATCGTCATGGAGGCGGCACCGGCGATCTCGAGGACCGTGCAGGAGATGAAGACCCCCAGCCCGGCGTACACCGCGACCTTGGCCTTGCTCACGTCGCGCGGCAGGTAGCGGGTGTAGTCGGCCGCGTAGGGGTTCCAGCCCGCGGCGTAGCCGAAGGTCGCACCCAGCAGCACGAGCCAGCCGCCGATGCCGCCGTGGTGTCCGGAAGCGCCGGGGTGGGACTTGCTGAGGATGACGACGGTCGTCACCGCGAAGACGATGCCGAGCACGGGGAACGCCCAGCGCTCGAAGGCGTGGACCATGTTGTGCCCGAGGAACGCCACGGCCAGCTGGGCGATCACCACGACGACGAGGCAGAGCCAGTCGGGCAGGCTCGTCAGCGAGGCCAGGGCGAGCGCCCCGCTGACGCTGTTGACCGCGAACCAGCCGATGCCGGCCGTGACGGCGTTGAGCCCGGCGGGGAGGAGGTTGCCGAACCAGCCGAACGGGATCCGGCTGAGGATCATCTGCGGCACGCCGTACTCCGGCCCGCGCGCGGACAGGATGCCCTGCGTGACCCCGCCCAGCGCGGAGCCGACGACGATCGCGGAGGCCGCCTCCCAGAACGTCAGCCCGAAGAACGCGACGCCGATGACGCCGACGAAGACGGTCGCGAACTCGAGGTTCGGCGACATCCAGGTCCAGAGCAGCTGGACGGGCGTCCCGTGCCGCTCGCCGGGGGGCACGGCCTCCGCGCCCCCGGGCTCGACGGCGGCGATCCTCGTGCCGTACGAGCCCTCCCGCAGCTCCAGCAGGTCCACCCCGGCCAGGTCGCTCCCCGGCGCAGCCGTCGCGGTCATCGGTCCTCCTCGTGGGCCGCCCTCCCACGGGCGGACGGAAGGACTGTCCTGCCGCCGGGTTTCACTGGCGTTTCCTCTTCGTCGCCGAGGATGAAGTTCTCGTTTCCCCGGCCGGACCGGTGCGTCGGCGCGGTTAGGGTCCCGGTCATGCGGCTCACCCCCCACGAGCAGGAGCGCCTGATGGTGTCGTACGCCGCGGACCTCGCGCTGCGGCGCAAGGCCCGCGGGGTCAAGCTCAACGCCCCCGAGTCCACGGCCGTCATCGCCTCGTTCCTCCTCGAGGGAGCCCGCGACGGGCGCACGGTGACCGACCTCATGGAGGCCGGCCGGCACGTGCTGGCCCGCGAGGACGTGATGAGCGGGGTGCCCGAGATGCTCGACGAGGTGCAGGTCGAGGCGACCTTCCCCGACGGCACCAAGCTCGTCACCGTCCACCACCCCATCCCGTGACCGACAGTCCGACCGGAAGGACATCCGTGCTGCCAGGCGAGATCCTCCACGCCGAGGGGCCGGTCGTCATCAACGCCGGACGGCCCGTCCTCTCGCTCGTCGTCGAGAACACCGGGGACCGGCCCGTCCAGGTCGGGTCGCACTACCACTTCGCCGCCGCCAACCCGGCCCTCGCCTTCGACCGCGACGCGGCATGGGGCCACCGGCTCGACGTGCCGGCGGGGACGGCGGTCCGCTTCGAGCCGGGCGTCACCCGCGAGGTCGACCTGGTGCCCCTCGCCGGACGCCGGGTCGTGCCCGGGCTGCGCCTCGAGTCCGCCGGCCCGCTGGACGGCGCGCGCGACGGGAGCGGCGACCGTGGCTGAGATCGAGCGCTCGCGCTACTCCGTCCTGCTCGGCCCGACCGTCGGCGACCGCATCCGGCTCGGCGACACCGACCTGCTCATCGAGATCGAGGAGGACCGCAGCTTCGGTCCCGGCGGCGGCGACGAGGTCGTCTTCGGTGGTGGCAAGGTCATCCGCGAGTCCATGGGCCAGAGCGCGGCGACCCGCGCCGAAGGGGCTCCCGACCTCGTCATCACCGGCGTCGTCGTGCTCGACCACTGGGGCGTCGTCAAGGCCGACGTGGGGGTGCGCGACGGCCGGATCGTCGCCATCGGCAAGGCGGGCAACCCCGACACGATGGACGGCGTGCACCCGGACCTCGTCATCGGTCCGAGCACCGAGATCCTCGGCGGCAACGGCAAGATCCTCACTGCCGGCACCATCGACTGCCACGTCCACCTCATCAGCCCCAACCAGCTCCCCGAGGCGATCGCGTCCGGCGTGACGACGATCATCGGCGGCGGCACCGGTCCGGTCGAGGGCACCAAGGCCACGACCGTCACGCCCGGCTCCTGGTGGCTCGCCCGGATGCTCGAGTCCCTCGACGACTGGCCGATCAACGTCGTCCTGCTGGGCAAGGGCAACACCGTCAGCCTCGAGTCGATGCGCGAGCAGGCGCTGGCCGGAGCGGGCGGCTTCAAGCTGCACGAGGACTGGGGCTCGACCCCCGCGGCCATCGACGCGTGCCTGCGCGCGTGCGACGAGCTCGGGCTGCAGGCTGCGCTGCACACCGACACCCTCAACGAGGCCGGATTCGTGGAGGACACGCTCGCGGCGATCGCCGGACGGGGCATCCACGCGTACCACACGGAGGGAGCGGGCGGCGGGCACGCGCCCGACATCATCACGGTGGCGGGCTACCCCAACGTGCTGCCCTCCTCGACCAACCCGACCCGGCCGCACACGCGCAACACCCTGGCCGAGCACCTCGACATGCTCATGGTGTGCCACCACCTGAACCCCGCCGTGCCCGAGGACCTGGCGTTCGCCGAGTCCCGCATCCGGCCGTCGACCATCGCGGCGGAGGACGTGCTGCACGACATGGGCGCGATCGCGATGATCGGCTCGGACTCGCAGGCGATGGGCCGCATCGGCGAGGTCGCGACGCGCACGTGGCAGACCGCGCACGTGATGAAGCAGCGGCGCGGCTCGCTCCCGGGCGATGGCGGTTCGGACAACCTGCGGGCGCGGCGCTACGTCGCGAAGTACACGATCTGCCCGGCCGTCGCGCACGGCCTGGAGAAGGAGGTCGGCTCGGTCGAGGTGGGCAAGCTCGCCGACCTCGTGCTGTGGGAGCCGGCGTACTTCGGCGTGCGCCCGCAGCTCGTGCTCAAGGGCGGCGTCGTCTCGTGGGCGCAGATGGGCGACGGCAACGCGTCGATCCCGACGCCGCAGCCGGTCCTGCCCCGCCCGATGTGGGGGGCGCAGCCCACGACGGCCTCGGCGACCTCGGTGCACTTCGTCGCGCCCGCGGCCATCGACGGAGGGCTCGCCGACCGCCTGGCCGTACGCCGACGCCTGGTCCCGTTGGAGGACGTGCGAGCCCGGGGCAAGGCCGACATGCCGCTCAACGACGCGCTGCCGCGCATCGAGGTCGACGCCGACACCTTCACCGTGCGCATCGACGGCGACGTCGTCGAGGAGCACCCGGTCACCGAGCTGCCGCTGGCCCAGCGGTACTCCCTCTTCTGATGGCACTGCTCTGATGGCGCTCGCCGCCCTGCTCGTGCTCGCCGACGGCCGCATGCCGTCCGGCGGGCACGTGCACTCCTCCGGCGTCGAGACCGCCGTCGCGCGCGGGCTCGTCGACGGAGTGCCGTCGCTGCAGCGCTTCCTCCGCGACCGACTCACGTCCGGAGGGCTCGTCGCCGCCTCGCTCGCCGCCGCCGCGTGCAGCGGGTGGTCGGCCGAGCTGCTCGACGCCGAGGCCGACGCGCGTACGCCCGTGCCGGCACTGCGCGAGGCCTCCCGCAGCCAGGGCCGCGCGCTGCTGCGGGCGGCGTCGGCCGCCTGGCCCAGCCCGTCGTACGCCGCGGCGGGCGCCCGCCCGCACCTGCCGGTGATCCTCGGTCTCGCGGCAGCGGCAGGGGGGTGCACGCCGACCGAGGCGGCGGCCGCGGCCGCCCACACCAGCGTGACCGGTCCGGCCTCCGCCGCCGTCCGCCTGCTGGGGCTGGACCCGATCGCCGTGCACGCCGTGCTCGCCGCCCTCGCGCCAGAGGTCGACGAGGTGGCGCGTACTGCCGTCCACGCTGTGGAGCAGGGCTTCCTGGGCCGCCGGTCCTCGCCGCTGCTCGACATCCTCGGCGCCGCCCACGGCTGCGCCGCTGACAGGGGAGAGGTGACCCTCTTTGCATCGTGACCATGAGCTCGCAGGGGACTCGTACTTCGGCGGAGCGGCCTCCGCGCCGCACCGGCACGGCCCGCTCCGCATCGGCATCGGCGGTCCCGTCGGCAGCGGCAAGACCGCGACCGTCGCCGCGCTGTGCCGCACGCTCGCCGGGGAGATCGACCTCGCGGTCGTCACCAACGACATCTACACGACCGAGGATGCGGACTTCCTGCGCCGCAACGGGGTGCTGCCCGATGAGCGCATCCGCGCCGTCGCGACCGGCTGCTGCCCGCACACGGCGATCCGGGACGACATCAGCGCCAACCTCGAGGCGGTGGAGGGGCTCGAGAGCGCCTTCCCCGGGCTCGAGCTCGTGCTCGTCGAGAGCGGCGGGGACAACCTCACCGCGACGTTCTCCTACGGCCTCATCGACCTGCAGATCTTCGTGGTCGACGTGTCCGGCGGGGACAAGGTGCCGCGCAAGGGGGGACCGGGCGTGCAGCGCTCGGACCTGCTGGTGGTCAACAAGACCGACCTCGCTCCCCTGGTCGGCGCCGACCTCGGCGTGATGGACCGCGACGCGAAGGTCCAGCGCGGCGACCGCCCGGTGGTCTTCCAGTCGCTGCGCGAGGACCCGTCCGCCGCCGACGTCGCGGCGTGGGTGCGCGCCCAGGTGTCCGCGCGGCTGGCGCACGCGTGAGGGCCTCCGCGACGCTCGTCGCGGAGCTCGTGCACGGCGAGACGCGGGTGACGACGCTGGCCTGCGAGCCGCCGCTCGTCGCCCGCACCACCGGCCCCGGCAGGATCCACCTCGTCGCGGCGGCGGGCGGGCCGTGCCGCGGGGACGACCTCACGCTGCACGTCCGCGTCGGCCCCGGCGCCTCCCTCGAGGTCTGCTCGACGGGCGCGACGGTGGCGCTGCGCGGCCGGGTGGACGACGCGTCGGTCTGGCGCACGTCGATCGAGGTGGCGGAGGGGGCCACCTTGGTCTGGACGCCGGAGCCTACGGTCGCGGCGGCCGGGTGCCGGCACGTCGCCGACACCCGCGTGCGCCTCGCCGCAGACGCGTCGCTGGTGCTCCGCGAGGAGCTCGTCACCGGGCGCACGGGGGAGGACCCGGGCGGCGACCTCACGGCGGCCCTGCGGGTCGAGCGCGCCGGGGTCGCGGTCTACGACCAGGAGATGGCGGTGGGCCCCGCGGCTCCCGTGCTCGGCGCGTACCGCGCTGTCGGGGCGCTGGTCGCGGTCGGGCAGCCGGCTCCTCCGGCGGCGCGGCTGCTCGGCGGTCTGGGGTTCGTCGCGCCGCTGGCGGCGCCCGACGCGTGGGCGGCGACGGCGGTGGCTCCCGACGCCGCGGCGCTGCGCCGCCTGCTATCCCTCGGCGTCCCTCGGCAGCGCGACGTACGCCGCGGCGTCGGCCCCGACGTGCCGCTCCATGAGCTCCCTGGCCAGCCCCGGGAAGCCCGCGAGCACTGCTGAGAGGATCTCGGCGTGCTCCGCCCAGCAGTCGGCGGCGCGCTCCGGCAGGTTGCTGCGGAACACCCAGCGCATCTTCACCCGCACCTGCTCCAGGAGGAGCTCGAGCTCGCGGTTGCCCGACGCGGCCGCGAGCAGCCCGTGGAACGACTCCACCAGGGGCGGGAGGTCGTCGAAGCGCCTGCGGCGCACGGCCTCCTGACCCCGCCGGAGCACCTCGCTGATCTCATGCGCGCCCTCCCCGCCGCGCCGGTCGGCGGCGAGCTCGGCGGCCAGGCCCTCCAGCGACTGGCGCACCCGCACGAGCTCGAGCCCGGCTGAGACTGAGGGCACGGCGACACTGGCCCCGCGGAACTTCGTCACCTCCACGAAGCCCTCGGACACGAGCCGCGCGAGCGCCTCGCGCACGGGGAGCCGGGAGGCGTTGTACTCGCCCGCCAGGTCCTCCTCGCGCAGGCGGTGCCCGGGCAGCAGGTCCCCGCTGATGATCCGGTCGCGCACCTGCTCCGCGATGACGTCGCGCAGCGGCGTCGCGTCCACGTTCGCTGGTGCCACGGTCCTCCTTCGTGCTCCCCTCGCCCATCTTCGGCGGGAGATGCGTGCGGCGGCAAGGTTTACGTTCGGGAAACAGGATCGTTGCTGCCCCGCTACGCCACAGATCGTATAACGATCACGTGCTGATCGGAACCTCCCTCGCCGAGTTCTTCCGCAACGACAGCCGCTCGCTCGACGAGCGGGACGAGGATCGTCGGACGAACCAGGACATGCGCTCATGAGCGCCGTGCTCCTGGTCAAGGCCGCCACCGCGGGCCCGGACGACGTCGATGCGCTGAAGCTGCTCGCCGCCGAGGGCCTCGGCGTCGACGACGTCATCGCCGTCGCGGCCAAGACCGAGGGCAACGGCTGCGTCAACGACTTCAGCCGCACCCTCGGCGCGCGGGCCTGGCACGACGTCCTGCCCGCCGCCGCGGTCACCGTCATGTCGGGCGGGACCGAGGGCGTGCTGAGCCCGCACGCGACGCTGGTCGTGCGCGCACCGTGGCGTACGGGCCTGCGCGGCGCGTCGGCGTCCACCCCGCCGATCCCGAAGGCGGTGCTGGGCCGCCGCCCGCAGGTCGACGCCGTGGCCCGTACGGTCGGCGAGGCGGTCGCGGACGCGGGCCTCCGCCCGCAGGACGTCCACCTGGTGCTGGTGAAGTGCCCGCTGCTGACCTCCGAGGACGTCGCCGCGTGCCGCGCTGCCGGCACGGAGCCGGTCACGACCGACACCTACGAGTCGATGGCCCGCTCGCGCTCAGCGGCTGCCCTGGGGGTCGCGCTGGCCCTGGGGGAGCGGACGGGCGAGGAGGTCGACGCCGCGCTCGCGGCCGGTGGCTGGGACGCCTGGTCGGGCGTCGCCTCGTGCAGCTCCGGCGCGGAGATCGCCGACTGCCAGGTGCTGGTCCTGGGCAGCGACCCGGCTGGCGGTCCGCTGCGCATGGCGCACACCGTCCTGCACGACGCCATCGACGCGGGCGCGGTGCTGTCCCTGCTCGCCGAGCTCGGTGCCGGGCCCGCCGGCGAGGGCGCGGAGGTCGTGCACGCCTTCGCCAAGGCGGAGGCGGCGCCCGACGGCCTCGTGCGTGGCCGCCGCCACACGATGCTCACCGACTCCGACCTCCACTCCACCCGCCACGCCCGTGCGGCGGTGGGCGGCCTGCTCGCCGGCCTCGTCGGCGACCCCTGCCTGTACGTCTCAGGCGGTGCCGAGAACCAGGGACCGCCGGGGGGCGGCCCCCTGGCCCTCGTCGTCCGCGCCTCCAGCTGACCACCCGAACACCGAGGAGATCCCGACATGTCCGAGACCCCCACCACGCTCAGCCGGCGCAGCGCCCTCCGCCTGTTCGGCGCCGGCGCGGCCACCCTGCTGGGCGGCGGGCTGCTGAGCGCCTGCGGCTCCAGCGACAAGGAGGCCACCAGCTCCTCGACCCCGGCGACCGGTGGCGCGAGCGCCGCCGCCGGCGGCGCGTCGGGCACGACGAAGGCCGCGATCCAGCTGGCCTACCTCAAGAACGTGCAGTTCGCCGGAAGCTTCTTCGCCGAGGAGAAGGGCTACTACGCCGCCGGCGGCCTCGACGTCGACCTCATCGCGGGCGGCCCGAACCTCGCGGTCGAGCCGGTCGTCGCGAGCGGCAAGGCGCTCGTCGGCATCACCCACACCGCCGAGCTGGCCAAGGCCGTGTCCAACGGCGCGAAGCTCACCTGCATCGGGGCCGGCTTCCAGAAGAACCCCTTCTGCGTGCTGTCGCTCGCATCGAACCCGATCACCAAGCCCGAGGACATGATCGGCAAGAAGATCGGCGTCTCGGCGACGAACGTGCCGGTCTGGCAGGCGTTCCTCAAGGCCAACAAGATCGACGCGTCGAAGATCCACGTGGTGACCGTGCAGTTCGACCCGACCCCGCTCGCCAGCAAGGAGATCGACGGCCTGGTCGCGTTCTACACCAACGAGCCGATCGTGCTCGAGGTCAAGGGCATCAAGACGCACAGCATGCTGCTCAACGACTTCGGCTACCCCCTGCTCGAGGACCTGTACATCGCGAAGACGGCCGACCTCGCCGATCCCACGAAGCGCAAGCAGATCGTGGCGCTGATGACCGCGGAGGCCAAGGGCTGGCAGGACGCCGTCGCCGACCCGCAGCAGGCGGCGACGCTGGCGGTGACGAAGTACGGCAAGGACCTCAAGCTCGACATGCAGCAGCAGGTCCTCGACATGAAGGCGCAGAACGACCTCGTCGTCAGCGACACGACGAAGGCCCACGGGCTGTTCTGGATGACCGACGAGGACATCGCGAGCACCATCAAGTCCCTCGCGCTGGGCGGGGTCACCGCGTCGCCCGGCCTCTTCTCGAACGACGTGCTCAAGGACGTCTACAAGGGCGGGGCGACCGCGGCCTGAGGCCGGGGCGCAGCCGAGGAGGAACCATGCCAGTCAGCACCATCGAGCTCCCGGACCAGGCCGTCCGGGGCGGCGAGGGCATCACGGTCCGCGGGGTCTCCAAGGAGTACGCCGTACGCCGGGGCAGCGTCACCGCGCTCTCCGACGTCGACCTCGCCGTGCCCAGGGGCGGCTTCGTGTCGCTGCTCGGGCCCAGCGGCTGCGGCAAGTCGACGATGCTGCGGATCCTCGCCGACCTGGAGCAGGCGAGCCGGGGGACCGTGCTCGTCCACGGGGAGGAGCCGGGCGTGGCCCGCCGGGCCCACCACCTCGGCATCGCGTTCCAGGACTCGGCGCTGCTGCCGTGGCGCACGGTGGTCGACAACCTGCGGCTCCCGCTGCAGGCAGCGGGGCGCTCGCTGCCGACCGGCGAGCTCAACGACCTCATCGCGCTGGTGGGTCTGCGCGGCTTCGAGAAGGCCAAGCCCGCGCAGCTCTCCGGCGGCATGCGCCAGCGCGTCGCGATCGCGCGCTCGCTGGTGCACAGCCCGCAGGTCCTCCTGCTGGACGAGCCGTTCGGGGCGCTCGACGAGATGACCCGCCAGCGGCTGAACCTCGAGCTGCTGCGCATCTGGTCCGAGCGCGTGACGACCACGCTGCTGGTGACGCACTCGGTCTCGGAGGCGGTGTTCCTGTCCGACACGGTCGCGGTGATGGCACCCCGCCCGGGCCGGGTCCTCGAGACCGTGTCGATCGACCTGCCGCGGCCGCGTACGCCGGAGATGCTGCGGGACCCCGCGTTCCACGCGTACACCGACCGGCTCTCCGAGCTGCTCTTCTCGGAGGCGGCGCAGCCGGTGGTGGCGCCGTGACGGTCCTCGCCGCCGAGCGCGGATCCGTGCGGCTGACGAACCCGTTGCGCAACAAGGCGTTCGCGCCGGTCCTCGGTGTCGTGCTCCTGCTCGTGCTCTGGCAGGTCGCGGCCGCCCTCGCCAGCGGCCGGCACGTCGTGCCGCCGCCCTTCGACGTGGTGCGCACGCTCGTGCAGGACCGGTTCTACGGCGCCTCGCTGCGCACGACCGCGTGGGAGGGCCTGCGCGGCTACGTCTGGGGCAACCTCGTCGCCTTCCTGCTCGCGGTCGTCTGCGTGCTCGTGCCGCCGTTGCAGTCGCTGCTCACGCGGCTCGCAGTGGCGACGTACTGCACGCCGACGATCGCCATCGGCCCGCTGCTCATCGTGCTGCTCAGTGCCGACACGACGAAGGTCATCATGTCGGCGCTGTCGGTGTTCTTCCTGACGCTGCTGGGTGTCCTGCTCGGGTTGGCGTCGACGCCGCAGACCGCGCTCGACCTCGTCCACGTGTCGGGCGGCTCGCGGGTCTTCGCGCTGCTGCGGGTGCGGCTGCGCTCCGCCGTCCCCGCGACGGCGACCGCGCTGAGCCTCGCGGCTCCCGCCGCCCTGCTGGGCGCGATGATCGGCGAGTACCTCGGGGGTGACCGCGGCCTCGGCGTCGTCATGGTGCAGGCCCAGCAGTCCCTGCAGGTCTCGCGCACCTGGGCGGTCGCGCTGCTCGCCACCGGTCTCTCGACGGTGGTCTACCTCGGCACCAGCCGGCTCGCCCGCCTGCTGTCGTTCGAGGTGACCGTCACCGACCTGGCGGCCACCCCGAAGGCCGCCAGGAGCAAGGGTTCCTCGCTCCTCGCGCTCGCCAAGGCCGTCGCCGCGGTCCTCGTCGTCCTGCTCGCCTGGGAGCTGCTCGTGCGCGGGACGGGGCTCGACCCGTACATCGCGAAGACGCCGGGCGACGTGTGGGGCTACCTCACCTCCGGCACGGACGCGGCGTCCCACCGTCACCTCGTGCTCAGCAACCTCGGCACGACCCTGCGCGACGCCGGTGTCGGGTACGCCGCGGGGACCCTCGTCGCGGTGCTGCTCGCCGCCGTCTTCCTCACGAGCCCGCTGGTCGAGGGGATGTTCCTGCCGGTCGTGCTGGCGCTCCGCTCGGTGCCGCTGGTGGCCATGACACCGCTGGTGGCGCTGGTGTTCGGCCGCGGCCTGCTCGGGGTCACGGTCCTCGCCGGCGCGATCACGCTGGTGCCGACGCTCGTCAACGTCGTCGGTGCGCTGCGCGCCGTGCCGAAGCCGGCGACGGACCTGCTCCACGCGTACGCCGTGGGGACCGTCCGCGGGCTGCTCACCGTGCGCTTCGTCTACGCCGTACCGGCTCTCGCGACCAGCGCGCGGATCGCGGTGCCGGGCGCCCTGCTCGGCGCGGTGCTGGCCGAGCTGCTGGCGACCGGGTCCGGGCTCGGGCAGATGCTCGCCGTCGCCACCATCAACGGCGACTTCCTCGCGCTGTGGGCGGGTGTCGCGGTGCTGACCGCCGTCTCGGTCGTCTGCTACGCCGCGCTGTCCGCGCTGGAGTCCGCCGCCCTGCAACGGCTCGGCCGGTGAGCGGACCGCTGCTGGACGTCGGGTTCCTCGCGACGGGTGTCGCGTCCGGAGCGCTGTCCGCGGCGTTCGGGGTCGGCGGCGCTGCGCTGTCGACGCCGGCGATCCGCGCGCTCGGGGTCGCGCCCCTGCTGGCCGTGGGAACGACGCTGCCGTCGGTCATCCCGAGCGCGGTCGTGGGAACTTTGCGCTACAGCCGCGCGGGGCTCGTCGACTGGGCTGCCGTCGTGCGGATCGTGCCCTCCGGGACGGTCGCGGCGGTCGCCGGCTCGCTGCTCTCGCACGCGCTGCCCGGCGGCGGCCACTGGCTGATGGTCCTGACCGCGCTCGTGCTCGGCTGGATGGCGCTGCGCCTCGCGACGCCGCGCCCTGCTCGGCCGACCGCGCCCGGGGACACGCTGGTACGCAGCAGGATCTCGAGCCCCGCCGTCGCCGCGACCGCCTCGGGCGTGGGTGCGGGCCTGCTCTCGGGGCTGCTCGGCCTCGGCGGTGGCGTGGTGCTCGTGCCCGCGCTGACCGAGCTGCTCGGCATGACCCTGCACCGCGCGGTTGCGACCTCGCTCGCCTGCGTGGGCCTGCTCGCGGTGCCGAGCACGATCACGCACGGCCTGGTCGGCGACATCGACTGGACCGTGGCGCTGCTCCTCACCGTCGGGGTCGTGCCCGGTGCCCGGATCGGGTCCGCGCTCGCGCTCCGGGCGTCCGAGCGGCGGCTGCGTACGGTCGTCGCGGCGTTCCTCGGCCTCGTCGCGGTCGTCTACGGGGCGGGCGAGCTCGCCGCCCTCCTGCCGTGAGCGCGCTCGCCGGTCTGCCGGCCGTCGAGCTGGCCCGCCTCGTGCGCGAGCGGGAGGTGACCGTGCCGCAGGTCGTCGAGGACCACCTCGCGCGCATCGACGAGACGGATGGCGTGCTGCACGCGTTCGTCGCCGTACGCGCCGAGGCCGTCCGCGCGGAGGCGCGCGACGCCCAGCTGCGCCTCGACGCCGGGGAGCCGGTCGGGCCGCTGCACGGCGTGCCGTTCACGGCCAAGGACGTCCTCGCCACCAGCGACCCCGTCGCCCGCGCCGGCAGCCTGGCCGCCCCTCCCGAGCCGACCCCGGACGCCACCGCGGTGCAGCGGATGCGCGCCGCCGGCGCCCTGCTGCTCGGCAAGACCGCCTGCCCCGAGCTCGCGTTCGGCGTCGACACGGTCTCGCCCGTGTCCGGTGCGACTGGCAGCCCTTGGGGTGAGGGGCTCACCCCAGGAGGCTCGAGCGGTGGCGAGGCCGCCGCCGTCGCGAGCGGCATGAGCGCGGTGGGCCTCGGCACCGACTACGGCGGCTCGCTGCGCTGGCCCGCGGCCTGCGTCGGCATCCTCGCCGTGCGGCCGACGGTCGGGCTCGTCCCCGGGACCGGGCAGCTGCCGGGCCTCCCTGGTCCGGGCGGTCGCCGGCTGCCTGACCCGTGGAGCCTGCAGGGCGCGCTGCAGGTCGTCGGCCCGCTGGCGCGGACGGTCGACGACCTCGCGCTCGCGCTCGACGTCCTGGCCGGGCCCGACGGTTGGGACCCCGCGGTGCGGGCAGCTGCGCCGGTCGTCCCTCCCGGGCCCGGCGTCGAGGGCCTGCGGGTCGGCTGGGTGGCGCGCGAGGACTCGACGCCCGTACGCCGTGACGTCGCCGTGCTCGTCGCCCGCGCGGTCGCCCTGCTGGGCTCCGCCGGTGCCGAGGTCGAGCACCGCCCCGGGCTGCTGGACGGCGCTCACGCGGCGTACAACGCGGTCCGCGACGCGGACGGGCTCGACGACCTGCGCCGCTGGGTGTCCGGCCGGGAGCACCTGCTCGGCCCCGAGCTGCAGCTCGCGCTGGCGCGTCCGCAGCCCTTGCGCAGCGCGTACGCCGAGGCCTGGGCCGCGGCGGCGGAGCCCCGCCAGCGCATCCTCGCCGCGCTCGGTGCCGGTGACGAGCCGGGGCTGGACCTGCTCGTCTGCCCCGTCGCCCCGGTGCCGGCCTTCCGCCGTGGGGTGCCCGTGGAGGTCGAGGGCCAGCGCCTCGCGGGCTTCGACCTCATGGCCCTCTGCCGCGCCGTCACGCTCCCGGGGCTGCCGAGCCTCTCCGTCCCCGTCGGCCTCTCCGAGGACGGGCTGCCCGTCTCCGTCCAGCTCGTCGCCCGGCCGTACGCCGAACCCGTCCTGCTCGCCGCCGCCCGCGTCCTCACCGCTGCGGTGGGACCGCTGCTGCCGCCTCCGCCCGCGTCCTGAAGGAGCTCCCCGTGCTCGTGCCCCGCGCCACCCTGACCGTCTGCCCCATGCGGACGCCCAACGACGTCTCCGCGGTCGAGAAGGCCCTCGCCGCGCTGGACCCCGCCTCCGTCGTCGCGGTCGTCGCGAAGAGCGAGGGGTCGGGCCTGCCCAACGACTACGGACGGCTGTTCGCCGAGGTGTCGCTGCGCCAGGCGGTCGCCGACGCCCGGGGCGTCGACGCCGCGACGGTCGCGGACGAGGTCAGCATGATCGTCTCCGGTGGCTCGCCCGGGGTCATCAGCCCGCACGCGACGATCGTCACGCAGGAGTGGGTCGAGGTCGCGGAAGCGCCGGTCGCCTCCGACGGCGGCGGGCTGGTGGTCGGCCGCGCGCACACCGAGGAGATCCTGCCCGAGGAGATCGGCCGGGTCGCCCAGGTCGACAAGGTGGCGGACGCCGTACGCCGCGCGATGGCCTCCGCGGGCGTCACCTCCGCCGCCGACGTCCACCTGGTCATGGCGAAGGGCCCAGCCCTCTCGACCGCGGGGATCGCCGACGCCGCCGCCCGCGGGCACGACGTCGTCACGCTCGACCCGGGCATCGGGCCGATGGGCTCGATGTGCTGGTCGAACGACGGCGCCGCCCTGGGTGTGGCCGTCGCGCTCGGCGAGGTCCCGCGCGACGCGGTGACGAACGACGTCATCCGCAAGGACTTCTCGCTGTTCAGCGAGGTCGCTGCGACGTCGGCGGGCGGCGAGAAGCGGCGGGGCGAGGTGCTCATCCTCGCGAACCGGCCGGATGCGCTCTCCGACGGCCGGGTCGGTCACGGGATCACGCAGAACCTCGCTGACACGTCGGGGATCCTCACGGCGCTGCGCACCGCCGGACTCGAGTTCGACTGCTGCCCCAGCGACTCCGACCGCGAGCGCATCGTGCAGGTGTTCGCTAAGTTCGTGCTGCCAGGCGATCCCTCGCTCGACGGCGCCCATCTCACGGTGCTCGACGACCACGAGGCGCACCACGTGGCGAAGGCCGTCGGCGGCACCCTCGTCGTCTCGGTGACGGGGAAGCCGATGTGCTTCGTCTCGGGCGGCGAGCGCAACTCGCACATGGGCCCGCCGGGGGGCAACCCCGTGGCAGCCGTGGTGGCGCGCGCGTCCTGAGGCAGCGTCAGCCGGTGACGGCCCGTCCGCGGGTGATGCGGACGACCGCCACCGTCCGCTTCCCGGTGAACGGGTTCAGCCCGACCAGCCGTGCCCCGGTGCTCGTCCGCCGCAGGCTGACCTTGAGCACGTCGAGCGCCTGGACCTTCTGGGCGGCGACGATTCCGGCCGCGATGTCGGCGGCCCTGACCTTGCGGTGGTGGGTGCCCGCCGACGCGTTGGCCGCTCGAGCGACGACCACGGCCAGCTGTGGGACGGTGGTCGGCAGGTTCAGGGCCTCATCGGCTCGCTGGACGTCGCGCTCCCGCACGACGTCGGCGCGCGCCGGCACGGCAACCGTCTGCGGTCCGTAGCTCCACGTGTCGGTCTTCGAGCCGCCGTCCGGGAACGACGAGACGACGGCCCGGACCGCGCCGGAGGCGTCGAGGACCACAGTGGTCGTCATCGTGCCCTCCTCCGTCACCACGCTCGTCAGCGTCCACATGCGGGTGCCGTCCGACCCGTCCACCCGCCGGGCAGCGGTCACCTGCTCGTCGACGCCCTGGCCGATGGAGTCGAGCGAGGCGTCCGGGGCCAGTTCCTGGACGGGGTCGAGGCCGTCCGCCTTGTGCATGCCCGACAGCAGCACCCATGCGTGCGGCTTGCCCAGCAGCCGGAGCGCCGGCGCGCCCCTGCGCCCGAGGCTGGCCGCGCTGAGGTAGCTCCCGCGGCCGGTCACCTCGATGGTCTCGGCGTGGAGCTCGCCGTCGTTCGTGCTCGTGTCGTGGGACCGCCCGTGCACCGGGTCCACCACGAGGTCCTCGGTGAAGTCCCCGTCGTCGCCCTGCCCCTCCTCGTGGAGGGCCCAGCCGCCTTGCGCGGCCCCGGCACTCGCGACGGCCGCGGCCTGGAGGGCGGCGAGGGCCTCGGCGGGCGCGACCGCCACCGAGGGGGCCTCGGCGGCGGAGGCGGTGGGCGCGAGCAGGCCCGCGGCGCCCACGGCGAGCAGGGCAGCCATCGACGAGGTGCGCACCACGGGACGTCCTTCCTGACGACCGGTCGCTCCGGCCTGTCCTCCTAGGAGACACGACCACGGCCCGGAGGTTGGGCCGGACGGGCTCACTGAGCCCCGACGCGCAGCACCTGACCGAGCCGCTGCCGGCGGCGGAGGGACGACTCGACCGCGACGACCCCGGCGACGCCGACCACCACGACGAGCAGGGGTGCGGCGGTCGTCCACGGCACGACGGGCGCGGGGTCCTGGGGCTGCGCGGTCAGCAGGTGCAGCGCGTACGGGCCGGGAGCCGCCCGCGCGAGCACGACTCCCAGCGCCAGTCCGCCGAGGGCGCCGAGGGCGAGCGGCGGGAGCAGCTCGCCCGCGACCATCCGTCGGGCCTCCCGGGACCGCAGCCCGAGCGTGCGGAGCCGGGCGAGCGTGTCCCCGCGCTCGCGCGCGCTGGCGGCGGAGCCGAGGACGAGCGCGAGCAGCGCGAGCAGCAGCATCGCGAGCGCGGTGAGCCGGGCGAGGCGGAGCAGCGCGAGCGGCAGCGGGCTGGTCTGCCGCTCGTGCAGCAGCGTGGTCCGGACGGTGACGGCCCCGTCGGCTCCCGCCAGCGCGCGCAGCACCCGCCCTGCCGCCGGTCCGGTCGCCCAGACCGTGTCGGGAGGGGCGTCCGCACCGGCGGCGGCGAACGCCGCGGCGTCGACCACCACCAGCGGCCCGCCGTCACCGAGGGGCGGAGCGCCGCCCACGACGCGCAGCGGGACACGGCCGTCCCCCCACGGCAGCGCGAGGGTGCCGCGGAGCAGCGCGGGGTCGGAGGTCCGCAGCAGGGCGGGGACCCCGCCCTGGCCGGGGGCCCGCAGCCGGGCGAGCTGCGGCGCGTCGGTGAGCGGCGTGGTCGCGAGCAGCCGCTGGAACGCGGCCGCGTCGACGACGACGAGCCGGGCGCTCCCGGTGCTCACCCGCCCGACGAGGGACACGTCGGCGACCCGGGCGGGTACGGCGAGC
The DNA here is from genome assembly GCF_004216915.1 of Motilibacter rhizosphaerae. NCBI lineage: Bacteria > Bacillati > Actinomycetota > Actinomycetes > Motilibacterales > Motilibacteraceae > Motilibacter > Motilibacter rhizosphaerae. The sequence goes on from NZ_SGXD01000001.1 coordinate 1,042,086, forward strand.
CGCACGCCCTCCGTGCCGGCCGCCCGCCGGGCCAGCGCCGCGACCTGCGGGCCGGGCTCCGTGTGCAGCACGGCGTCGGCGCCGACCGAGCGCCAGGCGCCGTCGGCCTGCCCGGTGCTCTGGGTCGCCGACAGGCAGAGCGCGAGCGCGGCCAGCGCGCTCGAGACGGTGACGACGAGGAAGGGCAGCGGCCGCGCGACGGTCGTCGCGGTCCGCGCCGCGACGAGGTACGCGGTGCTGCGCCGCCCGCGGCGCAGTCGCGCCACGACCAGCCGCGCGGCGAGCGGCAGCAGGCGGAGCAGCACGAGGGCCGCGGTGGCGGCGGCGAGCGTCGGGGCGAGCGCGGGGAGCAGGACGGCGGTGCCGGAGTCCGGGTCGCTCGGGACGACGCCGCGCTGGTGCAGCGCGACGAGGGCGCCGAGCGCGGCGAGGAGGACGCCCCCCTCGAGCGCCGCGCGCCGCAGCGCCGCGGTGCGTGCGACCGTGCGGCGGGCGGAGCGGTTCGCGGGGGAGCGCCGACCGCCGGTGGCCCGAGCCGCGGCGAGGACGCCGAGCGCGGGCGGGGCGAGCGCGGCGACGCCGAGCAGGGGCAGCGGCCAGGTCAGCGACGGGTGGGGCCCCACGGCGTACGCGGCGAGCAGCCCGGCCGCGCCCCCGAGCGCGGTGACGAGCAGCGACTCGGCGAGCAGCTCGCCCCCGAGCCCGGGGAGGCCGGCCCCGCGGACCCGGACGTCGCCGAGCGCCGCCGCCCGCCGGCGGACCAGCTGCTCGGCGGCGAGCAGGAGCGCGAGCGCGGTGGTGGTGACGAGGCCGACGAGGAGCACCTCGGCCTGCGCGGTGGCGGTCGCGACCCGCCGGCGGGCGTCGCGGAGGACGGCGTCGAGGCTGCTGCGCCACGTCGGGTCCCCCTCGACCGCCGCGCCGGAGCTGGCCTCGACGCGGACGACGACGCCGGCGAGCACCTTCGCGTTGCCGCGGTCGAGCCGGCTCGGGGACGGGCTGAACGACACAGCCCGGACGAGGTAGTCCGCGTCGAGCGCGATCCGCGCGTCGGCCAGCGAGTCCGCCGACAGCAGGGCCCCGATGGCGGTGCGGGTGACCTGCTGCCCGACGAACTCCTGGGGGCGCAGCAGGTCCGGTGCCGACTGCCACGCCCGGTCGGTGGGGTCGACGGGGCGGTAGATGCCGCTGACGCGGATGTCGAGGTCCTGCTTCTGGGGGTCGCGCGCCGGCACGCGGTCCCCCGGGCCCACGCCGAGCGCAGCGGCCGCCTGCTCCGAGAGCCCGACCTGCACCGGCCACGGCCCGGAGTCCGGCTGGACGAGCTGGGTGGGCCGGGCGGTGGAGGCTCCGGGCGCCCGGCCGGCGGTCCACGTCACGCGCGCGCCGCTGCCGCCGGTGACGTAGGCGAGCTGCAGGACCCGCCCGGGCACGGTGCCGGACACGGGCAGGTCGACGCTGGTCACGCTCGCGAGCGGCGGCTGCAGCGCGGCGGCGAGGTCGGCCGGCAGCGCGGCCCGCGCCTGGTAGACCGTCGACTGCACGGAGGTCGAGGAGTCGGGGTCCCGCTGCTTGGGGTCGCCCGGCGCGTCCGGCGGGAACGGCGCGGTGAGCACCAGGTCGGCGGCCGTGCCCGCGCGGGCGACGACGTCGCTGACGGCCGAGTCCGCGGCGCGCGATACCGCGGGCGGCAGGGCCGCGGCGAGCACCGTGCCGAGGGCCACGACGGTGCCGGCGAGGACCAGCGGCCCGCGGTCGGCGCGGGCGCGGCCGACCACGCTGGGCAGGTGCACGCCGAGGAGCTGGCGCGGGCTCATGACGCCACCCGCAGGTGGGCGCTGTCCGCCCGGCGGACCTGGACCGCGACGACCGCCGCCGTCACGGCCAGGCAGCCCAGGAGGAGCGCGGCGAGCAGGCCGACCTCTGCCAGCCACGGCCACTGCCGGAGCACCCCGGGGACGGGTGCCCCGCCGACGTCCGAGCGGACGAGCCGCGGCGCCACGGCCCACGAGGAGACGGCGCCGACGACCGCCCCGAGCGCGACGAGCAGCGCGAGGACGGCCCCGTGCTGGAGCAGCAGCCCGGCGAGCACGGTGCGGCGCGGGAGCCCCAGCCCGCGCAGCCGGGCGACCTCGACCGCGCGGTCCTGCAGGTCAGAGGTGACGTGCAGCGCGGTGCCGGCGAGCGCGAGCAGCGCCGCGGCCGCGAGCAGCATCCCCAGCGCCGCCGGCAGCTCGATGCGCAGCGGTCCCCGGACCAGGCCCGTGTCCACCTCGGGGCGGCTGCTCACCTCGCCGGTGGCGAGCGCGCGCAGCCGCTGCGCCGCGCCGTCCTGGGTGGGGGACCCGATCCACCAGGCGTCCACCGCGGGCGTGAGGTCGCCGGCGCTCAGCAGGGAGCGGGAGAGCAGGTCGGCGTCCGCGAGCAGCGTGACGCCGCCCGGCTGGGAGGGCACGTCGGGGACGACGGCGGCGACGCGCACGGTCACGGCGGTCGTGCCCACCGTGACGGTCAGCCCCGACCCGACCTGCGTGCCGGTGCCGTCCGCGAGCCTGCGCGACAGGGCGACCGGCACGGTCGTCGGGCGCGGGAACGCCGTGAGCAGGAGCTCCGCCGTGCCGTACGGCAGGCCGGGCACCGCCACCGCCGCGTCGGCGCTGAGCGTGCTGCCGCTGCGCGACACGTCCGGCGAGCTCAGCAGCGCGCCCTCGCCGCCCACGGGGACGGCCGCCCACGTCTCGGCCGGGGAGCTGCCGGAGACCCGCAGGGTGATGTGGACGAGGCTGCTCGGGACCTGGACGGGCGCGGACGGGTCGGCGGCGTCGACCATGAGGTCGACCCCGACGAGGTGCAGTCCCGGGGGCAGCGGGTCGCGCAGGACGACCGGGTGCGGACGCCCGTCGAGGCGCACGGGCGCGGCCTCGGCCGCCGCGCGCACGCCGAGGGCGTCCTGCACGAGCAGCGACGGGGTGGCGACGAGGTCGACGCCGGGGCCCGCGCTGCCGGTGAGCGTGGAGGTGCCGGAGTCCAGGGCGATGCCGCGTACGGGGCGGTCGGGCGCCAGCCGCCGGCCGACCGCCGCCCAGCCGCCGGCGGCGTCGAGCCGACCGCGGAGCAGCGCCCCGGCACGCGTGGTGTCCACGGCGACGAGCCGCGGCGTGACGCCCGGCTGGCCGGCCCATCCTCCGACGATCACGGGCCGGGCCGTCACGGGAGAGACGGTCCCGCCGGCGGCGGCGAGCACGGCCGCCCCCGAGCCGGGGTCCGGCGGCTGGAGGACGGTGGCGGAGAGGTCGGTGCCGACGCGCAGGGCGGCCTGGTCGTGCTGCGCCCGCAGCCAGGTCGCGCCGAACGACAGCCCGAAGGTGCCCTCCGCGGCCGCCAGCGCGAGGAGCAGCGCGGCCGCGGCGGCCTGCGGGCGGCGGGCCGCCTCGAACGCCGCGAGCGGGAGGAGCAGCCCGCGGGCCCGGCGGGCCAGCCGGTCGAGCGCGTGCAGCGGCGGGGGCACCAGCCGCAGCACGAGCACCGCCCCGGCGACGAGGCAGAGGGCCGGCGCGAGCACCAGGACGGCGTCCGTGCGGCCCGACCCCGTCGTGGGCTGGTCGCGCAGCTGCTCCCACCCCACCAGCGCGAGGGCGAGGAGCAGCACGTCGACACCGGAGCGCGCGGCCGCACCGCGCAGGGTCGAGCGGGTCGCGGCACGCTCCCCCCGGTCGGGGCGCAGCGCCGGCACGACGAGGACGGCTGCCAGCGCCACAGCACCCACGACCACCGCGAGGACCTGCGAGCGGTCGGTCCGCGGACCGGCGGCGAGGCCCGCGTCGGCGAGGACGGGCAGGTGGGTGAGGCCGGCGTGCACCAGGGCGGAGAGGGGGAGGGCGAGCAGCGCAGCGAGGACGGCGAGCGCCGCGGCCTCCGCGCCCGCCACGGCGGCGAGCTGGCCGCGCCCCGCGCCCAGGCCGGCGAGCAGCTCGGTCTCCTGCTGCCGGAGCGCTGCGACCAGCCGGCCGCCGAGCCCGAGCGCCGCGGCGGTGAGCGCGATCGCGAGCAGGACCACGACGAGCACGACGGCCCGCGTCGCGGCCTGCTGGGTGCGGCCGAGGGCCAGCGTCCGCGGCAGCTCGGAGGCCACGCGCTCGGCGGTGGGGCGCTGCCCGAGCACGGCGCTGAGCCGGGCGTCGGCTGCGGCCAGCCGGCCCGAGACGGCCGCGAGCCGGGTGCGGGTGACGCTGCCGAGCTGCGGCGAGGCCGTGACGTCGAGCCGGTCCACCGTGGACCCGCTGGCGACGAGGTCGGGGACCGCGACGACGAAGGGGCCGTAGGCCCGGGAGAGCTCCTGGCTGTACCCGTCGCGGTAGGCCAGGTCCGCGCCGGAGCCGACCAGCAGGTCGCGGTCCCAGCCCGCGTCGGGACGCGGCCGGAACGTCCCGACGACCGTCACCGTCACCGGCGGCACGGGGTCGCCGCTGCCCACCTCGCGGCCGAGCGCGACCTGCGCGCCGGGCTCGAGGTGGAGCAGCCGTGCGGTGCTCTGCGGGACGACGGCCTCGATGGCAGCTCCTGGGGCACCGCCCGCCCGCGGCCAGTGGCCGGAGGTGAGCTCGGCGTGCTCCGGCAGCGCGTCGAGGGCGGAGAGGTAGCCCAGGCGGCGTACGCCGGTCGGCCCGTCCAGCAGCCGCATGGAGGTCGACATGCGCCGCGCGCTGCTGGAGCCGAGGGGGGCCAGCGCCCAGCGCACGACGCCGTCCTCGGCCGCGGCGACCGCCGTCACGTCACGGCCGTGCACGCCGGTCGCGATCGCCGTCACGTCGCGGTCGTGCGCCGGCGCGCGGACGAAGGCGACGTCGAGCGCGCGCTCCTGCGTCGAGGTGAGGAGCAGCGCGCTGACCCCGAGCAGCGTCGCGCCCATCGTCACGACGGCGAGCACGGCGGCGAGCAGGGGCAGCTGCACCCGCGCCCGCGGCGCCAGCAGAGCGAGCACTAGCCCGTGGTCCGGCCGTCGGAGATGCGGACGACCCGGTCGGCGAGCGCCATCATCACGGGGTCGTGGGTCGCCACGAGCGCGGTGACCCCCTCGGACTCGACCACGCCGCGCAGCAGGGCCATGATCTCCAGCCCGGTCTCCGGGTCGAGCTGCCCCGTCGGCTCGTCGGCGACGAGCAGCCGCGGCGAGGCCGCCAGCGCGCGGGCGACGGCCACGCGCTGCTGCTGCCCGCCGGAGAGCTCCCCCGGCCGCTGCTCCGCGTGCTCACTGAGCCCGACGAGGTCGAGCAGCAGGGCGACGCGGCGCTCGCGCTCGGCCACCGGCGTACGCGCCATGCGCAGCGGGACCCCGATGTTCTCCGCAGCCGAGAGCACCGGGATGAGCCCGAAGGTCTGGAAGACGTAGGAGACCGACTCGCGGCGCAGCCGGCTCAGCCCGTCCTCGTCGAGGGTCGTGACCTCGGTGCCGTCGACGACGACGCTGCCGGCGTCCGGCTTGTCGAGGCCGCCGACGACGTTGAGCAGGGTGGTCTTCCCCGACCCCGAGCGGCCGACGAGGGCGACCATCGTGCCGGCGGCGACGTCGAACGTCACGTCCTGCAGCGCGTGCACCGTCGCGGCGCCCGTGCCGAAGCTGCGGCGGACGCCGCGGACGGAGACCATCGGCTGTGCTGGTGGTGCAGCTGGCGCGTCCAGCGCTCCTGGCGTCGTCGTCACGCCGGCACGTCCGGGCGGATCGCCACCTGGTCGGTCTCCAGCGCCAGGCGCACCCGGCGGGTGAGCGCGAGCGCCTCGCGGTAGTCCTTCGGCACCTGCACGCGGCCGGCGCGGTCCATGATCGCGTACTCCTCGGCGACGACCTCGTGCTCGCCGTCGGCCCCCGTCGTGCTGCGGCGCAACACCTCGCTGCTCGTGCGCCCGGCCCGGATCGCGACCGTGCGGGCGACCTGGCCGCTGACGTCCGGGTCGTGGGTGACGATGACGACGGTCACGCCGAGCTGCTCGTTCGCGGTCCGCAGCGCGCCGAACACCTCGGCCGAGGTGCCCGTGTCGAGCTCCCCGGTCGGCTCGTCGGCCAGCAGCACCTGCGGGCGGTTGGCCATCCCGACGCAGATCGCGACGCGCATCTGCTCGCCGCCCGACATCTGCGCGGGCCTGCGTCCCAAGCAGTGCGCGACGCCGACGGCCTCGAGCAGCTCTCCGGCGCGCGTACGCCGCTCGCGGCGCGGTACGCCGGCCAGCGTCATCGGCAGGTCGACCATCTGCTCGGCGGTGAGGTACGGGACGAGGTTGCGCGCCGTCTGCTGCCGCACGATCCCGACGGTGTGCCGGCGGTAGTGGACGCGCTGGCGGCGCGTCATCGACATGAGGTCCCAGTCGCCGACGCGGGCGCGCCCCGCCGTGGGCGCGTCGATGCCCGCCAGCAGCGAGAGCAGCGTCGACTTCCCGGAGCCCGACGCCCCGACGATCGCGACCATCTCGCCCGCGTCGACGAGCAGGTCCAGTCCCTGCAGAGCTTGCACTTCGACCGAGCCGGTCTGGTAGATGCGCACGAGGTTGTCGCACACGATGAGCGCGTCGGAGCCGAACTCCGGCCCGGCAGAGCGGGGCATGGGCACCTCCTGTCGACGACCTCGTCGGGGGCCGCAGACTAACCCGGTTCACGGCGGCGCGGGCATCCCCCTTGCCGTGATCATGCAGATCCTGGGTGGGCGCCGGTGCGCGGGAGCACACCCCTTGTCGTGATCATGCACATCTCGTGCGCGTGGCTGTCGGTCGCGATCCCCTGTCGTGATCATGCACGTCTTGGGAGTCCGTGCTGCAGGGCAGGAACTTCTTCTTTCCTCCCGCCCCCTAGCGAGGTAGACTTCGAACCTGCGTTCGAGTAGCAGGGAGCTGGTGGAGCAGGCCCGCGCCTGCCTCGCCGAGCTCGCTGCGCTCGACCTTGCGGCGGTGCCCGCGGCGGAGCTCAGGCCGCTGCTGAAGGAGCTGCACGCGACGCGCGCTGTGCTCGGACGCGGCGGACGCGAAGGTGGTGGAGGCGTTCGACTCGCGGCAGGCGTACCGGGCGGACTTCGCGGTGACGACCGCGTCGTGGCTGTGGCACCACACGCACGTGGGCGAAGCCGATGCCAGATCTCGGGTACGCGTCGCGCGAGCCCTGCGCTCCCTGCCGCTCGCCGCGGACGCACTGGCCGGAGGCGAGGTGTCATGGCAGCACGTCCGCCGCATCGCGCCCGTGGTCGGCTACCTCGCCGACACCCTGGACGAGCTGCCGCGCCTGGAGAAGACGCTCGTGGACTTCGCCCGCGAGAACACTCCGGACGACCTGACTAGCCTGGTGCAGGCCGCGGGGGAGGCGGCCGGTGTGGGGGAGTCGGCGGCGGAGCGGGAGCAGCGCCGCCTCGCCCAGCGCTCGTTCACGACGACAACCGCACTCGACGGGTGGCGGCACGTCACCGGCCTGCTCTCACCCGAGGTCGGGGACCTGCTCGAGCAGGTCCTCACCGGGCTCAGCTCGCCTGTGCCCGGCATGGACGGTGCGCCCGATGACCGGACGGCGGCGCAGCGCCGGCACGACGCGCTCGCCGACGCCATCGGCATGGTCGCCGACCTCGACACCGTCCCCGAGGTCAACGGCTCCCGCCCCCGGCTGACGCTGATCGCCGACGTGGCGACGATCCGGTCGGAGGACCCGGCGTGGGCCGCCCGCTCCCCGCTCGCGTCGCTGCTCACCCGGTCACTCGGCCCGGCCACTCTGGAGCTGCTCACCTGCGACGCGGTCGTCACCCCGCTGCTCACCGACGGGCTCGGCGTCCCCCTCGCCGAAGGCCGCGCCAAGCGGTTCGTGACCAGCGCTCAACTGAAAGCGCTCAAAGCGCGGGACGACGGGTGCATCGTCCCCGGCTGCGACCGCATCCGCCTTGAAGCCCACCACGTCATCCCCTGGTCGCAGGGCGGGCTCTCCGACGTGAGCAGCTACGTGCTGTTCTGCAAGCGACATCACCACATCGCCCACGAGGACGGCTGGACCGTCGAACCCGACCCCGACCGGCCCGGCCTCTACCAACTGAGACCACCCGACGCAAGACCACCGATCCGGGCCCGGCACACCATCGACCGCGACCCCGGCAGCACCACCCCCATCTGGTGACCAGGACCAGCTGGTGACGAGAACCATCTGGTGACGGGGGACACCCAGGCATGCGTGTGGGCGGGCCGAAGACGGCCCGCCCCACGTACCTCATGCTGCGTCAGTCACGACGCGACCTCAGCGGTAGCCGACCACCAGCCCCGAGCTCGTCGACCGCGCGGGTGCCGTGACACTGAGCGTGCGCGTCTGCGCGTCCCAGCTCCACGACCCGGCCGGAGCCGGCACGTCGTCGATGGTCACGGTCTGCGGCTGCGGCACGTCGAGGAAGCGCACGGTCCACGTGCGCGACCCGACCTGTCCCGCGAAGGACCCGTTGGCAGCACGGACCTTCAGCGTGCCCTTGTGCGCGCTCTCGACGTAGTGGATCTCCGTCGTCGCGCTCTGCCGGCGGTCCGTCGTCGTTCCGTCGTCCTCGAACAGCGTGGTCGTCCCCTGCGCACCGGGCGCCACCGTGAGGGTGACGGCGGTGAGCGGGTTCTGCACGTCGTTCGTCACCGCGGCCGTACGGGTCGTGACGATCCCGCCGGCCTTGACGAACACCGGCATCGTGTCGAGCCCGGTGGTGATCTCGGCGCTGGTGCCGCCGGCGTAGGTCTTGCCGGTGAACCAGTCCGTCCACGAGCTGCCCGTCGGGAACCACACGTGCGTGGTCGCCGTCGTGCCCGGCGTCGTCACCGGGGCGACGAGGACGTCGGAGCCGTAGAGGTACTCGCCACCCGCCGTCGCGTACGCCTCCTGCTCGCCCGGGTACTCGAGGTACGTCGGCCGCACGACCGGGACACCGGTCGCCTCGGCCTGCCGCGCCAGCGTGTACGTGTAGGGCACCAGCGCCTCGCGCAGGTTCAGGAACTTGCTCGCGGACGCACCCGCGGCACCCGGGTACTGCCAGGGCAGCCGGTCGCCGTGGTCGCTGTGCAGCCGGTCGATCGGCTGGAAGGTGCCGAACTGCACCCAGCGGGCGTAGAGGTCGTCGGGCAGCTTGGTGGTGCGCCGCCCGTTGACGACGTCCGAGCCGGGGATGCCGTACTGCTCACCCCTGTTGTGGCCGCCGATGTCGTGGCTGATCGGGGAGAGGCCGGTCGACGCCGACTCCCCGGACGTGAAGCCGACCTCGGCCGCGAGGGTGCCCCACGTGGAGGCGGTGTCACCCGTGAACGGCAGGGTCGTGCGCTTGTCGGCCCACGGCCCGGTCGGGACCGGCACCGGGTTGCTGTAGCCGCCCGCCTGCAGCGAGCCGAAGGCCCGCGAGAAGGCGAAGCCGCGGCCGAGGTCCGGAGTGGTGTAGTCGGCGTACTGCTGGTTGATCCACGCGTCGCCGGTGACGCCGTCGAGGTTGCTCTCGCTCGCGTCGCAGCACCAGTCCAGCCACCAGAAGTCCGCGCCCTGCTGGGACATCTGGTCGTGCAGCTGCATGAAGGCCTTCAGCTGGTCCGGGTCGCCGAAGTCGAAGGTGTAGCAGACGGAGGCACCGCCGTTGCAGCCGCTGGTGTGCTGGGTGAGCTTGCCCTTCGCGGTCGCCATCGCCTGCGGGAACTGCGGGTCGGTCGAGGCGATGCTCGGGTGGATGTTGAGCGAGGTCTTCAGCCCCTGCGACTTCGCCCAGGCGAAGAACGCCTGCGGGTCGGGGAACTTCGCCTTGTCGATCTCCCAGCCGTCCCAGTCGTTCAGCGCCTTGAAGTCCGTGTCGATGACGAGCACGTCCAGCGGTACGCCCTGGTCGCGGAACGTCTGCACGAGCTTCTGGTAGTCGGCCGCGGTGCGGTCGAGGTACTGCGAGAACCAGACGCCGTACGCCCAGCGGGGCAGCAGCTTCGACGGACCGGTGAGGGTCGCGAGGTCCTGCAGGCCCTGCTCGTACTGCTGGCCGTAGCCGAAGACGTAGCCGTCCTGGTAGCCGCCCGCGTGGGGTGCCCGCGGCGTCACCGCCCGCTTGGCCGGGTCGTAGACCGCCGACGCGGTGTCGTCGAGCAGCGACCAGCCGTCCTGGTAGAGCAGGCCCGGGGTGAGCGTCGGGTTGCCGTGCGAGGCACCGCCGTCGAACCCGTCGAGCGCGCGGCGGTAGCCGCCGAGCGGGGCGTGCGGCGCCAGCAGGGGTGCGCCCTGCGCGGTCACTGCGAGGGTGTCGACGTTGGCGACGCAGCCGCCGTCCGCCGGGCAGGCGAGGCTGACGTCGGAGTCACCCGCCGGCAGCGTCACCGGCGTGCTGACGGTCCGCCAGCTGTCCCAGCTGCTCGTCGCCGGCAGCGCGAGGGCGGTGGCAGCGCCGGCGCCGGTGGTGACGCTCGCCGCGGTCGCGCCGGCGGCAGCGGCGTAGCGCACCTGCAGGTCGTACGTCCCCGCAGCCGGTACGCCGACGACGTGGACGGTCGTGGCGGCGTCGCGGACGTCGAGCCCGGCGACGAAGCCACTGCCCGAGTAGTCGTTGTGGTCCTTGGCCACGCGCGAGCCGCCGGACAGGCCGCCCGACTCCGCCTCGCAGACGGTGCCGTAGGAGCAGTCCGCGCCGCGGGTCGCGGCGGGTGCGGGCAGGCCCGAGCCGACCGAGCCGACGGCCAGGCTGTCGATGTTGACGTTGCCGGGGTCGGACGCCCCGCGCACGAGGTGCAGGGTGTTCCTGCCTGCGGCCAGGTGGACCGGCGCGCTGGAGGTGGCCCAGGTGTCCCAGCTGCCGCTGGACGGCAGCGGCAGCGTCGTGCTCGCGCCGCCGTCGACCGCCAGCGTCACGTCACCGGCGGCCGCTGAAGCCCCGTGCGTAGCGAGCGGTCAGCTGGTAGTCGCCGGCCGCCGCGGCGTCGACGGAGAACGTGATGTCGTCACCGACGCCCTCGAAGCCGGCCGCGAAGCCCTTGCCGGTGTAGCCGGCGTGGTCCGTGGCGAGGTGCATGCGGCCGTGCAGCCCGAGGGACTCGGCCTCGCACAGCGCGCCGAAGGTGCACAGCGACACGGGCTCCGGGTAGGACGCGCCGGTCGGCAGCACGGCGAGGCTGTCGACGTTGAGCTGCCCGGTGTCCGCCGCCGTGTGCGCGAGCGTCACCGTGTGGGGGCCGGCCGCCAGCTGCAGGTCGAACGGGAGCACGGACCACGAGTCCCACCCGCCAGTGGGGGGCAGCGGCACCTGCCGCGCGGAGCTCCCGTCGACGCTCAGCGTCAGGGTGCGCGCCGTGGAGAGCCCGTTGGCGTAGCGCAGATCCAGCACGTAGTTGCCTGCGGCCGGGGGCGTCACCTGGAACGACAGGGAGTTGCCCTGGCCCTCGAACCCGGCCGCGAACCCGGTGCCGGTGAACCCGGTGTGGTCCGTCGCCGTGCCGAAGCCCTGCAGGGTCAGGTCCTCGCCCTCGCAGAGGACCCCGAAGCCGCAGACGGCCGTGGTGTGGCCGGACCAGGGGTGGCCCTCGACCTGCTGCGGGCCCGCCTTCAGCCGGACGACGAGGTTCTGGTCGGTGAACGCGCCCGAGTCGACCTTGTAGCGCAGCGTCAGCGCGCCGGTGTCGAGGACGAGCCAGCCGTCCTGCGTGGTCGTCGTGAACGCCGGGCTGCGGAACGTGTCCCGCCCGATCGCGTTGAACGTCGCTGCGTCCACGAACTTCGCATCGCCGGCGTACTCCGTGCGCACGAGCGTCGGGGAGAGCACCTCGAAGCGTGCGCTGCCGGAGACCACGGCGCTCCTGCTCGCGGCGGGCGGGGCAGCCTCCGCGACCGTGGAGGGGGCGACCGCAGCGGCCGCGGACGCCGCGGTCGCGAGCGCGAGCAGCGCTGCGCGCCTCCGGCGCGCGTGTCGGGGGTGGGCCATACGACAGACCTCTCTGTTGTCGTGAGGGCGCTTTCACGTGCGCGCCGTGCGCACCCTATGCGCGGCCACCAGGACGGGGGAAGAGATCCCTCCAACGTTGCAGAGCGTGACCGGTCCACGAGCGTGCGGGGCGGAGCCGGGGCCCCTAGGCTGCGGAGACCGCCGCGCGACGCTGGACAGGTGATGCCGTGGACCTCCCCGACCTGCTCGTCGAGAGCAGGGAGCAGTGGCGTGCCTGGCTCGGCGAGCACGGCCCGACCAGCCGGGGCGTCTGGGTGGTCACGTGGAAGCGCCAGTCGGGCGGGCCGCACGTCCCCTACGACGACGTCGTGGAGGAGGCCCTCGCCGCGGGCTGGATCGACTCGCGGCCGCGGATCATCGACGAGCACCGCTCCGCGCGCCTCGTCACGCCGCGCGGGCCCGGGAGCCGGTGGTCGCGGCTGAACAAGCAGCGGGTCGAGCGGCTGCTGGAAGCGGGGCTGATGCGGCCCGAGGGCCTCGCCGTGGTGGCCGCCGCGCAGGCGTCGGGCACGTGGACCGCCCTCGACGACGTCGAGGAGCTGCTGGAGCCACCGGACCTGGTCGCGGCGCTGGACGCGGTGCCCGCAGCCCGGGAGCACTGGCAGGGCTTCCCCCGCTCCGCCCGCCGGGCGATCCTCGAGTGGGTCACCTCGGCGCGGACCGCCCCCACCCGGGCCGCCCGTGTCGAGCAGACCGTGGCCAGTGCGGCGCGCGGGGAGCGGGCCAACCAGTGGCGACCGAGGACCCGCGACGAGTGAGCACCGCCGGGAGGGAGCCCCTCGTCGTCACCCTCGAGCTGGCCGACCCGGTCCAGGAGCTGCTGGACGGCCTGCGCCGCCGGTGGTTCCCGGCCGACCGCCTCGTCGTAGGCGCGCACCTCACGCTGTTCCACGCCCTGCCGGGCGAGCTGCTGGCGGAGGTGCTCGACGACCTGCGGGAGACCGCCCCGGAGGTGCTGCCGCTGGAGGTGACCGGGCCCGTCAGCCTCGGGCGCGGTGTCGCTGTCGGCCTCCGCAGCCAGGAGCTCGCTGCGTGGCACCGTGAGCTGCAGCGCCGGTGGACGCCGTGGCTCACCCGCCAGGACGCCGCTCTGCTGCGCGCGCACGTCACCGTGCAGAACAAGGTCGACCCGGCGGTCGCCCGCGCGACCTTGGACGAGCTGCGCGGCATGGTCCTGCCGGAGACGGCGGAGGGCAGCGCGGTCGCCGTGTGGCACTACCTCGGCGGCCCGTGGGCGCCGGCGGCACGGGTGCCGCTGGGCGCTACCAGGTGACGGGCAGCTCGCCGACGCCGTAGACGAACGACATCCGGCGGAACGCGAGCTCCTCCTGCGGGACCGCGAGCGCCAGGTGCGGGAACCGGCGCAGCAGCGCGGGTAGCACCGTGCGCAGCTCCATCCGCGCGAGCTCGGCACCGATGCAGCGGTGCGCGCCGTGCCCGAAGGCCAGGTGGCCGCTCGTCGGGATGCGGAAGGGGTCGAAGCCGTCGGGGTCCGCCCCGGCCGAGGCGGGGTCGCGGTTGGCGCCGCTGAGCGAGACGAGGACCGCGTCACCGGCGCGTACGCGGTGGCCGCCGAGGTCAGTGTCGCGCTTGGCGAAGCGCGGGAACGCGACCTGCACGACGGAGAGGTAGCGCAGCAGCTCCTCGACCACGCGGTCGACCTGCTCGGGCGTGCCGGAGCGGACCAGCTCGGCGTGCGCCGGGTCGCGCAGCAGCACGATGACGCCCAGCGAGATCATCCCCGCGGTCGTCTCGTAGCCGCCGGTGAAGATGCCGTCCGCCAGCCCCGCGAGGTCGACGTCGGTGATGGTGTCGCCCTCGTTGCGGATGATCTCGCCGATGAGCCCGGCGCCGGGGTCCTTGCGCTGGCGCACGATGGCCTCGAGCAGCACCTGGCGCTGCGCCGAGACCGCACCGAAGGCGGCTGACCCGACCGTCGCGTCGAAGCGCTGGCCGCCGAAGCGGGAGAAGGCGTCGCGGTCCTCGTACTGCAGGCCGAGCAGCTCGCAGATGGTGGTGAACGGCACCGGGAACGACACCTCGCGCGCGAGGTCCGCTCCCGGGCCGGCCGCCTCGAGCGCGTCGAGCCGGCGGGTCACGACCTCCTCGATCGCGGGCTGCAGGCGGAGCAGCCGGCGTCGCGTGAACTCGGGGGTGACGATGCGGCGCAGCCGGGTGTGCAGCGGCGGGTCGGTGAAGCCGAGGCCGCCGACGTCGTCCGCGCTCACGGTGTCGCTCGCACCGAACAGGTGACGGATGTCGTTGCTGTAGCCCTCGTGGTCGGCGAGCACCTCGCGGGCGAGGGCGTGGTCGCTCACCAGGTGCACCGGGAAGTCGAAGGGCAGCTGCAGCCGGTGGACGGGGTCCGCGGCGCGCACCTCGGCGAGGCGCGGGACGGGGTCCGTGCCCGTGCGCTGCAGCGGGAAGCGGGCGGTCCCCGGCAGGAACGCGAACGAGAAGTTCGACAGGTCGACGCCCTTGCGCCGGATGCGTCGGAGCACTAGCCGGCGACCGGCGGCGCCGGCCCAGCCGCTGACGGGGTGGGCCCTCATCCCGGCGTCGACCTCCCTCCTGCTCGTCGTCCTCGGGCCGGCGGGGTGCCGCGCGGTGCTCCCGGGACGGGCGACGAGGTGATCGATCGTATTCGGCGACCCCCTCCGCTCCTGCGCCGACCCGCCCGAGGACGGGACCGGACCGCTCAGGCGCTCAGCAGGCCAGCGACGGGGGCGCGGGGACGGGGGCGCGCTTCGCGGCGTACATCTCGGCGTCCGCGCGCCGGAGCAGCCCGTCCACGTCGTCGCCCGGGCGGGTGACGGCCACGCCGGTGCTGGCGCCGACGACGAGCGCGTGCGAGAGGTACGCGACCGGTTCCCCGAGCGCGCTGCGCACCCGCTCGGCGAGCTCCTCGCCGTCGGCCGACCCGGGGCAGACGACGACGAACTCGTCGCCGCCGAGCCGGGCGACGACGTCGTCGGGGCGCACGAGCGAGCGCAGCCGCTCGGCGACCTCGACCAGCACGGCGTCGCCGGCGGCGTGGCCGTAGCGGTCGTTGACGGCCTTGAAGCCGTCGAGGTCCAGGTAGAGCACGAGGGCGCCGGTGGCGAGGCGCTCCTCGAGGGCGTCGGTGAGCGCGCGCCGGTTCGCCAGCCCGGTGAGCCCGTCGTGGGCGGCGAGGTGCGCGAGCTGGGCGTGGGCGCGGGCCTGCTCGTGCACGGCGGAGGTGAAGCGGGCGAGGGCGAGCGCGACGGTCACGGTGGACCCGACGGCGAGCACGACGCGCTGCTCGAGGGCGAGCGAGCCGCGGGCCGCGAGCACCGTCGGGCCGGCGAGCAGCGCCGCGCCGAGGAAGACGACGCGCGCCGGGTGCAGGCGCTCGTCCCGCGCGACGACCGGCCCCAGCAGGTCCGTGTCGCGGGACGGGTGGCGGGCAGCCCCGACGACGGCGGCGTTCGCCAGGAGGAACAGGCAGTCGAAGCGCGACAGGACGGACTCCGGCGCGTCCGCGAGCACGCTGACGGCGGTGTCGGACGCCAGGGTCAGGCCCGTCCCCCCGAGCAGCAGCAGCGTCGGGGTGCCCCGGCGCCCGGGCGTCAGCGTGAGGAACAGCGTGCCGGCGAGGAGCGCGACGTCGCCGAGCGGGTAGAGCACGGTGAGGACGTCGGCCAGGTCGATGCCGGTGATGACGGGGGCCACGACGACGAGCCAGAGCACCATCGCCGCGGCGGTCGTGAGGATCAGCCCGTCGAGGATGCCGGCGCGGGCCTGCGCGGGGGCGCGGTACCGCACGATGACGACCGCGGTGACGAGGAGCAGGGGGTAGCCCGCGAGCCACAGCGCGTCCGCCGGCGAGAGCGACGGGGAGCTGCCGCCGAGCTCGATGAGGTCGTAGACGACGTCTCCGGCGAACCACGCGGTCTGCGCTGCTGCGAGGCAGACCCAGGGCAGCCGCGTACGTGCCGACGGCCGCAGCGCCGCGCGCCAGGCTGCCAGCACGAGCGCGAGGAAGCAGGCGACGTACGCGGTGCCCCCGACCAGCCCCTGCGGCTGCAGGGCGACGAGGAGCAGCGCGAGGGCGCCTGGCGCTGCCCACCGGACCACGTCCGCCCATCGGCCGCCCGGAGCGGGGCATGAGGGACAGGAGCATGTGGATCACCACGGGGACTGGAGGGGCCGGCCCCTGGAGACGGGGGTGCAGCCAGGGGCCGGCCCGCTTCAGTGTTATCGCTCACATCCGGCCCGTCAAGGGCTCGTCAGGGAACCGCGGAGCCCGGCGCCCCTCGGGGGGACGCCGGGCTCCGGGTGGTGCTGGCGACGTCGGTCAGGGGGCGATCGTCCACTCCTGGCAGGTGTTGTCCAGCCACTGCCACAGCCGGACGTCCGTGCCGTTGGCCGTGCCGCAGTTCGCCGCGTCGAGGACCATGCCGCTGTTGCGCACGACGAGCATGTACCGCCCGTTCCCCGCAGGGACGACGTCCCACCTCTGGCAGGTGTTGCCGAGCGCGGACCACAGGTCGGCCTCGGTCCCGTCGGCCTGCCCGCAGTTCACCGCGTCGAGCACCTTCCCGCTGTTGACGTTCGTGACGGTCCACGTGCCCTCGCTGCTGGCGCTGAAGGTCCACTGCTGGCAGGTGTTGCCCAACGAGCTCCAGAGGTCGAGCCGCGTCCCGTTGGCGGTGCCGCAGTTGACGGCGTCGAGGACCTTGCCGCTGTTGACGTTGGTGATGCGGTACTTCGTGCCCGCCACCGGGAACGTCGTCGAGGTCGCGTACCCGACCGACACGATGTTCGCCTGCACCGCGCTCTCCGTCGCGTCGCTCGGGTAGCCCGCGGTCATGACCCCCTCGAAGAACGACCCCACCGACCCGTTGCTGTTGTCGCCACCGGTGCCGAGGACGATCGAGCCCTCGAGGTGCATCGGGGTGTAGCCGCCCGTGCTCGGCAGGGCACCGCTGTAGCGGGTGGTGAGCGAGCCGGACTGGGCGTTGCCGTCCTTGATCGCGTACGTCGTGGTGCCGTTGTCCTTCAGCATCGCGGTCACGAAGGTGCTGCTGCGCCCGGTGTTCGCGGACCAGGAGCCGTTGCCGCCCTGGAAGAGGCCGTTCTCCAGGTCGCCCTGCACCATCGGCCCGCTGGTCTGCGGGCAGGAGAACCAGCACTCGTTGCTGAAGTTGATGGCATCCATGTGCCCGTTGCCCGTGTCGTTCCCGGACGTCTCGGCGTTGCCGTAGTCGAAGCAGCAGCGGTCGTTGTAGTGCTGGCCGGCGGTGACCATGTACATGCCCTCGGGCTGGGACCCGGTGGCCACACCGCTGGTGGCGTTGTCGCGGTAGCCCACGCCGGCGGAGACGTAGAGGCCGTAGACCTTGTGGCCGCCCGCCGTGACCGGGAGGGCTGCGGCGTTGGCGGCGTAGTCCTGGGCACCGTTCCCGCCCGGCCCCTCGACGGTGAGGTCGTTGTGCCGGCTGGTCTGGTCGTAGATCCTGATGACGCGGCACACCGCGCCGGAGCAGAACAAGTCCTGCGCGGCGGCGTTGGCGTACCCGCCCGCCGAGAGGAGTCCGACGTTCGACGTCGCGCCGTCCGTCGAGCGCTGCACCTGGTAGAGCGGGCCGGTGTAGGACGCGAAGAGCGCGCGGGTGAGGCTGTGCGCGGCGACGCACGGAGTGCCGCCGCTGGCGTAGATGTCGCAGGGCAGGGAGGCCGCGAGGGCCGAGCCCGCGGTGCTGACGGAGCCGACGAGGGCGGCCGCCGCGAGGGCGAGAGCCGCGCCGACGCTCAGCAGCGCGTGGCGGAGTCGAGAGCCAGAGTTCATCGGTGAAGCCTGTTCCGTTCGACGTGGTCCGACGCCGAGGCGGGTGGACCGGCACCCGGCGGGAGAGCGGGAACAGCGTGTGAACGGTAACACGTTCGCACGCCGCGAACTCCTCCTCCATCTCAAGGGGGGCCGCGTTCTCGCGGCGGGGAACCGGATCCGTCCGGCTGCTGCGAGAACGTACGCCCGCGCTGCGACGAGGACAAGTCACGAACCGGTAACACGTCGATGCTCGTGCGGCGCAGGAATTGTTCGTACGACGCACGAACTCGGGGGGTGGGCTGATGCCCACCCCCCCGACTCGTCTCCTGCTGCGTGCGGCTGAGCGCCTACTGCGGCGTCCCCGTCCCGAGGGCCACCCGCACGCTGTGCGCCGTGCCGTCGGCGTCGAGGTAGCGCACCATGACCGAGCTGCCGGCCTCCAGCCGCGTCATCTCCTGCGTCAGCGCCGAGGACGTCGCCACCTGCACGCCCGCGACGGACTCGATGGTGTCGCCGGCGGCGAGACCCGCCTTCGCTGCACCGCTGCCCGAGGCCACACCCGCGACGACGACGCCCGAGGTCGGGATCTGCGCCACCCCCGACCCGAAGGCGGAGCGCGAGCCGAAGCTGCTGGTCGTCGGCTCCACGTAGACCCCGAGCGCGGCGGTCGCCCCGATGTGGATCGTGGAGGAGCCCTGTCCCGCGACGATGGCCCGGGCGATCGTGAGCGCGTTCGCGATCGGGATCGCGTAGCCCTGCGTCGTCGAGGTGTACGCCGCGGTGGCGTACCCGCCGCTCGCGCTGGCGGCGGTGTCCATCCCGACCACCCGACCCGCCGTGTCCACCAGCGGCCCGCCCGAGTCCCCGGCCTGGATGGCGGCGTCGGTCTCGAGCAGCGAGGTGAGCGTCTCGGGGTTCCCGCCGTCCTCGTCGCTGGCGGTGATCGTCTGCCCCGTCGCGACGATGGCGCCGCCGGCGTAGCTCGGTGTCCCGCCGGTGCCGCCGGCGTTGCCGACCGCCACGACCTTCGTGCCCGTGGTGGTCGTGCCGGAGGCGATGGGCGCCGTCGCGAGGCCGCTCGCGCCCTTCAGCTGGAGGACCGCCACGTCCTCCGTCCTGTCGTAGCCCACGACGGTGGCGGCGTAGCTCCTGCCGTTGGCGACGTCCCGCACGCTGATCGACGTGGCGCCCTCGATGACGTGGTTGTTCGTGAGGATCTCCCCCGTGGACGTGAGGACGATCCCGGTGCCCGCCGCCTCGCCGCCGTTCAGCGTCGACACGACGTCGACGACGAAGGAGTCGGCCTTCGCCGCGATGCTGGCGGCGTCGCTCGGCCCGTCGGCGCCGGCGGACGACGCCGTGCCGCTCGACCTCGTGCCGCTCGAGGTGGAGCCCGTCGCCCCGCCGCCGCTGCTGCCCGTGCTGCCGCTGCTGCCGGAGGGCGCCCAGCCTGTGCCCCAGGGGGACCGGTCCTGCGGTCCGCCGGAGCCGTAGCCCCAGCGGGTCGGCGCGACCGGCGACGGAGCAGCCGTCGACGAGGCAGCAGCCGACGGACCCGTCGTGACCTCGTAGCCCACGACTCCGGCGCCGGCGCCGAGCGCCAGGACCGTCACGGCGGCGAGCGACGTCGTCGTGCGGCGGGAGACCCTGCGGCCCGAGAGCCTGCGGCGTACGGACTCCACCGCTCCAGCAGCAGGTGCCGCCGCAGCGGCGTGCCCCGCGGTCGGCGGCCAGTGGAACTCCGGCCCGCGCTGCTGCTGACCGCCATTGATCTCGCTGCTGTCGCTGCTGCCGTGCATGTCGTCGCTCATGTCGTCCTCCGTCGTGTCCCTGCCTTGGAGACTGCGCCCGGACCCTGGTGCGATCCTGCGAGGGACCTGTCGCGACCCTGTGAACCCCGGGCGCCCGGGGAACTCACAGCCGGCTCACGGCTGGCGCACAGGGAGCGTCGTGGAAGCGCTGCCACCGTCAGTGGCATGCGCATCCTCGTGGTCGACGACGACGAGGCGGTCCGCGGGTCGCTGGCCCGTACGCTCCGCTTCGACGGGTACGACATCGACACCGCCACCGACGGGGTGGAGGCGCTCGCCGCCGTCCGTGGCGGAGAGCCCGACGGCGTGGTCCTCGACGTCCGGATGCCCCGGCTCGACGGCCTGGAGACGTGCCGGCAGCTGCGCGCGCAGGGACTCCAGGTGCCGGTGCTCATGCTCACCGCGCGCGACAGCGTCGGCGACCGGGTCGCGGGCCTCGACGCCGGCGCCGACGACTACCTCGTCAAGCCCTTCGCCCTGCAGGAGCTGCAGGCGCGGCTGCGCGCCCTGCTGCGCCGCTCCGGCATCACCGCCCAGGTCGAGCAGAGCAGCCTCGAGCTGGTCTTCGGCGACCTGCGCCTCGACGGCCGCACCCACGAGGTCTGGCGCGGGGACAGGCTGGTCCGGCTGACGCGCACGGAGTTCGCGATCCTCGAGGTGTTCCTGCGCCACCCGCGGCACGTGCTCTCGCGCACGGTGCTCTTCGAGCAGGTGTGGGGGTACGACTTCGGCGAGTCCTCGAACAGCCTGCACGTCTACGTCGGCTACCTGCGCCGGAAGCTCGAGCTCGGCGGGGAACCACGGCTGCTCCACACGGTGCGCGGCGTCGGGTTCGTGCTGCGCGAGGACCCGCTGTGACGAGGGGCGTCCGGGGCTGGTGGCGGCGGCGGCCGCTGCGGACGCGGCTGGCGCTGCTGACGGCGAGCGCCGTCGCGGTCGCGGTCCTCTCGCTCGCCGGGCTGGCGTGGGCCTTCGTCGGCGAGGCCCTGGACCACCAGGTGGAGTCGCAGCTGAGCGCCGAGGCGCGGGCGATCGCCGCGCAGCCGCAGGAGTGGGTGCCGCCCGCGGCCTTCCGCGGGCGCGGTCGAGGACCCGGCCGTCGTGCCACCGACTTCGGCAGCCGCTGGCAGATCCTGGCGCCGGACGGCACGGTCAGGGGGGCGTCGCCCGAGGGGCTGCCGGTGACGGCGTCGGCACGGCAGGTGGCCTCCGACGGCACCGGACGCGCGGAGCAGCACGTGACGATCGGCTCCGACGTCTACCTCGTCCTCACGGTGCCGGCCAGCGGCGGGGGCGCGGTCCAGGTCGCCATGGACGAGGGGCCGGTGGACCGGACGCGGACGACCCTCGGCCTGCTCCTCCTGGGCGCCAGCGTCGTGGGCATCGGCGGGAGCGCCCTGCTCGGCCGGGCCGTCGCGCGCGCCGGCCTGGTGCCGGTCCAGCGGCTCACCGAGGCGGTGGAGTCCTCCACGCAGACGATGGACCTGGCGCGGACGATGGACCTCTCGCAGCCGGTGGGCCTGCTCGGCGAGGACGAGGTGGGTCGGCTGGGCAGGGCGGTCAACACCCTGCTCGCGGCCGTGGACTCCTCGCGCCGTGACCAGCGCGCGCTCGTCGAGGATGCCGGCCACGAGCTCCGGACGCCGTTGACGAGCCTGCGCACGAACATCGAGCTCCTCCTGGAGATGGAGCGCAAGCCCGAGCTCGCGCACCGGCTGCCGCCCGAAGAACGCCTGCAGCTGCTGCAGGACCTCGACTCGCAGGTCTTGGAGCTCACGACGCTGACCGGTGAGCTGGTGGAGCTCGCCCGGGAGGAGGGTGCGCGCGAGGCGGTCGAGCGGGTCGACCTCGCCGACGTCGTCTCCGCGGCCGTCGCGCGGGTCCGGGCACGCGCCTCGGGCGTGACCGTACGCGCCAGCCTGCTGCCGGTCGTGGTCCTGGGGCGGCCGGCGGAGCTGGAGCGGATGGTGGTCAACGTCCTCGACAACGCCGTGAAGTGGAGCCCAGGGGGGGCGCGGGTCGACGTGGACCTGCTGCTGGAGGGCACGTCCTCGTGCACTCTGCAGGTCGCGGACACCGGGCCGGGGATCGACGAGGCCGACCGGCCGTACGTCTTCGACCGGTTCTACCGCGCGCCGGCGGCACGGGGCATGCCGGGCTCGGGGCTCGGCCTGGCGATCGTCGCGCAGACCGCGGCGCAGCACGGGGGGAGCGCGGCGGTCGGGCCGAACCACCCCTCGGGGACCGTGCTGAGCGTCCGGCTCCCGGTCGCGGCCCCTTCACCCTCAGCGCTCGAGCCGTCACTCGATTGGCCGGTGTACGGATGATCAGCGACGGGTATCCGTCGTCGTGCCTGCCAATGACGACATCGGAGGAACCTCATGGGCATCGGAGTCAGCGTCCTGCTGATCGCTGCGGGACTCATCATCGCGCTGGCCGTGCACGCGACGGTCAGCGGGCTCGACCTCCAGGTCGTCGGCTGGATCCTCGCTGCTGCGGGGGTCCTCGGGCTGGTGCTCGAGTTCGCGCTGTTCGCGCCGCGCCGCCGCTACGCGGCCCCGGTGGTCGAGCGCGACGTCGTCGACCCCGCGCCGCGGACGGTCGTCGAGGAGCGCCGCACCTACTAGTCCCACCTCCGTCGTCCCCCCCCCCGCGACGGAGCCGAACGGTCGCGCATGACAGGCGCGCCTCAACGAAAGGTCCCCCCATGGTCACCCTGCTCTACATCGTCGGCGTCATCCTCTTCATCCTCGGCATCATCGGGTTCTTCACCCACCTGGTGGGTTTCGGCATCGGCGCGATCATCGTGGGCGCCGTCATCATCCTCGTGTGCAAGTTCGTCGTGGGCCCGCGCGGAGGCGCAGCCATCTAGGACCTGCACGTCCAGCAGGGCCGTCCCCTCGGGGGCGGCCCTGCTGCCGTCTGCACGCTCAGATGTCCAGCACGAGCGCGCAGTGGTCGGACACGATCGGCTCGGCCACGACACGGAAGTCCTGCACCGCTGCGGGTTCGGACACGAGCAGGTAGCTCGCGTGGCGTACGGGCCTGGGGTAGTGCGCGGTCCGCGTGTCGGCCTCGCCCACGAGGTCGGTGAGCCCGACCTCCGCGAGGACGGCGAAGGTCTCGCTGCTGGGCAGGAGGTTCAGGTCGCCGCAGACGACGACGAGGTCGTCAGGGCGGCGGGCGTCCTGGACGAAGGCGGCGAGCCGCTCCGCCTGCGCACGGCGCTCCGGGGTGTCCTGCTTGCCCGCCGGGTCACGCAGGCCGTGCAGCTGCACGACGAGCAGCGGGCGCGGGGCGGCGACCCGTACGGCCAGGGCGGCGCGCGGACGCCCACCCGTCGGCCACTCGTCGTGGTCGAGGAGGTCCCCGTGCACGAAGCGCGACGCGGTCGACAGCAACGGCAGCCGCGCCGAGGTCCAGGTCCCGAGCCCGAACTCCTGCCGCCACCGCCGCCCCTCGGCGTCCCGGACCGGTCCCGAGTCGCAGGCGACGAACTCCGCGTGGTGCCCCGGCAGCAGCCGGCTCACGTCCTCGACGAGATCGGCGCGCTGGGGGAGGTGGTGCTCGCCGTCGGTGAAGGCCGTCCAGCCCGCGAGCCCCGGCGTCCGCGTCACCTCCTGCAGGCACACCACGTCCGCGCCGGTGGTCGGCAGCCAGGCGGCGAGCTGCTCCCACCGCGCACCGCCCCAGGCGTTCAGCGAGAGGATCCGCACCCGGCGCACGCTACCGGGGCCGCTGCCGGCAGGTCCGCGCCCGGCGCCGCTGGCTAGGGTGGGCAGCTCGCGCCGTCCAGCAGCAGGAGCCGTCGTGGCCGAGCACAGCAGCGCCGCCGACCAGCGGCTGGCGCCGTGAGGGCGCTCGTCTTCGAGGCGTACGCCGGGCCCCTCGAGGTCCACGACGTCTGGGACCCCGCTCCCGCCCCGGACGGGGTCGTCGTCCGCGTGGAGGCGACGGGGGTCTGCCGGAGCGACTGGCACGCCTGGCAGGGCCACGACCCCGACGTGCGACTCCCGCACGTGCCCGGCCACGAGCTCGCGGGCACCGTCGCGGCCGTGGGGCGCGACGTCCGCCGCTGGCGGGAGGGGGACCGCGTGACGGTCCCCTTCGTCTGCGCGTGCGGGCGGTGCGCCCTGTGCGCCGCCGGTGAGCACCAGGTGTGCCCGCACCAGACGCAGCCGGGCTTCACCCACTGGGGGTCGTTCGCCGAGCTCGTCGCCCTCGACGCGGCCGACGTCAACCTCGTGCGGCTGCCCGACGGGCTGCCGTCCGCGACCGCGGCGAGCCTCGGCTGCCGCTTCGCCACGGCGTACCGCGCGGTCGTGCAGGTCGGGCGCGTACGCCCCGGCGAGTGGGTCGCGGTGCACGGCTGTGGCGGCGTGGGGCTCTCCGCGGTGCAGGTCGCCGTCGCGGCCGGTGCCCGTGTCGTGGCCGTGGACGTGAGCCCGGGGGCGCTGGAGCTGGCCCGCAGCTTCGGAGCGGAGGTCGGCGTCGACGCGCGGGCCGTCGGGGCTGTCGGCGGCACCGCCGACGCCGTGGTCGAGGCGACGCGTGGGGGAGCGGCGGTCTCCCTCGACGCGCTGGGCTCGCCCGGCACCTGCGAGGCGTCGGTCCGCTCGCTGCGCCCGCGCGGCAGGCACGTGCAGGTGGGCCTGCTGCCGCCGGGCGCCGGGCGCGCCGTGGTGCCCATGGAGCGCGTCATCGCGCTCGAGCTCGAGGTGCTGGGCAGCCACGGGATGGCGGCCCACGCGTACGACGGGATGCTCGGCCTCGTCGCCGCGGGGCGGCTGCGCCCCGACCTCCTCGTCACCCGGGAGCTGGCCCTGGCGGACGCCGCGCAGGCGCTGCGGGACGTGGGCCGGCAGCCGGGGATCGCGGTCGTCACGGCGTTCTGAGGGCTACCCGTTCTCTGAGGGCTACCAGCCCCAGCCGCGGGGCTTCGCCAGGAGGGCTTGACGGTAGTCGTCGAGCCGGGTGAGCAGCCGCGCCGCCGCCTCGTCGAGGACGACGGTGACGTGCGGGTGCAGCTGCAGCACGCTGGCGGGGCACGAGGCAGTGACGGGTCCCTCGAGGGCGGCAGCGACCGCCGCCGCCTTGTGCGCGCCGGAGGCCACGAGGAGCAGGTGGCCGGCGGAGCTGATCGTCGCGAGCCCCTGCGTGATGACGTGCACGGGGACCTTCCCGAGGCTCGCGAAGAAGCGCGCGTTGTCGAGACGCGTCTGCAGCGTCAGCGTCTTGACCCTGGTGCGCGACCCCAGCGAGGAGCCCGGCTCGTTGAAGCCGATGTGGCCGTTGGTGCCGATGCCGAGGAGCTGCACATCGACACCTCCGACCGCGCCCAGCAGCGACTCGTACGCGGCGGCCGCTTCCCGCGGGTCGCGAGCCGTGCCGTCAGGTCCGTGCACCCGAGCGGGGTCGATGTCGATGGCGTCGGTGAGCTCCCGGCGGATGACCCGGGCGTAGGACTCGGGGTGACCGGGTGCGAGCCCGACGTACTCGTCGAGGAGGTACGCGTCCACCTCGGCGAAGGACAGCCCCTCCCGGTGCCGGCGCACCAGCTCGGCGTAGGTCGCGAGCGGCGAGGACCCGGTGGCGAGGCCGAGTCGCCGGCACCCGTGGCGCAGGGCCTCCTCGAGCACGTCCGCCGCGCTCCGGCCCACGCCCTGCTCGTCAGCGACGACAGCGATCTCCACCTGGCTCCTTCCGTAGAACGGTTGCGTTAGTGACGCTAGGGGCGGTTCCGCCAGGTGTCAACGCCGCAGGCGATGAAGCGGAAGAGGGCCTCCCCCCTGGAACCCTTGACAGTCTCTGGTCTCGTCCCTACCTTCCCTTTCATAAACCAACTGCGTTGCGGAACGAGGACGAACCACGTGAGACAGCTGCGAGTGAGCGTCGTCGGCGCCGGGGGGCTGGGCCAGCTGCACATGCGCAGCCTGCGCTCGATCCCGGGGGCGCGGCTGGTGCGCGTGCACGACCGGAGCCTCGCCCCCGAGGCCAAGGCCCTCGCCGTCGAGCTCGGCGCGGACGAGTGCGACCTGCACGGTGCGCTCGACCCTGGCGCGGTGGACGCCGTGGTGGTGGCGACCCCGACGGACACGCACGCACCCGTCGTCCTGGCCGCGCTCGACGCAGGGCTCTCGGTGTTCTGCGAGAAGCCGCTGGCGCGGACGGCTGCAGAGGCGGGCGAGCTCGCCCGACGCGCGGCTGCCCGGGGGAGCAAGGTCGCCGTCGGGCACGTCGTGCGCTACTTCCCGGAGTACGCCGCGGCCCGCCAGGCGCACCTCGACGGGATCCTCGGCCCCGTGGCCGCGGCTCGGCTCGCGCGGCTCAACGCGCCGCCCGCGTCCCACCACCGCTGGTACGCCGACTTCACCCGCAGCGGCGGCGCCCTGCTGGACATGGCGATCCACGACATCGACTGGTGCCTCTGGGCCTTCGGGCCGGTCGCCCGGGTGCACGCGAAGCGAGCGGGCTCCGGAGGGGGCGAGGTCGTCGCCATCACGCTGCGGCACGCCAGTGACGTCATCTCCTACATCGACGCCAGCTGGCGCAACGAGTCCTTCAGCACCAGCCTCGAGCTCGTGGGGAGCGAGGGCCTCCTCCGCACCAGCGGTTCTGCTGGCGCCGGCTTCGTGCTCGCGCTCCGCGACGGTGACGTCGCGGGCTACATGCCCGAGGCCGCCGAGGAGCTCGACGACCCCTTCCGGCTCGAGCTGGCCGCGGCGCTCGAGTGGTTCCGCGGAGGCCGACCGCCGCGGGCCACGGTCGAGGACGGGTACGCTGCACTGCTCACCGTCGAGGCGGCGGAGCGCAGCATCACGCTGGGGCGGCCCGTCGTGAGCGAGTCCGTCCCCACGGCGTACGCGGCGGCCCGATGACCACCGTCGGCCTGCTGGGCTGCGCCCACGTCCACGCCGCGACGTACGTCGCCGAGCTGCGCCGCCTCGCTCCGCGGGTGCGCGTCCTCGGCCTCCACGACGAGCAGCCCGAGCGGTCGCGGCGCTTCGCGGACGCCCACGGGCTGGAGGTGTTCGCCACTGCGGAGTCGCTGTGCGAGTCCGTCGACGCGGTCGTCATCACCGCCGAGCACGCGCGCTACGCGGGCCTCGCCCGCGTCGCCGCCGAGCGGGGGTGCCGGATCCTGTGCGAGAAGCCGCTGGGCGTGGACGCGGTCTCGAGCGACGAGCTGCGCGCGCTCGATGCCTGGGCCTCGGTCGCCTTCCCGGTCCGCTACGCCCCCGCCGTGCGCCAGGCACGACGCGCCTTCCGGAGCGGCAGCCTCGGCGGCCTGCTGGCGATGAGCGGCGTCAACCACGCTCCGGCGCCGGGCGGGTTCTTCGCCGACCCGCAGCTGTCCGGCGGAGGGGCGATCGTCGACCACGTCGTCCACCTCGCCGACGCACTCCGCTTCATCACCGGCTGCGAGTACGCCGACGTCTTCGCCGAGGCGGGCCGGCTGCACGCGGACTCCCGGGTCGAGGAGGTGGCCCAGGTCGTCGTGACGACGACCGACGGCGCCTGGGCGTCGATCGACCCGGGCTGGTCGCGGCCGCAGGGCATGGCCGGGGGAGTGGACTTCGAGATGCAGCTGTGGTTCGAGGGTGGCCGCGTGCTCGTCGACGCCTTCGCGCGCCACGCGGTGCTCACCTCACCCGGCGGGCGCGTGGCGCACCTGCCCTACGACCCGGGGATCGACGCCGCGATGCTCGCCGACTGGGTCGGCGCGATCGAGGACGGCGCCCCGCCCCCCGTGCCGCTGGAGGAGGGCTGGCGCGCGACCCGCGTCGCCCTCGGCGCCCTCGAGTCCGCCGCCACCGGCGACGTCGTCGACCTGCAGAGCAAGGAGATCCCCGCATGAGCGCCACCCCGTCGTCTCCTGCCGGCCTGTCGCGACTCCGGGTGGACCACCTCCGGCGCTACGGCCTGTGGGTCGTCTTCGCCGCGGTCACCCTGGCCCTCGCGGCGGCGTCGAGCACCTTCCGCCAGCCGATCAACCTGCAGAACATCCTGGAGCAGAACAGCATCCTCGGCATCGTCGCCTGCGGCATGGCCGTCATGATGATCTCCGGCGGCTTCGACCTCTCCGTCGGCGCCGTCGGCGTGAGCGCCTCCGTCCTCGCGGCCGTCGTCTCCTCCCGGTGGGGCGCCGGAGCGGCCATCGTCAGCGGCGTCCTCCTCGGCGCCGCCATCGGGCTGGTCAACGGCCTGCTCATCGCCCGCGTCCGCATCAACGCCTTCGTGGCGACGTTCGCCATGGCGAGCATCGTCTCCGGCCTGCTGTTCGTCGCTACTGGGGCGGAGTCGAAGCCCGCGGAGGTGCACGTGCTGGCGTCGGCCGCCTCCGACCGGGTCGCCGGCGTCCCCGTCGTGTTCCTCGTCTTCCTGCTGTGCCTGGCGCTGGTCTGGTACTTCATGACGCGGACGCGCTACGGCCACTACGTCTACAGCGTGGGCGGCAACGAGGAGGCGAGCCACCTCTCCGGAGTCCCCGTGCAGGCCGTGCGCATCCTCGCGTTCAGCCTTGGCGGGCTGTTCGCCTCGGTCGCGGGGCTGCTCCTCCTGGGCCAGACCTCGGTCGGGCAGCCGAGCGCCGCATCGAGCTGGCCGCTGCAGGCGATCGCCATCTGCGTCGTGGGCGGCATCGCCCTGACGGGAGGTACGGGCCGGATCCCCGACGTCCTCGCCGCCACGCTCTTCCTCGGCGTCATCGCCAACGGCCTCAACCAGCTGAACGTCTCGCCGTACTGGCAGCCCACGGTGACCGGCGTCGTCATCCTCGTCGCCGTCGTGCTCGAGCAGTACAACAAGCAGCTCCGCGGCTCCGTCCGGCGGACCGCGGCACCGCGTACCGCCTCAGCAGCAGGCGCTCCGCACCGCTCCACCTCGACCCCCGTCCCCACCACCTCCCTTCCCACCACTTCGCAGGAGCTCCGGTGATCCCCACGTCCTCCCACGCCCGCCTCGTCGGTCTCACGGCGTGCGCCGCCCTCGTCAGCAGCCTCGCCGCGTGCAGCGGTAGTACGGCGACGAGCACGGCAGCCAGCTCCGGTGCGCCGGTGGCCAGCGGGTCCAGCGCGCCCGCCGCCAGCGGCAGCAGCGCGGCGACAGCGCAGGCGGCGCAGGCAGCGAACCCGGACCTCCCCGCGGGGACCTGCAGCGGCAAGAAGATCGGACTGTCGAACATCTCGACGACGATCCCGTTCCTGGCCGCGATGGACGACGCGTTCAAGAAGGAGGCCGAGCGGCTGGGGATGAAGCCCACGGTGCTCAACGGGAACCTCGACAACGCCACCCTGGTCAACAACATCGGCACGCTCGCCGCGCAGCGCGTCGACGCGCTGCTCGTGACCTCCTCCAGCCCCACCGCGCCGGTGGGGGCCGTGAAGGCGGCGCAGAAGTCCGGGATCCCGGTGCTGGCGCTCAACGCTCCCCTGGACCCCGCGGCAGGGGCGGTGACCTACGTCGGGGCCTCGGACTACGAGTACGGCGTCTCGCTCGGGCAGCTGCTCCTCAAGGCCCTGCCGCAGGGCGGGAAGATCGCCGTCATCCTCGGCCCGCTGGGTGGGACGCCGCAGGTGCAGCGGCTCAAGGGCCTCCAGGACGTCATCAAGGACAAGCCGCAGTACGCGATCATCGCCAAGCCGGTAGACGAGTTCGACAACAGCAAGAACCTCGCGGTGACGCAGGACCTGCTGTCGAAGTACCCCAAGGGCAAGCTCGACGCCGTCATCGCGCAGGGGCCGCAGATGTACGTCGGGGCGAACTACGCGCGCCAGCACGGCCGGGACGACATCACCTTCATCGCAGGCGACTACTCGAAGCAGGTCGAGGACGCGATCCGCAGCGGTGCGCTCTACGGGACGGTGAACCAGAGCCCGCGGCTCGAGGGGACGATCGGCGCGGCGTACGCCTGCGCCTGGATCTCCGGCCACAAGGACCAGGTCGTGGCCCCTGAGGCGAACATCGCGCTCCCCGTCGTGACGAAGGCCGACGTCGACGCCGACCCGTCCGAGTGGAGCGGCTGAGCGGCATGACGAGCGACGTCCGGCTCGAGGTCGAGCACCTCACCAAGCAGTTCGGCAGCACCGTCGTCCTGGACGACGTCAGCCTCGCCGTCCGCCGCGGCCAGATCCACGGGCTCATCGGGCAGAACGGCGCCGGCAAGTCCACGCTCGTCAAGGTCCTCGCCGGCATCCACGCGGATCACGGGGGCCGGGTCCTCGTCGACGGTGCACCGGTCGCGCTGCGGACGCCCAGGGAGTCGCGCCGCGAGGGCATCGCCGTCATCCACCAGGAGTTCAGCCTGGTGCCGAGCATGTCCGTCGCCGAGAACCTCGTGCTGGGGCAGGAGGCGGGCCGCGTCGCGTACAGCGCGGGAGCGACCCGCCGTGCGGCGGAGGACGTGGTGGCGGCTGCGGGGATCGACGTGGGGGTGCCACTGGCGACCCCGGTGCGCGAGCTCGGGCCCGCCCTGATGCAGCGGATCGAGATCGCGAAGGCGCTCGGCCAGCGCGCGAGCGTGCTCGTCATGGACGAGCCCACCGCGCGGCTGTCCGAGCGGGAGCGGGAGTGGCTCTTCACGACCATGCGCCGCCTCTCCGACGAGGGCGTGGGGATCGTGTTCATCTCGCACTTCCTCGAGGAGGTGCGGCAGGTCACCGACTGGCTGAGCGTGCTGCGCGGAGGCGTGGTGGTGCGCTCGGCCCCCACCGCCGGCCTCCCGGTGGGAGAGATGGCCGAGCTCATGCTCGGGGAGGAGCTGCGCAGCACCCTCGGGGCGCACGCGTCCCGCGCGGACGACGGGCACCGCGTGGTGCTGGAGGCCGCGCGAGCCCGCGTCGGCAGCAGGCTGCGCGGCGTGGACTGCCAGCTGCGCCAGGGCGAGATCCTCGGCGTGGCAGGGCTCGTCGGCTCCGGCCGGACGCGGCTGGCGCGGCTGCTCACCGGCGTGGACGCTGCGGACGAGGGCGTGGTGACCCTGCGCGGCGCCCGCCTGGCGGGCGGTGGTCCGCGCGGCGCGGTCGGGCAGGGCGTGGCCCTCGTGCCCGAGGACCGCAAGCACCAGGGGCTCAGCCTGCGCAGTCCCGTCGGCGACAACCTCGTGCTCATGGCCCTGCAGCGACGGCTCGGCGGCCCGCTCGCCGTCCCCCGCTCCCGGGTCGACGGGCTGGCCCGGCAGCTCGTCGAGGAGCTCGAGGTGCACCCGGCGCGTACGGACCTGCCGGCTGGCGCGCTCAGCGGCGGCAACCAGCAGAAGGTGCTGCTGGGCAAGGCACTCGCCTCGCGTCCCGACGTCCTCGTCGTCGACCAGCCGACCGCCGGCGTCGACGTCGGGACGAAGGCGCAGATCCACCGGCTGCTGCACGCCGAGGCCGAGGCCGGGGCGGCCCTCGCGGTCGTGACCGACGACCTCGAGGAGCTCTACGCCCTGGCCGACCGCCTCCTCGTCATGCACCGGGGCACGGTGCTCTGGCGCGGGCTCCCCGCGCAGCTGCCGCGCGACGAGCTGCTGACGATGATGGCGACCGGCGTGGTCCCGTCCCACCTCGCCGGGGCCGCGTGACCGCGGCGCCGGCCGGGTCGGTGGTCGCCCTCGACGTTGGGGGGACCTCGATCAAGGGGGCGCGGTTCTCCGCCCGGGGCGCGAGCCTGCAGCGGGCGGTGGTCCCGAGCGGGACCGGCGGGGCGGCGCTCGACGCGGCACTGGAGCTCGTCCGCCACCTGGCCGCCCCGGACACCCGGGCGGTCGGGCTCGCCGCCCCCGGTCTCGTCGATGCCGCGTCGGGGACGGTGCGCTACGCGGCGAACCTCGGCTGGCGCGACGTCCCCCTCGCCGGGCTCGTCGAGGAGCGGTGCGGGCTGCCGGCCAGCGTGCAGCAGGACGTCAGCGCAGCCGGTCGGGCCGAGGCCGCCGCGCGGGGGAGCGCGGACGACGAGGTGCTCCTGCTCGTCATGCTCGGGACGGGGGTCGGGGCCTCCGTGGTCGTCGGTGGCCGTCCGCTGCCGGGTGCGGCGGGGATGGCCGCCGAGCTCGGCCACCTGCAGGCCCGCCCCGACGGCGAGCAGTGCACGTGCGGCCAGCGCGGGTGCGTCGAGGTCTACGCCTCCGCCTCCGCGGTCACCCGGCGCTACGCCTCGGCCGTCGGCCGTCCCGTGGCGAGCGCCGAGGAGGTCGTGGCGCGGCTGGCGTGCGAGCCCGCTGCGCGGCACGTCTGGAACGAGGCGTGCGAGGTGCTGGGGGGAGCGCTGGCATCCGCGACGCTGCTGCTCGACCCGGCCGTCGTCGTGCTCGGCGGCGGCCTCGCCCGCGCCGGCGAGCGCCTGCTGACCCCCGTACGCGCCGCGACCGCCGCCCGCCTCGCCTGGCGCCGGCCCCCACCGGTGGTGCCCAGCGCGATCGGTGACGACGTCGGCGTGGTCGGTGCCGCCCTCGGGGCGTGGGACCGCACGGGGTGGGGCGTCCCCGACGCCTGGCGGGGCGCAGCCCGTACCCATCCGTCATGACACCCCGATGCCGCTGGAGGTCCCCATGCCCCGCCGCCGCCTGCTCCCGCTCGCCCCGCCCGAGGGGGCCGCACCACCCGAGGGCACCCTGCCGCTGGTCGCGCAGCACGTCGTCGCGCTCGAGGCCGAGTGGCGCGAGGTGCTGGCCGTCGGGACGGAGATGCTGCAGGAGTCCGAGACGAGCGTGACGGGCGCGATCGCCGCGGCCTCGTCCGCCGACGACCTCGCGGCCAGCGTCGAGCTGGTGGCAGCCGCCATCGCGGAGATGTCGGCGACGGTCGCGGAGATCGAGCGCAACGCGGAGGGCGCGGCGGGAGTGACGGCCACCGGGGCGGCGCTCGTGCAGCAGGCCGACGGGCGCATCAAGCGGCTGCAGGAGGGGACTGCGGCGATCGAGCAGGCGGCGTCCCTCATCGGTGCCGTCGCACGACGCACGCACATCCTCGCGCTCAACGCCACCATCGAGGCGGGGCGCGACTTGGCGTCCAGCCGTACCTTCACGACCGTCGCCAACGAGGTGAAGGACCTCGCGGGGCAGACCGCCTCCGCGACGCGGCAGGTCGCGGACACCATCGCGAGCATCAAGCAGGCAGCCGACGAGGTCGTGGACCTGCTGACGAGGGTGACGACGGTGCTGGGCGACGTGGACGAGCACCAGCGGGTGATCCGCGGGACCGTGCGCCAGCAGGTGCTGGCGACCGAGGAGATCCATCGCAGCAGCGGGATCGTCGCCACCTCGGCGCGCGAGCTCACCGCCACGGTCACGGACCTCACGGACGTGCTGCGGCACAACGCGTACGCCGGCGCCCGCGCCAAGATCGCCGCCGCTCACCTCGCCTTCCTGCAGGGAGAGGCCGCCCGCCTGCTCCCGCAGCCGGTCGCCCCGGGAGGTGCGGTCTCCGTGGTCCCGGCGGGCGGTGTGGTGGAGAGCGGTGGTGTCGTCCGCGTGCAGAACTTCGTGCGCGGCAGCAGGTCCTTCGAGTTCGACTACAAGGGCACCTGGATCCACGCCTTCGGCAACGTCGAAGCCGACGGCGCCGACTCCTTCAGCAGCATCCCCGGTGACACCGCGCGGTTCCGCTTCACCGGCCGACGGATCCGGCTCTTCGGCGTGCGCGCGCAGAACCACGGCCGGCTGTCGGTGGGCGTCGACGGGGGCCCCGCCGTGGTCGTCGACGAGTACGCCGAGCGCCGCATCCCCGCCTCGCTCCTCTGGGAGTCGCCGCTGCTCGAGCCGGGCGAGCACCGGATGCTGCTCACCGTGCTCGGCGAGAGCTCCCCCGCGTCGAGCTACTGCTGGGTGACGGTCGACCACGTGGAGGTCGTGCGGTAGGAGCGCCTCACGAGGAGAACAGCGCCAGCGGCTCCGAGCCGAGGACCTCCTCCACGGCGGTGAGGGCGAAGCGGGTGGCGCCGCGGAG
Organism: Motilibacter rhizosphaerae; assembly: GCF_004216915.1. Taxonomy (NCBI): domain Bacteria; kingdom Bacillati; phylum Actinomycetota; class Actinomycetes; order Motilibacterales; family Motilibacteraceae; genus Motilibacter; species Motilibacter rhizosphaerae. The sequence continues at coordinate 1,075,564 of NZ_SGXD01000001.1, forward strand.
CACGGCGTCGTCGCCGAGCGAGGACACGGCCCACTCCGGCGGGTCCACGAGCAGGGCGCGCGACTCCTCGACCGCCGCGCCGATGACGTGCTCCCGCGCGAAGGCGCTGTCCTCGTGGCCGAACAGGCTGCTGCCCAGCACTACCATCGCCGGGTCGAGCGCGAGCAGCGTCGGCGCGAGCGCGTGGGCCAACCGCGTACCGACCGAGCGGAGGGTGGTGCGCGCCTCGCGGTCCCCGCGCGCGGCTGCCTCCACCACGTCGGCGGCGCTGTAGAAGTTGGACGGGTCCACGCCCGGGCGCGCCTTGCGGCCTTCGCCGATCGTGCGTGCCGTCAGCCGGCTGCCGTCGGGGTAGACCATGAAGCCGATCTCCCCGGCGGCGCCGTGGTGGCCGTGCAGCGGGCGCCCGCCGGCGATGATGCCGGCCCCCACGCGCTCGCCGAGCAGGACGAACATGAGGTCGTCGACACCCTGGCCCACGCCGCGCCACTGCTCGCCCACGGCAGCGAGGTTCGCGTCGTTGTCCAGGGCCACGGGGCAGCCGAGCTCGTCCTCGAGCATCCCCGCCACGTCGACCTCCGCCCAGTCGCGCAGGTTGTCGACGTAGCGCACCCGCCGGTCGTCCTGCACCCACCCCGGTGTGCCGAGCGCCGCGGCCAGGACGGGCCGCTCCTCCGGCGCGCCAGCGAGCGCGCGGCGGACGACGTCGACCGTCGCCGCGGCCCGCACCTTGCCCCGCAGGTCGCGCCGGACCCGCTTGCGCTGCACCGAGACGAGCTCCCCGTCGAGGTCGGCGACGCAGGCACCGACGGAGCCGGCGCGCACGTCCACGCCGACGACGTACGCGGCGGCGGGCGCGAAGACGAAGCGGCGGGCGGGTCGCCCGACCGAGCTCAGCGGGGGCAGCTCGGCGAGCAGCCCCACGGCCTTGAGGTCGTCGACGAGGACCTCGATCGTCGGGCGGGACAGCGCGGTCTGCTCGGCGAGCGCGGCCACGCGCGACGGCTCACCCGCCGCACGGACCGCACCGAGGACCGCGGCGGCGTTGCGGCCGCGCAGGTCCGCGACGGCGACGGCGCTCGTCCGGCGGGCCGCGGAGGACGCGCCGCGGCTCCCGTTGCCCAGCGGCCAGCGCCACTGCGCCGGCAGCCGGAGCGGAGCCGCACTGCCCGCACCGGCGTCCTCGACCACAGGCGTCACCGTAGCCGATAGGGAAGCCACCTGCTTAAGTCGTCGTACGCCCCTCGACCAGCGCGACGAGCCGGAGCAGGTCGCCCTCGAGCGCCTCGGCCAGCCCCTCGAACTCCGCGGCGCGCGCCGGCGCCTCCGGACCGGTGATGACCGCGTGCAGCGTGACCTCGCTGCCGCCGTCCACCGGGAGGGCCTCGTGCCGGACCCGGAGGTGGGCCCCGTCGAGCACCAGGCTGTCCTCGAAGGTGGTCCCCGGCACGAGGTCCGTGATGACGAAGACCTGCTCGTCGCGGCCGCGGGCCCGGCACACCCCGCGGACGCCCTTCGCGATCGGGGCCTCGAGCCGCAGGTACTCCATGCCGGGCGCCCAGTCGGGGTGGGTCTCCACGTCGGCCCACCGCGCGTACAACTGCTCGGGGCGGGCGGTGGAGCGCACGGACAGGCGGGCGATCTCGATCACGGCGCGCAGGCTAGCGGCCGGCTGCCCCCTCCATGGCAGACTGCGCGGGTGTCAGCCCTCCTGCGCGGCGCGCGAGCCCTCGGGACGAGGGGCGCCCAGCGCCGCGTCCAGAGCGCCCAGCCCCTGGCGCAGCGCCCGTCGCTCGGCTGGAGTCATCTGCGCGAGTGCGGCCACGAGGGTCCGGCGCCGGCGCGCCGCGTGCTCGTCGAGCAGGCGCCGGCCGTCAGGGGTGAGCTCGAGGAGCACCACGCGCGGGCGCGCCGCGTCCGCCGCCCGGACCACGTAGCCCGCGGACACGAGGCGGTCGGTGAGCCGGCTCGCCGACGACACCATGGCGTCGAGCTCCTCGGCCAGCTCGGTCATCGTCACGCGCCCCTGGCGCTGCACGACGAGCAGGGCGCGCATCTGGGACGGCGAGACCCGCTGGTCGCTGGTGTCGTACTGGCGCAGCCAGAGCACGGCCAGCGACTCCCCGGCGCGGTGGATCTCCTCCGCCAGGAGCTCCGGCTCTTCGGGCTGCGGGGGCACGACCATCCTCGGGACTGTCTCACGCTCTGCCACCCGCCCATGCCTGGACGAGTTCGTCGAAGCGGGGTCTACCCACGGAGGAGGCGTCCATGACAGACGAGGACGCCCTCGTCGCACGGGTCGTCGCGGCCATGGCCGCGGCCCGGGCGCCGGGAGTGGTGGACGCGCTCGTCGAGGCGCTGCGCACCCACGCGCCGGACGCCGACGTCGTGCTCTGGCTGGGGGACTACGGGCAGGGGCTGCTGCGCTCGTTCCCGGACGGCACGCACGAGCTGCCCGTCGAGGGCTCGGTCGAGGGGCGGGTCTTCGCCAGCGGACGCGCGCACGCTGAGGGTGACCGCCTGTGGGCGCCGGTGGTCAGCCGCGGCGACCGGCTGGGCGTCCTCGCGCTGCGCACGGCGTCGCCCGGCGGCCCCAGCCTGCGCCAGCTGGCCGAGGTCGCTGAGCACCTGGCGACCGCGCTGCTGCTCGCGAGCCAGGCGACCGACGTCTACGACCGCCCGCGCCGGCGCACCGAGCTGACGCTCGCCGCGGAGCTGCAGTGGTCGCTGCTGCCCGGGCGCTCCTACCGCGACGACGAGGTGACGGTCGCGGGCTACCTCGAGCCGGCGTACGCGGTCTCGGGCGACGCGTACGACTGGGTGCGTCAGCCCGGCACGTTCGCGGTGTCGGCCTACAACGGCACGGGCCGCGGTGTCCCCGCCTCGCTCGTCAGCACCATCGCGGTCACGGCCGTGCGCAACGCCCGGCGGGCGGGGCTCCCGCTGCCGGACCGGGCGGCGCTGGCGGACCAGGCGCTCTACGCCCACTACGGCGGCCAGCACTACGTCTCCGCCCTGCTCGTCGAGCTCGACCTCGCGGCAGGCACGGCGTCGGTCGTCGACGCCGGATCACCGCGGCTGCTGCGCGTCCGAGATGGCGCGGCGACCTGGCTGGAGCTCGACGAGCAGCTCCCGCTGGGGATGTTCGAGGAGTCCATCTACCGCCCGCAGCCGGTCGACGTGCGGCCGGGCGACCGGCTCTTCATCGTCAGCGACGGCGCCCTCGACGCCCTGGACGGGCCCGGGTCCAGCTCCTTCGGTCGGGCGGGCATGGAGTCGGCCGCCCGCGGCACCCGCCTGCTCGCGGCTCCGGAGGCGGTCCGCCACGTCGCGCGCGACCTCGAGCGCCACCGCGGTGGCCGTGAGCTCGAGGACGACGCGGTCGTCCTCTGCGTCGATTGGCACGCCGCCGGCGCGTCCACGCCCGCGCCCCAGGATCCCGAGTTGTCGTCCGACAACTGAGCCGCTTACGCTGTCGGAGCGGCAGGCGTGCGCCCGCCGTCCCCCACCCTGGAGCAGCGCTTGTCCGGCATCCCGTCCGAAGCCGCCCCCCTCACCACCACGACCAGCACCGTCGCGGGCTGGCCGGTCCTCTCGGTCAGCGGCGAGATCGACGCGCTGACGGCGCCTGCGCTCCGCGAGCGCCTCCTGGAGGCCCTGCGCGAGGAGGGCTCCCGCGTGGTGCTCGACCTCAGCGCGGTCTCCTTCCTCGACTCGACGGCGCTCGGCGTCCTCGTGGCCGCGCACAAGCGGGCCAGCACGACCGGCGGGCAGTTCCGCCTCGTGGTCGCCACGCCGCTCACCACCCGGCTGCTCAAGCTGACCGGGCTCGACCAGGTCTTCGCGGTCCACCCCGACCTGGAGTCGGCCGTCCGGTAGTCGCCTGCGGGAGGATCGGGCGGTGAGCGAGCCGACCCGTCCTGCCGCCGGGCGTCGCACGCTGGTCGTGGACAACCACGACTCCTTCACCTGGAACCTCGTCCACCTGCTGGCCGGGGTGACCGGTCGGGAGCCCGTGGTCGTCGCCAACGACGACCCGTCCTGGGACCCCGCCCTGGCGCGGGGCTTCGACGCGGTCGTCCTGTCGCCCGGCCCCGGCCGCCCCCAACGGGCGAGCGACGTCGGCCACTGCCGCGCCGTCCTCGCGCAGCCCGAGGTGCCCGTGCTCGGGGTCTGCCTCGGGCACCAGGCCATCGCGTACGCCCACGGCGCCACGGTCGCCCTCGCTCCCGAGCCGCGGCACGGCCGGCTCTCCCGGGTCAGCTCGCCGGGCACAGGGCTCTTCGCGGGGGTCCCCGACGGCTTCACGGTCACGCGCTACCACTCGCTCGCGGTGACCGACCTGCCCCCGGAGCTCGAGCCGCTGGCCTGGAGCGAGGACGGCGTCCTCATGGCGCTGCAGCACGTCTCGCTCCCGCGCTGGGGCGTGCAGTTCCACCCCGAGAGCGTGTGCTCGGAGCACGGCGCCCTGCTGCTCGAGAACGTCCTGCAGCTGGTGCCTCCGCTGCCCGCGCCGCGCGTCGAGCTGCGCGCTCCCGCCGACACCCCCGCCCGGGTACGCCGCCTGCGCGTCCACGCCCGTCGCGTGGACGTGGCGTGCAGCGCCGAGGTGGTGTTCGACGCGCTCTTCCGCGGGGAGCCGGGCGCGTTCTGGCTGGACAGCCGCGACCCGGACCTCCCGGACGGTCCGCCCGGCCGGGCGGCGGTGGTGGGCGCCCCGTCCGGCCCGCTCGGCAGGGTCGCCACCGTCGACGTCCACGCGGGCACGGTCACCGTGGACGGCCGGGTGCTCGCTCAGCCGGACCCCCTCGCGTGGCTGGAGGCGGACCTCGCCGGGCTCGACGTCGAGCTCCCCGCCCTGCCGTCCGACTTCGCCCTCGGGTGGGTCGGCTACCTGGGCTACGGCCTGGGCTCGGACGCCCTCCGCAGCCGGCACCGCCCGGCCCTCCCCGATGCCGTGCTCGTCTTCGCCGACCGGGCCGTCGTGCTCGAGGGGCGTACGCCGTGGCTGCTCGCGCTCTCCGACGACCAGACCGTCGACGAGGCCGAGGAGTGGCTGCAGGCGACCGAGTCCGTAGTCCGCGGTCTGGCCGGCCGGGCCGTGCCCGAGCCGCGGCGACCGGTCGTGCGCGGGCCGGGGGGACGGCCCGCCCGGCACGCGCTGCGGCACGGGCGGGCGGCGTACGTCGCGCTCGTCGAGCGCTGCCAGCAGGAGATCCGGGCGGGGGAGACCTACGAGGCGTGCCTGACCAACGAGCTCGTCAGCGACGCGCAGCTGGACCCGTGGGAGGGCTACCGGTGGCTGCGCCGGTCCAACCCGTCGCCCGCCGGCGCGTACCTCACGGCCGGTGGCGTCGCCGTCCTCAGCGCGTCGCCCGAGCGCTTCCTCCGCATCGACCGGACCGGGCGCGTCGAGTCCCGCCCGGTGAAGGGGACGCGTCCGCGGGGAGCGGACCCGGAGGCGGACGCGGCGCTCGCCCGCGGCCTCGCGACGGCGGAGAAGGACCGCGCCGAGAACCTCATGGTCGTCGACCTCGTCCGCCACGACCTCGGCCGCACCGCCGGGCTGGGGAGCGTCCGCGCCGACGACCTGTTCCGCGTCGAGACCTGGCCGATGGCCCACCAGCTCGTCAGCACCGTCACCGCACAGCTTCGCGACGGGGTCCACCCGGTCGCCTGCGTGCGCGCGGCCTTCCCCGGCGGGTCCATGACGGGGGCGCCGAAGGAGCGCACGATGGCCCTGCTCGACGAGCTCGAGCAGGGCCCGCGCGGGGTCTACGCCGGTGCCGTCGGCTCGTTCTCGCTGTCCGGCGCGGTCGACCTCAGCATCGTCATCCGCACGGTCGTGGTCGCGGGAGGCACCACGACGTACGGCGTGGGCGGTGCCGTCGTCGCGCTCTCGGACCCCGCGGCGGAGTGGGAGGAGACCCTCGTCAAGCTGCGCCCCGCGCTGGACCTGCTCGGCGCGACCCTCGACGACGTCGAGGGGACGCGCCCCGGCTAGCCCCGCGTCTCGTGGTGGAGCGCCCCCTCCTCGAGCTGCACGGCCTCGGCCTCCGCGACGCGGCGCTCCGAGTCGACGTCGATGCTGCGGCTCAGCACCCAGTAGAGGATCCCGGCCACGGGCAGCCCGACGAACAGCGAGATGTCCGCACCGTCGAGCTGGTGGGCCACCCAGCCGGTGTAGTGGGTGGTGCTGAAGAACGGCGTCATGGCGACGAAGCCGGCGAGGTACGCGCCGATGCCCCGCCAGCCCCAGCGCCCGTAGATGCCGTTGGGGTTGAAGATCTCGGCGACGGCGTAGTGGCCGCGGCGCACGACGTAGTAGTCGACGAGGTTGACCGCGGTCCACGGGATGAACAGGTAGAGCACCAGCAGCAGGAAGAAGTTGAAGTAGTCCTGGAACTTGTTGCTGTTGAGCAGGGCGAGCGCGGGCACCAGCGACAGGGCCGCGGTGAAGAGCACCATGACGACGCGGATGCGCAGGGTCGGCCGCACCGGCTTCAGCGAGTCCGTCGCCGAGATCAGCGTGAGCGAGCCGCCGTACATGTTGAGCGCGGTGACCGCGATCAGCCCGAGCGTGGAGAAGAGGACGACCAGCAGGCCGTAGCCGCCGAAGAAGTGGTTGCCGCTGTGGTGGAGCGACTCGATGGTGTCGAACGCGTCGTGCGACTCGCCCCACCACGTCGCCAGCGCCGCCCCGAGGCACATGATCCAGATCGCGCCGAGCGCCGAGCCGCCGTAGGTCCAGTAGAAGGTCTTGCGCACGGTGACGTCCGGCGGCAGGTAGCGCGAGTAGTCCGAGACGTAGATGGCCCAGCTGATCTGGTAGCCCGCGACCACGCCGAACTGCGCAAGGAACGGCGTCACCTTGAACGCGCCCAGGTCGAAGGAGCCGGCCGGGTAGTGCAGCGTGAGGACGACCACCGTGAGGATGCCGAAGAACAGCAGGAACCCGAATGCGAGGTAGCGCTCCGTGCGGTGGATGAGGTCGTAGCCGACGAGGGCGACGAGGACGGCGACCACGCTCGCGACGACGATCCAGAGCCGGGTGGGCCCGTGCACCGTCGCGTGCAGCCCCTGGCCGGCGAGGATGGTGTTGAAGATGTTGAACCCGGCGTACTGCAGGTAGGCGAACGCCCACACCAGCAGCGCGCCGACGTAGCCGAACTGCGGGCGGGACTGGATCATCTGCGGCAGCCCGAGCTGCGGGCCCTGCGCCGAGTGGAACGCCATGAACAGCGTGCCGACGAGCGACCCGGCGATGACCGCGATCAGCGACCAGAGCAGGTTGCCGCCGAGCTCGGTCGAGACCACCCCCACGACGAGGGTCGCGATCTGCGCGTTGCTCATGAACCACAGCGGGCCCTGGCTCCAGACCTCGCCGTGGCGCTCCGAGAGCGGCACGTAGTCGATGGAGCGGACCTCGAGCCCCGTGGTGCGGGCGGACCCCCCGCGGGGGTCGGTCTGGACGGCCATGCTGCCTCCCGGGAGAGTGGCTCGGCCCGCAGGGCCGTGTGCGCACCGTAGACCCCCCGGACCCGCTGGCAGCGGCGACACGGAGGATGGGCGCATGAGCGACCCGGTCCGCACCCTCGTCTTCACGCGCACCACGGACTACCGGCACGACTCGATCCCCGCCGCGGTGGCCGCGCTGCAGGCGCGTCCCGAGCTCGAGGTCGTCGCGAGCGAGGACCCGGGCGACGTCGCGCGCAGCGGGGAGTTCGAGGTCGTCGCCTTCGTCTCCACCTCCGGCGACTGCCTCGACGACGCGGCCCGCGAGGCGCTGCAGGCCCACGTGCTCGGTGGCGGGGGCTTCGTCGGTGTCCACTGCGCTGCCGTCACCGAGGCCGGTTGGCCGTGGTACGGCGAGCTGCTCGGCGCCCGTTTCGCCGGCCACCCCGAGGGCGTGCAGCCGGGGACGGTCGTGGTCGAGGATGCCGCCCACCCGTCCACCGCGCACCTGCCGGCCCGCTGGGGCTTCGTGGACGAGTGGTACGCGTTCACCCAGGTCCGCCCGGACCTGCACCTGCTGCTCAGCGTCGACGGCGCCAGCATCGACGCGGGGGACCACGCGATGCCGGCGCCCCACCCGCAGGCCTGGCAGCGCGAGCTCGGCAGCGGGCGCTCGTGGTTCACCGCGCTCGGGCACGGCGACGAGGCCTGGGCGGACGAGGCGTTCCTCGGGCACGTGCTGGGCGGCATCGCCTGGGCGGCCGGGCGCTACTAGCGCCTCCCCACCGTCGCGGCGGGACCGGGCCGCGCTGCTCAGCCCGTGGGGAGCCAGCCCACCTTGCCGGCGAGCAGGGCGTAGCCGACGAAGGCGACGCTGTCGATCAGCGTGTGCGCGAGGAACAGCGGCATCACGCGCCCCCACCGGCGGTAGACCAGCACGAAGACGACGCCCATCACGACGTTGCCCGCGAAGCCCCCGATGCCCTGGTAGAGGTGGTAGGACCCGCGCAGCAGCGCGCTGGCGACGAGGGTCGCCCGCCAGGACCAGCCCAGCTGGTCCAGCCGCCGCAGCAGGTAGCCGACGACGACGACCTCCTCGAGGAAGGCGTTCTCCGCGGCGGAGAGCAGCAGCACGGGGATCCGCCACCACACGGCCGGCAGCGTCGTCGGCACCACGGTGAGGTTGGCGCCGAGCCCGCGGGCGGTGAGGTAGAGCGCGAGGCCGCTGCCGCCGATCGTCGCCGCGAGCAGCGCTCCGAGCCGCAGGTCGAACCACGGTCGCCGCCCGTCCAGGCCGACGGACCGGCGCTCGTCGCCGGTCTGGCGCAGCAGGTGCAGGGCGAGGAACGCGGGCACCAGTGCACCCAGGACCGCGACCAGCTGCTTGCTGAGGTCCAGCCAGGGCCGACCCGGCGCGCGCGAGCTGTTGAGGTGGGCCGACTGCGCGGCCAGCCCGCCCGGCGTCGTGAGGTCCCCGAGGAAGTCGACCAGCGCCCAGATCCCGGACAGCCCGAGCGAGACGCCCAGGACGAGCAGCACCTCGGTGCGCAGCGCCCGGCGGTCGAGCAGCGTGGCGATCACGGGAGCGCAGCCTACGTGCGGTCCCTGCGCGGGACCTGGGAGAGCGGGAGCAGGGAGCAGCCGTCCTCACGCCGCCCTCCGGACCGGCCGCCACCGCGAGGTGTCCGCCCGCTCGCCGTCGAGGAAGCCGGCGGCCGCCGCACGCCAGCGGGCGAGCACGGGGGCGTCGGTGGGCAGCGCGTCCGCGGCACGCGCGTACGCCGCGAGGTCGTGGTTGCCGACCACGCTCCCGGTCTGCCGCCCGAAGGTCGCGGTGACCAGACCCGGGGAGTCCCGGTTGGCCCGCCCGTCGAGCGCCGGCACCAGGTCCTCGCGGTCCTCCACGGCGAGCACCTCCACCCCTGGCGGCGCACTGCGGCGGCCCAGCGGCGACCCGGCGGTGATCACGCACCGGACCGACCATCGGGCGCGGACGGCGGGGTCGGAGGCGAGGGCGACCGCCGCGAGCCCGCCCAGGCTGTGGCCGGCGAGCAGCAGGGGCGCGCCCGCCGGCACCCCGGCCTGGTCGAGGGCGGCGACCACGGCCGCCGCGTACGCGCTGGTGCCGCCGCCGACGAGCGCCAGGTCCCCCGCGAGGTCACGCGGGTCGCTGCCGGGGCGGGGCGACCAGCTCGCCGTGCCCGGCAGCTCGACCACCCAGCGATCCACTCCGTCGCGACCGTGGACGCGGACCACCCCGACACTGCCGTCGGCGTCGCGGCGCGCGACCCCGCGCAGCAGGTCGCCCGGCGTCCGCGGGGGAGCGGCACCGGCACCGTCCGCCGCGTCGCCCCCAGGACCAGGACCAGGACCCGGCAGGGGCAGCGCGGCCCCGTCGCCCGGCGAGTCGGGGACCAGCAGCCCGGCGAGCCGCACCGCCGTCGACCACGGCAGCGCGGGGACGGCCGACGAGACGGGGAGCGGGACGGCGAGGGGGACTGGCGGTCCGGCGAGCGCCGCGCCGGCGGCACCGCCCAGTCCGCCGGCGAGCAGGCCCGCGAGGCGGACGTGCTCGGCTCCGAGGTGGTCCAGGTCCCCGTGCGCCAGCACCGCCCCGGCGACGAGCAGTGGTGAGGCCGCCACCGCCAGCCGGCCCACCTCGTCCTCGACCTGCTGCAGCAGCGCGGTCGCGGCCCGGTCCGCCGCGACCTGCGCCTCGACCGCGAGGCGCAGCTCCGCCGCCAGCCCCTCGGCCCCCGCCGCCGCCGAGCCGCAGTGCTCGCCCGCCCCGGCGAGGGGGCCGCCGACCCGGTGCGCCGCGATCGGGTCGAGCGCGAGCGAGGCCTCCAGGACGGGGGAAGCGGCGACCCGGAGCACGATCGCGAGCAGGCGGAGCAGCGCCTCGGCGCAGGCGTCGTAGCAGCGGGCCAGCGCGAGCATGTCGTCGTGGCGGGCGGTCACGCCGCCGGCGCCGCCCGCGAGCTGCCAGCGGGTCACCCGAGCCCCAGCCGGCCGAGCGCTCGGCGCACGTCCCGGACCACGTGGCCCGGAGCCAGCGCGGAGGCGGTGTGCTCAGCGCCCGCGAGGACCGCTCCCGCCCGGGCCGCGTGCTGGTGCAGGGCGGTCGCCGCGTCGTCGAGCACCTGCGCGGCCGCCGGCAGGGTCGCGAGGTGCTGCTCGGCGCTCGCCGCGAACTCCCCCGCAGCGAGCGAGACCCAGCGCGTCCCGGCCAGGGCGGAGCGCAACCGCGCGTGCTCGGTCCGGGCATCCTCCGCGGCGGAGCCGAGGCGGCGCGCGAGCGCGTGCAGGTCGGCGGCGAGCGCGGCGGACGGGTCCATGCCGAGGACGCTAGGCAGCGGCGGCGACCGGGTCCCCAGTGCGGGGAGCCGCTGTGGACGACCGCACGCCCCGACGCAGCCGTCCGCTGTGGACGCCGGGCCGGGCCGGTGGCTCAGCCCTCGACGGCCTGCTCGCCGGCCGAGTACGCCAGCTGCAGCGCGTCCGCCGCCGTCACCGCGGTCAGCACGCCGGCGGCCATCCGCGTGGCCCGCGGGGCGAGCACGAGCCCGAAGGCGAAGCCGGTCGCCACCCACTGGCCGACGCAGAACGGGCAGGTCACGAGCTCGCCGATGGCGTGCCGGGGACCCGTGCCCACGACCTCCTCGTCGAGCTCGGCCGGTGCCTCCGCCCCGTGGAAGCGGGTGAACGGCGCCCGCAGGGGGCTCGTCACCGGGTCCTTGGTGATCAGCCGCGAGAGCTTGTGCGTCGCCACCGAGACCAGCGCCAGGTCGGCCGCCGAGATCCGCTCGGGCAGCTCGCGCCCGGACGCGCGGACCACCGCACCACCGGCGACGACGGCCGCGGCGTAGGTCCCCATCAGGGCGAGGAACGACCCCAGCGGACGGTCCTCGTCCGGCGAGTACGCCTGCTCGACCTCCCGCAGCGCGCGCACGCCGCTCATCCCTCCGCCGCCTGCTCGGCCTGGGCGTACAACAGCTGGAGGAAGTCGGCGCCCGCGACGGCCGTCAGCACCGAGGTGACGGCGCGGGTCTGGCGCGGCGCGACGAAGAACCCCGCCGCCAGCGAGGTCGCGATCCACTGGCTGAGGCAGAACGGGCAGGTGAGGAGCTCGCCGATCGCCCGGCGCGGTCCGTCGACGCGCATCTCCTCGTGCAGCTCGCTGGGGCCCGACGTCCCCGCGAAGCGGGTGAACGGCGCGCGCAGCGGCGAGGTCACCGTGCCCTTGGTCAGCACGCGCGAGGCCTTGAACGTCGCGACGGAGAGCAGGGCGATGTCGCCCGGGGCCAGCCGCTCCCGCCTGCGGGCCAGCGTCGTCAGCGTGCCGAGCCCGAGGGCGGCGTAGAGGCCGACCAGCGCGGTGTAAGTGCCCAGGGGGCGGTCCTCGTCGCCGGCGTACGCGTGCTTGTGCTGGCGCGCCCTCTCGATCACGGTCGGCTGCGTCACGTGCTGGCCCTCCTGCTGCTCTGGTCGCGGGGTGCGCGGCCCGGCGGGCCTGCCCTCTGCGTACCCGGCGGCTCCCGGGGGCATGCCAGCAGCGACGAGCGGGAGGAAGGGGGACGGCGTGCCTGAGGTGGTGGACGCGGTCGTCGTCGGAGGAGGCCACAACGGCCTGGTGGCGGCCAACCGGCTGGCCGACGCCGGCTGGGACGTCGTCGTCCTCGAGGCGCAGCCGGAGGTGGGCGGGGCCGTGCGCAGCGGCGAGGTGGTCCGGCCGGGCTTCGTCACCGACCTCTACAGCTCGTTCTACCCGCTGTCCGCCGCCTCCCCGGCGATCCGGTCGCTGCGCCTGGAGGAGCACGGGCTGCGCTGGAGGCACGCGCCGAGCGTCGTCGCGCACCCGCTGCGCGACGGTCGCGCGGCGGTGCTCAGCCGGGACCTCGACGCGACCGCCGCGTCCGTGGAGTCGTTCGCCCCGGGGGACGGCGCTGCGTGGCGCGAGGTCTTCGCGGAGTGGCAGCGCATCCGCGACCCGCTGCTGAGCGCGCTGTTCACCCCGATCCCGCCGGTCGGCGGTGCGCTCGGGATCCTCCGCCGGCTCGGCGCTGTGCAGACGCTGCGCTTCGTGCGGTTCGCGCTCACTCCCGTGACGTCGTACGGGCGCCAGCAGTTCCGCGGCGAGGGCGCACCCCTGCTGTTCGCCGGCAACGCCATGCACAGCGACCTGTCCCCGGACGGAGCGGGCTCGGCGCTGTTCGGCTGGCTGCTCTGCATGCTCGGCCAGGACGTGGGCTTCCCGGTCCCCGAGGGCGGGTCCGGCCGGTTGGTCGGCGCGATGGTCTCGCGGCTCGAGCGCGCGGGCGGCCAGGTGCGCACGTCGTCCCCGGTCGCGCGGGTCACGATGGCCGGCGGCCGGGCCACCGGCGTCGTGCTCGAGGGCGGCGGGGAGATCCGCGCCCGCAAGGCGGTCCTCGCGGACGTGTCAGCCCCGATGCTCTACGAGCGCCTCGTCGGGCGCGAGCACCTCAGCCCGCGCTTCTGCCGCGACCTCGACTCCTTCGAGTGGGACGACGCCACCCTCAAGGTCAACTGGGCGCTCTCGGGCCCCGTCCCGTGGAAGGCGGAGGGCTGCCGCGGCGCCGGCACCGTCCACGTCGGCGTCGACATGGCCGACCTCACCGACTACAGCGCCGACCTCAAGACCGGGCGCATCCCGCAGCGGCCGTTCATGCTCTTCGGCCAGACGACCACGGCCGACCCCACGCGCTCGCCCGTCGGCACGGAGTCCACCTGGAGCTACACCCACCTGCCCCGGCGGCACCCGCTGGACGACGCCGCGCTGGACCGGCACGTCGAGCGCATGGAGGACACCCTCGAGGAGTACGCCCCCGGCTTCCGCGACCTCGTCCTGGACCGGGGCGTGCAGCGCCCGCGCGACCTCCAGGGCCACGACGCGAGCCTCGACATGGGGGCGGTCAACGCGGGGAGCTCGAACCCGAGCCAGCTGCTCGTCCTGCGCCCCACGCCCGGGCTCGGCAGGCCGGAGACGCCCGTCGAGGGCCTCTTCCTCGCCAGCGCGAGCGCGCACCCGGGCGGTGGCGTGCACGGTGCGCCGGGCTGGAACGCGGCACGGGCCGCGCTGCTGCGCGACTCCCGCCTGGGGAGCGTCGCCGCCAAGGGCTTCCTCGCCGCGACCCGCTACCTCACCGGCGGGCTCGCCAGCAGTTGAGTCAGCGGCGCCGGTTCTCCGCGACCAGCGCGAGGCGGCGGAGCGACTCGCGATTGCGGGGCACGATGGACGCCGTCCGCAGCGGCGCGGGCAGGAACCTGCCGGGGCCCTCGCTCACGTCCTCGAGGATCGTCACGCGGGTGCCCTCGGGCACGGGCTCCAGGCGGACCTCCACCGTCGCCTCCCCGAGCGGCCAGCCGCGGGCCTGCAGCTCGAGCAGCGCCTCGGGCTCGGAGCGCTTCACCGAGGTCGTGTCCGACAGCAGCAGCGGCCAGGACCCGACGCTGTGGTGGATGCGGGACCCGGGGGAGGGCCAGGTCGCGTCGACGTCGCGGATCGCCGAGGCGCCCACGACCCAGTTCGCGTAGGCCCAGCCGTCCGCGAGCACCGCCCACACGGCGGCGGGCGTGGCGCGGATCGTCCGGTCGACGGGGTTGCGGTCCATGCGGGTCGCCTACCCGGTTGCGCTGGGGGGAAGCACGTCCACCAGGCAGCAGCGGCGATCGGGGGGTGCGAGCAGTGCGGGACGTCGACCTCGGCGCGTTGATCGCGTCGGCCGTGGGCCTGCAGTGGGCCTTCAACTACTTCACCAGCATCCGGTGGGGTCCCCTCGGGAAGCGAGCACGGCTGGCCCGACGCGCCGAGGTGACGGCACACCGGTCACGGGCGCGGCATCCTGGCCCGTACGCGCACCCGGGGGAGCATCCGCGGCTCGCGCGCGCGGCCGAGCGCTCCCGTCGCGGTAGCGGAGTCGTCCTCGTCGTCCTCGCGGGCTACTGGACGGCGAGGTGCACCTCGAGCCCGCTCCCCCTGCCCGCTGCCCTGGGGCTCGGCGCCGCGCTCGCCGTCGCTGGGGTCGCGCTGGTGCTCGCGCCCGTCCCCCGCTGGCGCTAGGAGACCGTGCCGTACAGCCGGTCGCCCGCGTCCCCGAGCCCCGGGACGATGTAGCCCTGCTCGTTGAGCCGCTCGTCGAGCGCGGCGACCACGACGCGGACGTCGAGGGGCGAGCCGTCGCGGCCGGTGATGCCGTCGAGCTCGTGCTGCATGCGCGTGATGCCCTCGGGTGCGGCGAGCAGGGCGATGCAGGTGACGGGGCCGGCTCCGCGGTCGGCGAGCAGGCGGACAGCCGCGGCGAGCGTGCCACCGGTCGCGAGCATCGGGTCCAGGACGTAGCACTGGCGCCCTGCGAGGTCGTCGGGCAGCCGCGTCGCGTACGTCGAGGCGAGCAGCGTGCCCTCGTCGCGCACCATGCCGAGGAAGCCCACCTCGGCCGTCGGTAGCAGCCGGGTCATCCCGTCGAGCATGCCGAGCCCCGCACGCAGGATCGGGACGACGAGCGGCTTCGGCGAGCTCAGCCGCACACCGGTCGTCGTCGTCACCGGGGTGCGGATGTCCATGGGCTCGACCCGCACGTCGCGGGTGGCCTCGTACGCGAGCAGGGTGACGAGCTCGTCCGCCAGCCGGCGGAAGGTCGGCGAGTCGGTGCCCTCGTCGCGCAGCACCGTGAGCTTGTGGGCGACGAGCGGGTGGTCGACGACGTGCGTGCGCATGCCCGAACCGTATCGGCCGCTCCCAGGGCGGCGGGACTGCTCCGGGCGGCCGAGCCGCTGCTGGTAGCACGGCCTACGGCTCCGCGGCGTACGGGTCGACACGCACCGGCGGGGGCAGAGGGTCGTCTGGGGGAGCACGTGCGCTCCGCCCAGCGCGGTCCTGCTCCCCTCGGCGCGTGTCGCCGCGCTGGTGGACCCAGGGCGCCACGACAGGGAGCAACCTGCGGCGAGGGGGAGCGATCGTCGTCGCTGTCGCTGCGGGTTGCTCCGCGTGGTGCAGCGCCGTACGGGTCGACACGCACCGGCGGGAGCAGAGGGTCGTCCCGGGGAGCGCGTGCGCTCCGGCCCGCGCGGTCCTGCTCCCCTCGGCTCGTGTCGCGAGGCCGTCGACCCCCCGCCGCCACGCGTGCGACCTGCGCCACGGCGTGCTCGCGCGCGGACGTGGGTAAGCGCACCTGCGACGGGGACCGAGCGGGAGGGGTACGGCATGACGCAGACGAGCACCCGGGAGCAGGACCGCGAGCGGCTGCGGCGGCGCGCGCAGCTGCTCCGCGAGATCGCCGAGGGGCGCGAGCTCCGCGGTCGGGTGACGCCGCGGCGCACGCACCTGCAGCGGTTGCGGACGATGGCGTACATGCGGACGTTCAGCCGGCCCATCTGATCGTCTCAGCCCCTGGTCCGGCGCCCTCGCGCCGGAGGGGTGACGGGTGTCACACTGCTGCAGCACGCCACCACCGTCGAGGACGCGGGAGGTCGAGATGACGGCCATCGGCGACGGGGGCTCGACCTTCGCCCCCTGGGAGTCCGCTCCGGGCGACTTCGCCGTGGCGGCCTACCGCGAGGACGGCGTCTGGCACGTCTCCCCGCTCCCGGGCCGTGCCGCGGAGGACCTCGCCGCGCTGGTCTCCGCTCTGCTGCAGCGCCCTCCGGACGGCGCCCCGCTCGCGTTCGTGGCCGTCGACGACGACTTCTGGGTGGTGGCCCGCCGGGTGGGCCCCGACGTGCGGCTGGTGCTCTCCGACGCGACCGCCGCCAGCGAGTGGCCGATCGCCCGCGAGGTCCTCGACGCGCTCGGCGAGCCCGTGCCCGACGACGACGAGCCGCAGGTCGTCGGCGACCTCGGGCTGCTGGCCGACCTCGGGCTCGGCGCCGGCGAGGTCGAGGACCTGTGCGACGACGAGCTCTACCCGGACGAGGCCTGCCTCGAGATGGCGAGCCGGCTCGGCTTCGGGGCTCAGCTGCGCCAGGTGCTGCGGGTGGGCTCCCCCGCGTACTGAGCGGGGTGGTTCCGCCGCGCGGGACGGGGAAGCACCGGCTGAGGAGCTCCCGAGGAGGTCGACGTGTCGTACTTCGCCGCCCTGCTGTCCCGTGACGGCGGCCCGTGGCAGCCGCGCGAGATCGACGCGGACGGGCACCGCGACCTCGACGCGCTCGCGGTCGCCATGCGCCGCGGCAGCCGTGACGACACGGTCGCGCTGCTCCTGCTCGAGCACGAGGACGAGTGGTTCGCGCTCGTCCGAGCCGACGACGGGGACGACCCGCGGGTCTTCGTGTCGCACGCGCGTGGCGCGGCCTCCTCGGCCTACGCGGAGGTCCTCGGCTTCGACCCGGAGCTCGCCGAGGACGAGCCGGAGGAGCCGGCTGGCGACGCCGAGGTGCTCGCCGACCAGGGCGTGCCCGCGGAGCTGCTGCTCGAGCTCGCCGGCGAGGACGGGCCGGACGTCTCCGACGCGGTCAGCGAGGTCGCGGAGAAGGCGGGCTTCGGCGAGGTCCTCGACGCGATGAGGTAGCCGTCGCGGCACACTGGCGGGCGTGCCCCCTGCCGAGCGCTACGCCCCCTGGATGCGGCTCGCGCTCGAGGAGGCCGAGCGGGCGCTGCACGCGGGTGACGTTCCCGTCGGCGCGGTCGTGGTCGACGCGGCAGGACAGGTGGTCGCGGCCGGCCACAACGAGCGCGAGGCCGCCGGCGACCCGACCGCGCACGCGGAGGTGCTCGCCCTGCGCCGGGCCGCGGAGGCGCTCGGGGCCTGGCGGCTCGAGGGCTGCACGCTCGTCGTCACGCTCGAGCCCTGCGTCATGTGCGCGGGTGCCGTCTCGCTGTCCCGCGTGCAGCGCCTCGTGTTCGGCGCGTGGGACCCCAAGGCCGGAGCGGTCGGCTCGCTGTGGGACGTCGTGCGCGACCGCCGGCTCCCGACGCGCACCGAGGTGGTCGGCGGGGTGCTGGAGGACGAGTGCGGCGCGCTGCTCCGGGCGTTCTTCGCCACCCACCGGGGAGGTACGCACGAGGTGCCCTGAGCCGGTATCGTTCCTCCCGGTGGCGTGTCCGAGCGGCCAAAGGAGCACGCCTCGAAAGCGTGTGAGGGGGCAACTCCTCCGTGGGTTCAAATCCCACCGCCACCGCAGCTGAGGGCGGCTCCCGACGGGAGCCGCCCTCATGCATCGACGGACGGGTGCACCAGCACGTCGGCCGCCGGCAGCCGCACCACCGCGGTCGACGCCGCCTCGAACGCCACGCTCCCGCCCCCGGCGGTGACGAGGTCCCGGACGATGGCGAGGCCCAGGCCCGTACCTCCCGCGTCGCGGCTGCGGGCGTCGTCGAGCCGGGCGAAGCGCTCGAAGACCCGCTCCCGGTCCTCCTCGGGGACGCCCGGACCGTCGTCCGTGACCTCGAGCACGACGGAGCCGCCGTCGCGCCCGGCGCGCACGTCGACGGCCGAGGTCGCGTGGCGCACGGCGTTGTCGACGAGGTTCTGCACGACGCGGCGCAGCGCGTCGGGCTCGGCGCGCACGCGGGTGTCGCCGTCGACCGAGCAGCCGACGCGCACGCGCCCGCCGGTCGTGCCCACGACCGCGGCGACGACGGCGGCGACGTCGGTCACCGGCCGCGTCGTGCTGGCGGCGGGCGCTGCGTCGACCCGCGCGAGCAGCAGCAGGTCGTCGACGAGGCGCGTGAGCCGCCCGACGTCCTCGAGCACGCCCTCCGCGGTCTCGTCCCAGTCGGCGGAGCTGGGGTGCGCCCGGGTCACCTCGACCTGGGTGCGCATGGAGGCCAGCGGGCTGCGCAGCTCGTGGGCGGCGTCGGCGACGAAGGCCCGCTGCCGCAGGGAGGCCTGCTCGAGCCGGTCGATCATCCGGTTGAGCGTCATCGCGAGGCGCTGCACCTCGTCTCGGCCCGCGGGGACGGGAAGCCGGCCCATCCGCGTACCCCCGGTCAGCGCCTCCGCGCCGGCGCGGAGGTCCTCGACGGGGCGCAGTGCCGACCCGACGACGAACCAGCACAGCAGCGCGAACGCCACCAGCAGCAGCGGCACGAGGACGACCAGCGAGACGGTCACCAGCCGCACGCTCGAGCGCGCCTCCGCGGCGGAGACCGCGACGAGCACGGTGCCGCTGCCCGCGGGCGCCCCGACGAGGCGCATGTCGGAGGAGAGGCCGACGCGCGAGGCGGCGAGCTCGACCGAGCCGCCGTGACGCAGGTACGCGACGTCACGCGGCGCCACGAGCGGGACCACGCGGTCACCCCCGAGCGAGGCGGCGGAGACGCGGCCCTGCCCGTCGAGCACCTGCACGACGGCGGTGCCCACCCCGAGCGGGACCGGGTCCGGCAGCCGGTCCTCCTCGACCAGCGTGGCGACGTCGCGCGCCCGCTCGCGCCCGCTGTCCTCGAGCCCCTTGAGCAGCGACTGGTCCATCGCGGCGACCAGCGCCACCGCCATGACGACCAGACCGGCGGCCACGACGCCGGTCGCGATCGCCGTGATGCGGACGCGCAGCCCGACGTCGCGCAGCCGGGGCATGCTCATCGCACGCCGCCGTCGCCGTGGAGCCGGTAGCCCACGCCGCGCACGGTCTCGATGGTGCGGCGGCCGAACGGCGCGTCGATCTTCTTGCGCAGGTAGCCGATGTAGACCTCGACGACGTTGGGGTCGCCCTCGTAGTACGTGTCCCACACGTGCGCCAGGATCTCGCTCTTGCTGACGACGGAGTCCTTCTCCCGCAGGAGGTACTCGAGCAGGGCGAACTCCCGCGGGGTCAGCGCGACCTCCGTCTCGCCGCGCGTGACGATGCGCCGGCTGGGGTCGAGCACCAGGTCGCCGGCGCGCAGCTCGGCCGGTCGCTCGGGGGCACCACGGCGCAGCAGCGCGCGCAGCCGGGCGACGAGCACGACGAACGAGAACGGCTTCGTCAGGTAGTCGTCGGCGCCGATGTCGAGGCCGTCGGCCTGGTCGTACTCGCCGTCCTTCGCGGAGAGCATGAGCACCGGCACCCAGTTGCCCTCGGCGCGCAGCGCCTGGCAGACGCGGTAGCCCGAGAGCCGGGGCAGCATGACGTCGAGGACCACGGCGTCGTAGCCGCCCTCACGGGCGGCGTGCAGCCCGTCGAGCCCGTCGCCCGCCACGTCCACGGCGAAGCCCTCCGCGCGCAGCCCGCGCTGCAGGGCCAGCGCCATCCGCGCCTCGTCCTCCACGACCAGTACCCGCATGGGCAGCAGCCTCCCGCAGTCCGGCTGTGGATCTGCTGAGGCGGGCCCGGCGGCTGGTCTTCAGCGACCCTCAGCCTCCCCACAGCAGCCGTCGCGCACAGTGGACGACATCAGCAAGACAGGCACCAAGGACGTGGGGAGCGAGTCTCGTGAGCACCATCCCGAAGTCGGTCAAGTGGGGCGTCCCGGCCGTGGTCGGCACCGCCCTCGCCGCCGGCCTGGCCGTCATCCCGGTGGTGGCCGGGGCCAGCCCGTCCCTCCCGAGCCGGACGCCCGCCCAGCTGCTCGAGAGCGTGCAGCACAGCGGCTCGACGCCGTTCTCCGGCCGCATCGTCCAGACCTCCCGGCTCGGGCTCCCGCAGGTCCCCGGGCTCTCCTCGCTCGTGCCGCAGGCGGCATCGAGCGCCGCGGCCGGCACCTCCGGCAGCGCGACGGTCGGCTCGCTGGTCGAGCTGCTCACCGGCTCGCACAACGCCCAGGTCTGGTACGCCGGGCCGACGAAGGCGCGCGTCTCGCTCACCGCCGGCTCCACGGAGACCGACGCGGTGCGCGACGGGCGCGACGCGTGGTTCTGGACGAGCAGCAGCACGACCGCCCAGCACGCGACGCTGCCCGCGGACACCGACGACGCGCTCTCCTCCGCCGCCGCGTCCGTGACGCCGAGCGCGGTGGCCGACCAGGCGCTCGCCGCGATCAGCCCCACGACCGACGTCACCGTCGACGGCACGGCCAAGGTCGCCGGGCGCTCGGCGTACGAGCTCGTGCTCAAGCCCAAGCAGAGCGGCTCGCTCGTCCGCCAGGTGCGGCTCGCCGTCGACAGTGACACCAGCGTGCCGCTGCGCGTGCAGGTGTTCAGCACCCAGGCGACGGAGGCCGCGTTCGAGGTCAGCTTCAGCTCGGTGAGCTTCGACAAGCCCGACGATTCGGTCTTCGCCTTCCAGGCCCCGAGCGGCACCAAGGTCGTCGAGACCGGCCCGGCTGAGGTCGGGGACGGCTCGAAGGCCGACGAGGGGCGCAAGGCGCTCGCCGGAGTGGGACGCGAGGCGGCGCCGGGCGACCGCAGCGGGTTCGACGTGCTCGGGACCGGATGGACGTCCGTGCTGCAGGTCAAGGCGGGCGACGGCTCGGCCAAGGAGGCGAAGGACGCGGTCGCCAAGCTGCCCGTCGGCACGGAGGTCTCCGGCTCGTACGGCTCGGGCAAGCTCATCGAGACCGCGCTCGTCGACGTGCTCGTGCTCGAGGACGGCCGCGTGCTCGCCGGCGCCGTCACGCCGCAGGTGCTGGAGCAGGCCGCCGCGGGCTGAGGGCTGCCTCACGCTCGGCACTGCTGAGAGGCCCGTCCCGCTCGCCGGGGCGGGCCTCCTCGTCTGCCGGGCTCGTCCTGCGGAGGGCCCGGCGACCTGCCGGCCCGTACGCTGGAGGGCCGGACGACGCGGGGAGGTGCGGTGGGGCAGGGCCACTCCCACAGCCACAACCACTCCCACGCGACGGCCGGGCAGCGGCACCGCGGGCGGCTCTGGACGACGCTCGCCATCACCGCCGCGGTCGTCGTGCTGGAGGCGGTCGGCGCCCTCGTCACCGGCTCGGTCGCCCTCGTCGCCGACGCCGGGCACCTGCTCTCCGACGCCGCCGGGATCGGGCTCTCGCTGCTCGCCACCGCGTACGCCGGGCGTCCGGCGACCTCGCAGCGCACCTTCGGCTGGCAGCGCGCCGAGATCCTCGCCGCGCTCGCGAACGGCGTGCTGCTCGTGCTGGTCTCGGCGTACGTCCTCGTCAGCGGCGTGCGGCAGGTCCTGCACCCGGGGCACGTGGACGCCGCCCCCATGCTCGTCGTCGCCGCGGTGGGTGCGGCGGCGAACGGCGCCTCGCTGCTGCTCCTCCGCGAGGGCTCGCGGGAGAGCCTGAACCTGCGCGGGGCCTACCTCGAGGTGCTGGGCGACCTGCTCGGCGCGCTCGCCGTCGTCGTCGCCGGTGCGGTGGTGCTGGCCACCGGGTGGCGGCGCGCGGACGGCGTCGCGGCCCTCCTGGTCGGCGCGATGATCGTCCCGCGGGCGCTGGCGCTGCTGCGGGAGGCCGCGGACGTCCTGCTCGAAGCCACGCCGCGGGGCGTCGACCTCGGGCACGTCCGCGACCACATGCTGCGGATCCCCGGCGTCGTCGACGTGCACGACCTGCACGCCTGGACCATCACCTCGGGAGTCCCGGTCCTCTCCGCGCACGTCGTCGTCGAGGACGACCGGCTCACCTGCGGCAGCGGCGGCGTGCTCGACGCGCTGGGCGAGTGCCTCGGCGGCCACTTCGACGTGGGGCACTGCACGTTCCAGGTGGAGCCGGCCGGGCACCGGGAGCACGAGCACTCGTCGCACGACTGAGCGCCCGTGCCCCGGGCTGGGTTCAGCGGTCGATCGAGGACATGTCCGGGTAGCGCTCGCCCTGCGTCGCGCCGACCGGCGCGACCTCGTCGAGCCGCGCGAGGTCCTTGTCGTCGAGCACCACGTCGTTGGCGCCGGCGTTGTCCTCGAGGTGCGGGATGCGCCGCGTGCCCGGGATCGGCACGACCGCGGTCCGCTCCGTCGACTGCGCCATCACCCAGGCGAGCGCCAGCTGCCCGGGCGTGCACCCCTTCTCCTCGCTGATCTCCCGCACACGGGCGACCATGTCGAGGTTCTTCGTGAAGTTCTCGCCCTGGAAGCGCGGGTTGTGCCGGCGGAAGTCGTCGGCGTCGAAGTCCTCCGGCGAGGTGATCTGGCCGGTGAGGAAGCCGCGGCCGAGCGGGCTGTAGGCGACCCAGCCGATGCCGAGCTCGCGCACCGTGTCGAGCGCGCCGTCGGTCTCCGGGTCCCGCGTCCAGAGGGAGTACTCCGTCTGCAGCGCGGTGATCGGGTGCACGGCGTACGCCCGGCGGATGGTCGCGGGCGACGCCTCGGAGAGCCCGAGGAAGCGCACCTTGCCGGCCTGGACGAGCTCGGCCATCGCGCCGACGGTGTCCTCGATCGGGGTCTTCGGATCGACGCGG
Organism: Motilibacter rhizosphaerae; assembly: GCF_004216915.1. Taxonomy (NCBI): domain Bacteria; kingdom Bacillati; phylum Actinomycetota; class Actinomycetes; order Motilibacterales; family Motilibacteraceae; genus Motilibacter; species Motilibacter rhizosphaerae. Next base: position 1,098,255 of record NZ_SGXD01000001.1, read on the forward strand.
TGCTGGTAGTAGAGGTCGATGTGGTCGACGCCGAGCCGCTGCAGGGAGGCGTCGCACGCCTTGCGCACGTAGTCGGGGCTCCCGTCGATGCCGAGCCGCTCGCCGTTCGGGCCACGCACGTTGCCGAACTTCGTCGCCAGCACGACCTCGTCGCGCCGGTCGGCGATCGCCCGGCCCACGAGCTGCTCGTTGATGAACGGCCCGTACATGTCGGCCGTGTCGAGGAACGTGACACCGAGGTCGAGCGCTCGGCCGATCGTGGCGAGCGACTCGCTGTCGTCGCGGGCGCCGTAGAACTCGCTCATGCCCATGCAGCCGAGGCCCTGCTGGGAGACCTCGAGGGCGGCGGCACCGGTGCCGAGCGTGCGGGTGGTGGTCATGGGAGTGCCTTCCGGTAGAGGGCGATCTTGAGGTCGATGTGCTCGAGGTCGTGCTGGGCCTGCGCGAGCCGCTCGCGCAGTACGTCGCGGTGGGCCTCGAGGATCTCCAGGCGCTCGGCCTCGTTGCCGTCGCCGGCCCAGCACAGCTCGACGTAGTCCCGGACGACCCGGATGGGCATGCCGGTCGAGCGGAGCCGGGTGAGGAAGCGCAGCCAGCTGAGGTCGCGGTCGTCGTAGCGCCGGCGGCCGGTCGCGTCCCGGCGCGGGCTGCGCACCAGGCCCGCGCGCTCGTAGTAGCGCAGGGTGTGCGGCGTGAGGCCCGTGAGCGCCGCGACCTCCGCGATGTCGTACGCGGTGTCCTGCTCGGTGTCCTGCTCGCCAGCGGCGGTCTGCTGGTGCGCCTCGCCGTCGAGCGACTGGGGCGGCGTCTGCGTCAGCGTCTGGGTCACAGCAGGAGCGTGCCCCTTCGAGCGCGCTCGAAGTCAAGCGGGAGGCGTCGTCGTCGTCACACCGCAGGGGGAGTGCGAGGCCCGCGCCGGTTGCTTGACTCTTGTCTGGATTGCGGACTAACGTCCCGGCCATCGCGAGGGTGTGACCGTTAACACGTCATTCGCGAGAGCGGTCCGGTCCCGTGACGGCGACGACCCGACCAGCCGACCCATGCCCGCCCGGGACGTACCCCGGGGCGGTCCCCCGCGTCCACAGGAGCACGCATGCGCTACTCGCGCGTCATCCCGGCCATCCTCGCGGCAGGGGCCCTCGGCCTCGTCGCCAGCAGCAGCACCGACGTCTCCGCCTCGACGCGGAACGAGCAGTCCTCGCTCTCGCGCACCTTCCCCGTCGTGCGGGAGGCCGGGCCCGGGGCCGAGCAGTACACCGCCTACTACCCGGCCGACCCGAAGGCCGTGGGCCACGACCTGCCGATCGTCGTGTTCGGCAACGGCGCCTGCAACCACGCCAGCGACATCGAGTACATCACCACGCTCGAGCTCGTCGCCTCGCACGGGTTCCTCGTCGTCTCGGAAGGCTACTACGCCGGAGCGCCCGCCGGTGTGAGCAACGCCCCCGACCCCTCGCTGCTGACCAAGGCGATCGACTGGGCGCAGGCCCAGGACCGCGCCCACGGCAGCGACCTGCGCCACCACGTCGACACGTCGAGCATCGCCGTGGCGGGCCACTCCTGCGGCGGCATCGAGGCCCTCGTCGCCGGCGAGGACCCGCGGGTCGACGCCGTCCTCGCCCTGGACACCGGCTTCTTCCCGACGAGCGCGCCGTTCGGCTACGGCCGCGACGAGCTCGCGAAGCTGCACTCGCCGGTGCTGTTCCTCGACGGCGGGCCGGACGACATCGCGTACGAGAACTCGGTCGCGAACTACGGGCTCGTCACCGTGCCGGCCATCCACGCCACCAACCCGGACGCCGGGCACGCGGGCTTCTGGCACAACACCCGCAAGATGCAGTGGGACATGACGCTCACGCCCGAGGCGGCGACGGTCATCGTGCAGTTCCTCGACCTGGCGCTGTACGGCAACCAGGGCGCCGACGCGTACTTCCGCGGGGCGCACCCGGGGCTGGCCGCGGTCCCCGGCTGGAGCGTGGAGAGCAAGGACTTCCCGACCTCGTGACGTCGGGTCGTCCCAGCTGAGCTGGTCTGGACGGGCGGGGCTCCGGCCCCGCCCGTCCGTCGTCACTCGCTAGTCGATGATCAGGTCGCGGCCCTCGCCGCGCAGCCGGGCCAGCGACGCGAGCATCGCGTCGACCTCGGCGGACGAGTGCCGCGGCCAGTCGAGCACCTCGCCGACCACCCGGAGGGGGTCGCGGGACCGGTACGACCGGGTGGGGTTCCCGGGGAACCGCTTGTCGGTGACGTTCGGGTCGTCCTCGAACGGGCCGGTCGGCTCCACCTCGTAGACCCGGCCGGTCACGTCGTCCTGCTCCCCGGCGAGCCCGGCGGCGGCGAGGCCGGCGGCGAGCTCCGCGCCCCAGGCGGCCGTCTCCGGGCGGGTCGTGAAGTACACGTGCACCAGGGGCTGTCCGGGCCGGAAGTGCGAGGGTCGCCCGGGCTCGATGAGGTCGCCCGGCGCGAGCACGGCCCTGGTGCCGTGGAGGAACGGCCCGGTGATGTGGTCGTGGTCGTCGAGCGTGGCGGGCGGGGGTGTCGTCGCGTCGTCGAGCACGCGTCCGATGCTCCCACCCGCCGTTGCGACCGTGCTCCGGCTAGTGCGGGTCCTCGACCGAGCGGGAGTCGGTGAGGGTGAGCGCGCCCCACCCGGCGACGAGGCCGACGACGACGGCCAGCGTCGCGTACGTCACCCGCTCGCCGTGGAAGAACGAGGCCACGAGCGCGCTGCCCCACCGGCCCTCGGGCAGGCTCGCCGTGACCAGCGCGGCGATGAGGGTGCCGACCACCGCGGTGCCGATGCTCGTGCCGACCTCCTGGGCGGTGTCGTTGAGCGCGGCGCCGATCGAGGTGCGGTTCTCGGGCATGGCGTCGACGAGCGCGACGGCGCAGATCGTCATGACGATGCGCAGGCCGACCGTCATGAGGACCATGCCGACCGCGACCGCGGCGTAGCCGTGGTCCACGCCCCAGGCGAGCTCGGCGAGCGCGCCGGCGAGGAGGACTGCGCCGACGAGGCAGGCGACGCGGTGGCCGAAGCGCTGGCCGAGCTGCTCGGCGACCGGAGTGGCAGCGAGCATCGTGAGGATGAAGGGCAGGTTCGCCAGGCCGGCGCGCACCGGGCTCCAGCCGTAGGCGAACTGGAAGTGCAGGATCAGCCCGAACATCACCCCGGCCATGGCGATCGACGTCCCGACCTGGGCGAGCGAGGCGCCGCGCACGGTGCCGCTGGTGAAGACGCCGAGGTCGAGCATGGGCTGCTCGGTGGCGCGCTCGTGGCGGACGAACGCCACGAGGGCGACGAGGGCGCCGGCGGCGCAGAGCAGCGTGGGGAGCGAGAGCCAGCCGTGCTGCACGCCGCTGGTGGCGGAGTAGCAGGCGAGCCCGATGGTCGCGATGCTCAGCACGGCGCCGGGGAGGTCGAGCCGGTCGCCGGTGAGGTCCTCGCGCCGGTCGGCGGGGACGCCGAACCGGACACCGACCCAGGCGAGCAGCGCCAGCGGTGCGTTGACGACGAGCAGCCACTCCCAGCGGACATGCGCGAGTGCCGTGCCGCCGAGCAGCGGGCCGAGGATGAAGCCGCTCATGCCGACGACGATCATCACCGTCATCGCCCTCATGCGCAGGGCCTGCTCCTCGAACAGGCGGAACACCAGCGAGTTCGTGACCGGCGCCATCGCCGCGGCAGCGAGGCCGAGCGCAGCGCGCAGGACGATGAGCTGCCCCGCGGACTCGACGACGACGACCGCGAGGCTGATGGTGCCGAACGCCGCGAGGCCGCTGAGCAGCACCCGCCGGCGACCGAGCCGGTCGGCGGCCGAGCCCGCCGTGAGGAGCAGGCCGCCGAAGGTCAGCGAGTACGCGCCGGTGACCCACTGCAAGGCGGTCGTCCCGCTGCCGAGGTCGCGCCCGATCGTCGGCAGCGCGATGGTCAGCAGCGTGTTGTCGACCATCTCGACGAAGAAGGCGAGGCAGAGGGCGAGCAGGGGGATCCACGCCGCCCGCAGGGAGGCGTAGGTCGTGCTGCTGGCGGCCGGAGCGGCCGCGGGGGGAGCGGTGGTGGAGCTCATGGGGCACCTCCCGGTGGGACCGAACGTCGTTCGACTCTCGAACGCTGTTCGGTAGGATAGAACAACGTTCGGTACGGCGCAAGGTGTGGTGGGATGGTGGGCATGGCACGGCGGGCAGTGGGGGACGAGGCGGGCCCTGCTCCACGGGCGCAAGGTCCGCGGGCGGCAGGTCCGCGGGCGGGAGGTGCGCGGCGGCGCGCCTCGCACTCGCTCGAGGCCGTGGTGCGCGAGACGGTAGCGCTGCTCGACGAGGCGGGGGAGCCGTCGCTCACCTTCCGCGCCCTCGCGGCCCGGCTCGGGGGCGGTGTCGGCAGCATCTACTGGTACGTCTCGAGCAAGGACGAGCTCCTCGACCGCGCGACCGACGCGGTCCTCGCCGAGGTCGTCGCCCAGACGGAGCAGTACGCGGGCCGCGCCGACGACCCGGTCGAGGACGTGCGGGCGATCGCGGTCGCGCTGTTCGAGGCGGTGGTGGCTCGGCACTGGCTCGGCGCGTACCTCATGCGGGACACGACCCTGCAGCCCCACGCGCTGCAGCTGTTCGAGCGGATCGGCGAGCAGGTCATGCGGCTCGGGCTCGGCCCGCGCGACTGCTTCCACGCGGTCTCGGCCGTCATCGGCTTCGTCGTCGGCACCGCGGCCGACCTCGGACAGCAGGCGCCGCAGGAGGTCCTCGACGGCCGGGTGACCGCGGAGGAGTACATGACCCGCTTCGCCGACCAGTGGCGCAGCCTCGACCCGGAGGCGTTCCCGTTCGTGCACTTCATCGTCGAGGAGTTCGCCGGCCACGACGACACCGAGCAGTTCCAGGCAGGCCTGGACCTGCTGCTCGAGGGCCTGCGCGCACGGGCCGCCGGCGCCTGACGGGCGCGTGGGACGGTCACCACAGCCCCGTGGTGGTGCCGGGGTTGCGGTCGCTCGCGTGGGTGGCGGGTACGGGTGGTCCGCCGTCGGGTGGTCGCCAGCGGAGGAGTCCTGGTCGGTCGGGGTCGGGCTCGAGCTGCCAGCCTCCTTGGTGGAGGAGATGGTGGTGCCTGCTGCAGAGCAGGCACATGTTGGTGAGGTCGGTGGGGCCACCGTCGGACCAGTGGCGGATGTGGTGGGCTTGGACGCGCCTGTTGCGGCAGCTGGGGGCGATGCAGCCGCCGTCGCGTACCCAGAGGGCTCTTTGCTGGGCGCGGGTGGCGAGGCGGGCCTCGCGGCCGAGGGCGAGGGGGACGCCGGGCGCGACGGTGACCGCGAGACCAGCCACATCGACCGCACCCTCCCGCTCTCCGGTCCCGCACGCGGCGGTCGTCCTTGCGTGCGGGCTGAGCGTCGAGGTGAGCAGAACGCTGACATTGGCGGTGCAGGTGAGGAACTTCAGCTCCTCCGCGGTGAACGCGGTGCCGAGGATCCCGCAGATCCCGCTGTGCCCGTCGCCGGGGTTGAGCTCGTCGCGCAGCGTGGGGAGGTCGACGACGAGCGTGGTGTCGAGCCGCAGGCTCGTGACGCCCGGCTCGGTGGCGAGGACGGTCTGCACGATCTCGACGAGCGCGTCAGCCTGGCGCTGGGCGGCGGTGCGGAGGTCGACAGTCTGCCCGGGCTCGGGGTTGGGCTGGGAGCCGGCGCGGATCGCCTTCTGCAGCAGCATCCCCTCCGCCTTCGGGAGCCGGCCGGTGATCTCGACCGTGCCGTTGAAGCCGGTGGAGAGCAGCAGGTAGCGGCTGTCGTGGATCCGCTGCGCTTTCTCCTCGCGGGACTCGTCCGCTTCGACCGCGGCTTCGAGCCGGCTCACCGCGGTCCGCACATCGGCAGGTGCCGCCGCCTTGGCGAGCGGGACGAGCATCTCCTCGGCCTCGAGCATGACGTCCGCGCCGAGCCGCTTGTGCCCCGCCGCCATCTCGTCGACGTGGCGGACGGAGATGCTGCCAGTCTGCAGGGCCTCCGCGGTTCGGGGCAGGTCGCGCAGCGCCCGTGCCGCGCTCACCGCTCGGCGCGCGTCGAGCGCGTCCATCCGCGCGTGGTGCCGCAGCCACGCCTGCGCCGTCACCTGGTTGTCGAGCACGAACTCGCCCGCGGCGTCGAACTCCGCCAGCTCAGTGAGGAACTCAGCCTGCAGCCGGGCGATCGCCGCGTGCTTTTCGAGTAGCGTGACCCCGCGCGGGGACCCCGACCGGGGGTCGCGCGACGGGCTGCTGCTCGAGGTCATGCCGACAACGTACAAGCCACCACCGACAGAGCCCGGTCAGCAGAAAGGCTGCCGCACAGCCACTTCGTCGCACCTCGCGGCGGACCCACTTGATCGGGCAGCCTGATCAACTTCACAGACGTCGGCACCCAACACCTGCATGATCACGGGGAGTTCTAGCGAGCAGCGCACGAACTGACCGCCGCCAGCAGGGGATTCCACCCCTTCGGTGAGCACCTCGTCCGTTCTGCCGCCCACGTGATCGGGCTACCCGATCAACTTCCCCGCAGCAGCAGGGAGTCCGCACCTGCCTCGCCGTCTCTCGCCCACGACGTGCATGATCACGGGGAAGTGGCGGGGGCGCGAGACGGCCCGCTCGCACCGGAGTGCGAGCGGGCCGTCGGGCCGTTCGGGCTGGCTACTTCACGTCGTAGCGGTCCAGCATCATGACCTTGTCCCACGCGTCGACGAAGTCCTTGACGAACTTCTCCTTCGCGTCGTCCGCCGAGTAGACCTCCACGATGCCGCGGAGGATCGAGTTCGAGCCGAAGACCAGGTCCACGGCCGTGGCGGTCCGCACCACGGCGCCCGACGCGTCGAGCCCCTCGTAGACGCCCTCGTCGTCGCGCGAGGTCTGCCACGAGATGCCCAGGTCGAGCAGGTTGCGGAAGAAGTCCTGCGACAGCACGCCCGGCTGGTCGGTGAAGACGCCGTGCTTGACCCCGCCAGTGTTGGCCCCGAGGACGCGCAGGCCGCCGACGAGGACGGTCAGCTCCTTCGCGGTGAGCTCGAGGAGGTACGCCTTGTCGATGAGCAGCGTCTCCGGCGAGAGCTTGGCCCCGGGCTTCACCCAGTTGCGGAAGCCGTCGGCCCGCGGCTCGAGCCAGCGGAAGGTGTCGGGGTCCGTCTGCTCCTGCGAGGCATCCGTGCGGCCCGGCGTGAAGGGCACGGTGATCTGGACGCCCGCGTCAGCGGCGGCCTTCTCGACGCCCGCGGCACCCGCGAGCACGATGAGGTCGGCCAGGGAGATCGGCTTCGCGTACGACGCCTTGATCTCCTCGAGCTTGGCGACGACCTCGGCCGTGCCGGCGTTGACCGCCCAGTCCTTCTGCGGCGCCAGGCGCAGGCGCGCGCCGTTGGCGCCACCGCGCTTGTCGGTGCCGCGGTAGGACGCCGCCGCCGACCACGCGGTGTGGACGAGCTGCGGGACCGAGAGGCCCGACTCGAGCACGAGCCGCTTGAGCTCGGCGATCTCCACCTCGCCGACCAGCTCGTGGTCGACCGCGGGGACCGGGTCCTGCCAGAGCTGGACCTCCTGCGGCACCCACGGGCCGAGGTAGCGCGACACCGGGCCCATGTCGCGGTGCAGCAGCTTGAACCACGCCTTCGCGTACGCCGCGGCGAACTCGTCGGGGTTGTCGCGGAAGCGCTCGGAGATCGCGCGGAACTCCGGGTCCTTGATGAGCGCGAGGTCGCTGGTCGCCATCATCGGGCGGTGGAAGACGCCCTCGCGGTGCGCGTCGGGGACCGTCGTCGCCGAGGCGTCGGTGGGCTGCCACTGCTTGGCACCCGCGGGGCTCTCGGTGAGCTCCCACTCGTAGCCGAACAGCGTGTCCCAGTAGGAGTTGTCCCACGTGGTGGGCGTCGGGGTCCACGCGCCCTCGAGGCCGGAGGTGATGGTGTCCTCGGCCTTGCCCTTGCCGTACTGGTTCTTCCAACCGAGGCCGTTGCCGTGGACGGGGCAGCCCTCGGGCTCCGGGCCGACGAGCGAGGGGTCGCCCGCGCCGTGGGTCTTGCCGAAGGTGTGGCCGCCCGCGATGAGCGCGACGGTCTCCTCGCTGCTCATCGCCATGCGGCTGAACGTGACCTTGATGTCGTGCGCCGACGCCACCGGGTCCGGGATGCCCTTGGGGCCCTCGGGGTTGACGTAGATGAGGCCCATCGTGACCGCGCCGAGGTCGCCGCCCTCGAGGTCGAGGGGGTCCTCACCGCTGTAGCGCTCGTCGCCGAGCCAGGTGTCCTCGGGACCCCAGAACGTCTGCTCCGGCTGCCAGACGTCCTCGCGGCCGAAGGCGAAGCCGAAGGTCTGGAAGCCCATGTCCTCGTGCGCGACGTTGCCGGCGAGCACGAGCAGGTCGGCCCAGGACAGGGCGCGGCCGTACTTCTGCTTGATCGGCAGGAGCAGGCGGCGGGCCTTGTCGAGGTTCGCGTTGTCCGGCCAGGAGTTCAGCGGGGCGAAGCGCTGCTCGCCCGAGCCGGCGCCGCCGCGGCCGTCGGCCTGCCGGTAGGTGCCGGCGGCGTGCCACGACATGCGGATGAACAGCGGGCCGTAGTGGCCGTAGTCCGCCGGCCACCAGTCCTGCGACGTCTTCATGACCGAGACGAGGTCGGCCTTGAGCTGCTCGAAGTCCAGGCCCTGCACGGCCGTCTTGTAGTCGAACTCCTCGCCCAGCGGGTCCGCGGCCGGGTCGGTGCGGTTGAGGACGCCGAGGTCGACCTGGTTCGGCCACCAGTCGCGGTTGGTGCGCGGGCGCTCGCTGATGTGCGCGGTCGGGCTCGGGATCGCGGGGTTCTCGCTCTCCGAGGTGCTCGCGGTGGTGTCGGTGCCCTGCGGGCTGGCGCTGGTGTCCCTGGGCTTGGGGTCGGTCGTGTCGGTCACGGTCTGCCTTCCTGCTGGGGGTCGTCTACGGGCGTCTGGAGGGGGCGTCGGCTGCACGCCGCGCAGGTGCCCCAGTAGGTCACCTCGGCCTCGTCGACCGTGAAGCCGGCCGAGTCGGAGGGGTCGAGGCAGGGCGCCTCGCCGACGGCGCAGTCCACGTCGGCGACGGCGCCGCACGAGCGGCACACGACGTGGTGGTGGTTGTCGCCGACGCGCGCCTCGTAGCGGGCGACGGACCCGGCGGGCTGGATGCGCCGCACCAGGCCCGCGTCCGTGAGCGCGCGCAGCACGTCGTAGACGGCCTGGTGGGAGACCGCGCTGAGGTCCTGGCGCGCGGCGCCGATCAGCGTGTCCGTGTCGGCGTGCGGCCGGTCGTGGACGGCCAAGAGGACCGCGACCCGCGGCCGGGTGACGCGCAGCGACGCCGAGCGCAGCAGGCGCTCGGCGTCAGCGGCGGTGGTCACGGGACGACCCTGCCCTACTTCCTTGAATGATTCAAGTCCCGACCTTGGCCTAGACCGTCGTGACCATGCCCCCGTCGATGAGGACGTCGGCCCCCGTGACGTTGCCGGCGGACTCCGACGCGAGCAGCAGGACCACCTGCGCGACCTCCTCCGGCCGGGTGAAGCGCCGTGTGGCCGTCCCCTCCACCGCCGCCGCGCGCACCGCCGCCGGGTCGACGCCCTGCGCGCGCCCCAGGGTGTCCGCGACCCCGCCGGCGCCGAGCCAGAGCGCCGTCTCGACCGGGCCGGGGCTCACCGTGTTGACGCGCACGCCCGCCGGGCCGACCTCCTTCGAGAGCGACTTGCAGAAGCTGCGCAGGGCGGCCTTGGCCGCGCTGTAGTCGATCACCCCGGGGTCGGGGAGCGTCGCGTTGACCGAGCAGATGGTGACGACCGCCGACGGAGCGGCCCGGACCAGGTGCGGCAGCGCGGCCCGGGTAGCGCGTACGGCGGAGAGCAGGTTGACCTCGAGCGCCCACTGCCAGTCCTCGTCGGTCACCGCGCCGAACCCCTCGGTGCGCGGGTGCACGCCCCCGACGTTGTTGACGAGCACGTCGACCCCGCCGAAGCGCTCCACCGCGGTGTCGACCAGCGCCTGGCACCCGGCGCTGGTGGTGAGGTCGCCGTGCACCTCGACGACCCCGCCCTCGGCGGCGAGCGCGCTCAGCTCCGCCGAGCCGCCGAGCGCGCCGGCTGCCACCTGGGCCCCCTCCTCGCGCAGGGCCCGGGCCACCGCCAGCCCGATGCCCCTGCTCGCGCCGGTCACCACGGCCGTGCGCCCCTCCAGCCCGAGCTTCACAGCGACTGCCCCCGCAGCCAGGTGAGGCAGGTGTCCGCGACCTCGCCCCAGCCCGAGTCGATGACGAGCGAGTGGCCGCGGTCGGGGAACTCGAGCAGCTCGGTGACGGCGTCGGAGTGGCGGTACTGCTTGAGCGTCGCGCGGGTGACCGACTCGGGGACCGTGTGGTCCTTGCCGCTCGCGATGAGCAGGAGCGGTCCACGACCGGAGTTCCCGGTGTCGACGCCCGCCGGGGAGTGCGGCGTGAAGTTGGCTGCTGCCGCTTCGAACAGCGGACGGCCCGGCGCGGGGATCGTCCAGCGCTCGTAGAGCTCCTGCGACTCCTCCTCCGACACGGCGTTGGCGAACGCGAAGCGGAACTGCTCGGGCGTCAGCGACACGGCACGGTGCTTGTTGGCCGGGTTCTTGAAGACGGGCAGGGTCGCGCGCAGCGCCGACAGGGGTACGGGCAGCACCCCCTTGATCTGCGCGGCGTCGATGGCGACGGCCGCCTTCGCCAGGTCCTGGCCCAGCAGCTTCTGCGCGATGAGGCCGCCGAAGGAGTGCCCGACGAGGACCGGCGGCTCGGGCATCGCCCGGATGATCTCGGCGAAGTGCGCGACGACGTCGTCGATGCCGTGGTCGGCGATCGCGTCGGGGTCGCGGCGCGACTCCTCGACGGTGTCGTGGTCCCCCGGCCAGCCGGGCGCGGCCACCTCGTAGCCCTCCTCCTGGAAGCGCGCCATCCACGGTCCCCACGAGCTGGCGTGCAGCCACAGCCCGTGGACGAAGAGCACGGTCGTTCCCACTGCCACTCCCTCGGTCGTCCCCGTCGTCCCGCAGTGCGGGCGCACCGCGGTGACGGCGACGCTAGGGGCGGGGGCGCGGTCCCGGCTTCAGTCGGACGACTGCACCAGCCCGTCGACCGGCCGCCGCGCGGCGGGGAGGACGCCGGCGAGCTGCTGGCGGCTCGTGACCCCGAGCTTGGGGAAGATCCGGTAGAGGTGCGACCCCACCGTGCGGTGGGAGAGGAACAGCCGCTGCCCGATCTCGCGGTTGGACAGCCCCTGCGCGGCGAGCTCGGCGATCTGGGCCTCCTGCGCCGAGAGCGCAGGACGTCCGCTGCCGCTCGGCGACCAGCCCCGCTCGCCGGTGGCCCGGAGCTCGTGGTCGGCCCGCAGCGCCCACGGCTCGGCCCCGATCGCGTCGAAGGACGTACGGGCCGCCCGCAGCGGGTCGCGCGACTCGGTGACCCGGCGCCGTCGGCGCAGCCAGGAGCCGTACGCCAGCTGGAGCCGGGCCTGGTGCCAGGGGAACGCGCGCGCAGCCCCCTCCAGCGCGCCGCGGAAGAGCGCCTCGGCTGCGTCGTCGTCGGCGAGCACGGCGCGGGCGTGCTCCAGGGCGATCACGGTGCCGACCGCGGGGGACCCGCCCGCCGTGCGCTCCACCTCCTCGAGCGTGCGGCGCGCCTCGTCGCGGGCGCCGCTGCGCATGGCGGCCTCCGCCAGGTAGCCCAGCGTCCAGAGCTGCTGGACCCGCTGGTGCGCGGGGTCGCTCGGCACGAAGACGCGCAGCATCTCGCCGTACGCCTGGGCGGGCCGGTCGGCCGCGAGCTCGCCGATCCCGCGGGCCAGCTGGGCGCCCGCGAGCAGGGACGAGCTCGCGTTCGGGAGCTGCAGGGCCGTCTGCTCGGCCGCGGAGAGCGCTGGGTGCCGTGCGGTCCAGCGCCCGTGCACCGCGTCCACCACGACGGTCGCGATGCGCGCGGTGGCGGCCCAGGCGCGCTGCCCGGTCTCGTCACCGAGGCGCATCCCCTCGTCGGCGGAGCGGGCGGCGTCGAACACGCCCAGGTTGATCTCGGCCCAGGAGCGGATGGCCAGCGCCTCCGCGAGCAGGCTGAGCCGACCGTCCGCCCGCAGGTCGGCGACGGCCATGGTGAGGAAGGAGTCCGCTCGCAGGAAGTCGCCCGAGCAGAAGGCGGCGATGCCGAGCAGGCTGGCGACGTCGGCCCGGCCGGCCGGCAGGCCGGGCGAGCCGTCCAGCTCGCGCAGCACGTCCGCGCTCAGCTCGAGCGACTCCACGAGCCCCAGCACGGCCAGCAGCCGCGGGTCCCCGGACGGCAGCGGGACGGCGCGCGCCGCGCCCACGATGTCGCGGCGCACGGCTTCGCCGGGGTCGCGCCACCACACCCGGCGCGCTGCCCCGAACAGCAGCTGCATCGCGAGGTCGACGTCGTCCTGGTCGGCCGCACCCCGAGCCAGCTCGACGAGGTGCCGGACCTCGCCCGGCTCGCTGGTGGCGCCGTCGTGGAACGCGCCGGTGAGCCAGGTGAGCCGGGAGCGGTCGCGAGCGCGCAGGCCCATCCGCGTCACCCGTGCGGTGACCTGCTCGACCTGGGCGTACCTCCCGAGCTCGTAGCCCAGCTCGGCGGCGCTGATCCAGCGGGCGGCCTCGTCGAGCGGGTCCGGGCTCAGCGCGGCGGCCCGCTCGAGGCGGTCCAGCGCGGTGGCGAAGGCCCCGCGCCGGCGGGCTTCCGCCGCCGCCCGCTCCAGCTCCGCGGCGACCGGCTCGTCGCGCCCGGACACCGCGCGGGCGCGATGGACGACCGCCCGGTCCGGCTCGCCGGCCAGCACGGCGGCGAGCGCCGCGTGGCCCTGCTCGCGCCGCTGCTGCGGCATCGCCCGGAGCAGCGCCGAGGCGATGAGCGGGTGGCTGACGGCGTACGACGTGCCGGAGGTGCGCAGCAGGTCGCGGTCCAGCGCCGGCCGCAGGGCGCTGCGGTCGAGGGGCGTGCCCGCGAGCAGGGAGGCTGCCGCGAGCACCACCTCGAGGTCGTCCCCGTCGTCGAGCGCCGCCACGTCGACGACGGCCCGTGCGGCCGGGTCGAGCCCGGCGGCGCGGGCGGTGAACGCCCGCTCCAGCCGGTCGGTCATCGGCAGCTCGTCGTCCAGGTCGGACCACCCGCTCGCGACCCCGCCCGCGAGCTCCAGGAGCGCCAGGGGGTTGCCGTGGGCGCCCGCGACGACGCGCTCGCGCAGCGAGGAGGGGAGGTCCGGGGCACGGGAGCGCAGCAGCGCGTGCGCCGCGTCGTCGGACAGGCCCTCCAGCCGCACGCTGGTCGTGGTCGACTCGCCGCCGAGCAGCTCGGCCTCCGAGCGGCAGGTGCTGAGCAGGAGCACCCGCTCGCTCGTCGTACGCCGGGCGACGAAGGCGAGGGCGTCGACCGAGGGCCGGTCCATCCACTGCAGGTCGTCGAGGCAGACGAGCAGCGGGGCCTCGCGCGAGCGCTCCACGAGCAGTTCGAGCGCCGCGAGCGCGGTGAAGAAGGGGTTGACCCCGCTCGCCCCGACCATGCCGAAGCCCGCGAGCAGCGCCTCGCGCTGCGGTGCGGGGAGGGCCGGTACGCCGGGCAGGAGCGGTGCGAGCACCTGGTGCAGCACGGCGTACGGCAGCTGCGACTCGGAGGCGCTGCCGCGGGCGGCGAGCACGGTGCAGCCGCCGGCCCGGGCACGCGCGGCGAGCTCGGCCTGCACGGCGCTCTTGCCCACGCCGGGCTCGCCGGTGATCGCCACCGACCGGCCCGACCCGTCGAGCCCGTCGAGCTCGCGCTGCAACCGCTCGAGGACGTCGTCGCGGCCGAACAGCCGCACCTCGTCGAGGGGAGCCATGATCCACAGCATGGCGGCACGGCGGAGCCCTCGTCCACGGTCCGCCAGTCAGCGGTGCAGTCATCGCGCGGAAGTCCCGGGACGCCGGTCGGACGACAGTCGTACGCGCCGGACCGACCCCACCCCGAGGAGCGCCGATGACGGGCAGACCGACGATCGCCTTCGTGCACGGTGCCTTCGCCGACTCGAGCGGGTGGTCAGCGACGCTCGCCGCCCTCGACGCGGAGGGCCTGGCGGTGCTGGCGGTCCCCAACCCGCTCCGCGACCTGCGCGGCGACGCGGCGTACGTCCGCAGCGTGCTGGCGACCCTGGACGGTCCCGTCGTCCTCGTCGGGCACTCCTACGGCGGGGCCGTCATCGGCGAGGCGGCGCGCGGCCTCGAGCAGGTGGCCGCGCTGGTCTTCGTGGCGGCGTACGTCCTCGACGAGGGCGAGAGCATCGCCACGGTCCTCGACCCCGAGCGGTTCCCGGGCGGGCTGCTCGGCCCGGCCACGACCGTGCAGCGCGAGTTCCCGGCGGAGCACGGCACCGACGGCGACCTGTGGATCAGCACGGACTCCTTCGCGGAGGTCTTCGCCGGCGACCTGCCGCCCGACCAGGCGCGGCTGATGTCGTTCACCCAGCGCCCGCTGGCCCTCCGGGCGGTCACCGGGACGGCCGCCGCGCGGCCGGCGTGGCACGACGTCCGGTCCTGGGCGCTCGTCGCGGAGCAGGACGGGGCCATCCCGCCCGCGGGCCAGCGCTGGATGGCGGAGCGGGCGGGCGCGACGGTCGGCACCGTCGCCTCCTCGCACGCCGTGATGGTGGCGCAGCCCGCGGCCGTGACCCAGACCATCCTCGAGGCCGTGGAGGCGGTGGCGCCGGCCACTGCGGGCGAGCGCGGCTGACGGGCGCGGCTCGCTACCGCTCCGGCGCCCCGCGGTCCTACTGTCGGGCGCATGGTGGCCGAGGTGCGTGTCGCGACCGAGCACGACGGCGTCCAGTGGCGGCGGGCCCTCGGCCTGGGCTTCCTCTCGGTCCCGGCCGAGGACGACGAGCACCTCGAGGCCTGGCACGCGACGTACGAGCCGGGCCGCTTCCTCGGCGCCTTCGACGGCGAGCGCTGCGTGGGGACGCTGCGCAGCTACGCGTACCAGCTGACGGTCCCGGGCGGCGCGCCCGTGCCGGCCGACGGCTTCGCCGGCATCACGGTCTCGCCCACGCACCGCCGGCAGGGGCTCCTCCGGCAGATGGCGCAGCTGGAGCTCGCCCGCGCCGTCGAGCGCGGGGACGCCGTCGCGCTGCTGACCGCCTCGGAGCACCCGATCTACGGCCGCTTCGGCTTCGGCCGCGCCGCGCGCTGGGGCGGGTGGCGCATCGACGTCGTCCGCTCCGGCGGGCTGCGGCCGGGCGCCGGCGAGCTCGCCCCCGGCGCGGCGGTCGAGGTGCTCGACCCGCACGACCTGCTGCACGTGGGCCCGGAGCTGCACGAGCGGTTCCGTACAGTGCAGCCGGGCGCGCTCAGCCGCAGCGAGCGCACGTGGACCGCGCTCACCGGCGACCCCGCCTTCCCCGGTAGGCCCCGGCACCCCCGCCCGTTCGTCGTCGTGCACCGCGACGCCGGCGGCGAGGTCACCGGGCTGCTGGTCTTCTCGGCCGACGCCGAGTTCCACGGCGGCGACCCGGACGCCACGCTCACCGTGCTCGACCACCTCGCCCTCGACCCGGCGAGCGCCGCGGCGCTGTGGCGGTTCGCGCTCAGCGTCGACTGGGTGCGCCACGTCCACGTCCCCCACGCGGCACCCGACGACGCGCTGCCGCTGCTGCTGGTCAACCCGCGCGCCGCCTCACCGGTCCTCGACCCCAGCGACGACCTGTGGCTGCGGCTGCTCGACGGCCCGGCCGCGTTCGCCGCCCGCACGTACGAGGCTCCTGGGCGCTCGGTGCTCGAGGTCGACGACCCGCAGGGGCTCGTGGGCGGCCGTTGGGCGCTCGACACCGCCGCGGACGGTACGGGACGGTTCTCCCGGACCGACGACCCCGCGGAGCTGGCGCTCGGGGTCGACGTGCTGGGGGCGGCGTACCTCGGCGGCGGCAACGTCCAGCAGTGCGCGGACGCCGGGCTCGCGACCGAGCTCGTGCCCGGCGCAGCGGCGCGGCTGCACCGCCAGCTGCGCACGACGCTCGCGCCCTGGTGCCCGGACCGGTTCTAGCCGCTGGGTCGCAGTGCTGCGTCAGCCGCCGGGACGCATCGCCCGCCAGCGCTCGCCCTGCGACGGGATGACCGGGCGCTGCAGCGCCCGCTCCGGCTCGTGCGCCCACCACTCGCGCAGTGCCCTGACCCGCTGCTCAAGACCCATGTCGACCTCGGCTCCGTCGCCCGTCGCGCTGGACTCCCTCGTTGGACGGTAGACCTGCTCGCGCCGCGCGGGAAGGGTCAGTCGAGGGCCGCCGCGCGCCCGGCGAGGTAGCGCTGCTCCTGCAGGTTGCGCGTGCGGCGCAGCGCCAGCGCGTACGCCTCGCGCGCCGCCTCCCGCTCGCCCGCCTGCTCGAGCAGGTGGGCGCGGACGGCGTCCAGCCGGTGCGTACGCGCCAGCCGCTCGTCGCCCGCGAGCTCGCCCAGCAGCGCGAGGCCGGCCCGCGGGCCGTGCACCATCGCGACCGCGACGGCGCGGTTGAGCGCGACGACGGGCCCGGGGTCGATGCGGGAGAGCACGTCGTAGAGCGCGAGGATCTGCGGCCAGTCGGTCTGCTCCGCGGTGGCGGCCTCGTCGTGGACCGCGGCGATCGCCGCTTGCAGCTGGTACGGGCCGACGGGCCCCGTCCCCAGCGTGCGGGTGAGCAGGGCGACGCCCTCCTCGATCTGCCGTGCGTCCCAGCGGGAGCGGTCCTGCTCGAGCAGCGGGACGAGCTCGCCGCGCTCGTCGACGCGGGCATCGCGGCGGGCGTCGGTCAGCAGCAGCAGGGCGAGCAGCCCCGCCGACTCCGGGTCGTCCGGGACGAGCGCGACGAGCAGGCGGGCGAGGTGCAGCGCGTCGGCGGTGAGCTCGCGCCGCGACACCGACGCGCCGCTGGTCGCCGCGTGGCCCTCGGTGAAGACGAGGTAGACCACCTGGCGCACGACGCGGAGCCGCTCGGGCAGCTCCTCCGCCGGCGGCAGCGCGAAGCGCTCGCCCTGCAGCCGTGCCTTGGCCCGGCTGATCCGCTGCGCCACGGTCGCCTCGGGCTGGAGCAGCGCGGCCGCGATCTCGGCGGTGGTGAGCCCGCCCACCGCGCGCAGCGTGAGCGCGAGCTGCGCGGGCGGGGTGAGCAGCGGGGAGCAGCACAGGAGGAGCAGCGGCAGCGAGTCGTCGACGCCCGTCACCGGCCCGGGCACGTCCAGCGCGTCCTGCTCCTCGCGCCGGACGCGGGCGCTCTCGCTGCGCCAGGCGTCGACCAGTCGCCGTCCGGCGACGGTCAGCAGCCACGCGGCGGGGTCGTCGGGCACCCCGTCGCGCGGCCACTGCGCGCTGGCGGCGAGCAGCGCCTCCTGCACGGCGTCCTCGCAGGCGGCGAACTGCCCGTGCCGGCGGACGAGCGCGCCGAGCACCCGCGGCACCGCCTCGCGGACGGCCGCCTCGACCCGCTGCTCCTCCGTCTGCACGGCTCAGTCGATGTCGGGCGGCCCGTCGGCCACCCGGCGCAGCTCGACCCGTCCGGACCACCGGGCGATGCGGCCGGCGATCTCGACGACGCGCTCCTCGCTGGCGACGTCGAGCACCCAGTAGCCGGCGAGCGCCTCCTTGGACTCGGCGTACGGGCCGTCGCTCACCACGACCTGGCCGTCCTGCAGGCTGACCACCCGCGCCTCGTCGGCGAGCCCGCGCGCCTCGACGAGCTCGCCGCTGGCGCGCAGCTCCTCGTCGATCGCGATCATGAAGTCGATCATCTCCCGCACCCAGTCGCCCGGCTGCGTCGCCATCATCTCGCCGGCACTGCCGAACATCAGCAGCATGTACTTCACCGCAGGCACCTCCCCTCGTCGTCGCGCCCGTCGTGGGCGCGTCACCTCCTGGTCGGAGCCGGGCGCCCGTCCTCGACAGCCCTCCGCGACCCGGGGCCAGCATGCCCGAGGGGCGGCGCCCGGCACGTACCCTGCGGCGGTGGACGGGGCTCCGCTCGACGCGCGCACGGCACTGCTCCGCGCCGACTGCGCCTCCTGCACGGGGCTCTGCTGCGTGGTGCCGGCCTTCGCCGCGTCCGCCGACTTCGCCATCGACAAGCCGGCCGGCACCCCGTGCCCCCACCTCGCGCTCGACTCCCGCTGCCGCATCCACGACGAGCTGCCCCAGCGCGGCTTCCCCGGCTGCACCGCCTTCGACTGCCTCGGCGCGGGCCAGCGGGTGACCGCCCGCTTCGCCCCGCGCTCGTGGCGGGACGCGCCCGACGAGGTGGCCGCCGCCTTCGAGGAGGCGCGCGGGCTGCACGAGCTGCTCTGGTACGTCGCCGACGCCCTCGCCCGGCCGCTGCCCGTGGAGCTCCGCGTCGGGCTCGCCACGACGTACGCCGCGCTGGACGCCGCCGTCGACGCGGGCGAGCCCGCCGGCCCGTGGTTCCCGCGCGTCGACCCGCTGCTGCGCCGCGCTTCGGACGCGGTGCGTACGGCGTGGCCGGCTGCGCGGCAGCTGCGCCGCGCCGACCTCGCTGGGGCCGACCTGCGTGGTGCCGACCTCCGCGGCGCCGACCTGCGCGGAGCGCTGCTGCTGGGCGCGGACCTCACCGGCGCGCGGCTCGCGGACGCCGACCTCGTCGGCGCCGACCTGCGCGGAGCCCGGCTCGCGGGGGCGGACCTGCGCGGGGCGCTGTTCCTCACCCCGGTGCAGGTCGCCGCAGCCGTCGGCGACGCGCGGACCCTGCTCCCCGAGCACCTGGCGCGGCCCGGCCGCTGGCGGGGCTAGGGCTCAGCCGCTGCCCAGGCGCAGGTGCGCGGCGATGAAGTCGGCGGCACCCGTCCCCGCGCCGGAGGCGACGCTGACGGTGGTGATGACGACGGTCTCGCCGCAGATCGCGTAGTACTGGCGGCCGCGCACCGGCGCTGTCGAGCCGGCCGGCGTGAACGTGTAGTCGACCTGCACCGCCGGCAGGCCGGACAGCGTCGTCGTCCGCGTCGTGACCCCGCTCGCCGACAGGCTGCGCAGCCCCGAGGTCGCGGCCGGCACCACCTTGGCCACGTCCGCAGGGGCGAGGCCCTTCGCCGGCTTCAGCATCACGGTGACGTTGGGGGCGAAGCCGGTCGACGGCTTCAGCGCCACGAGCGAGGCGCCCTGGTCGAACGCGTACGCCGCCTGCGCGGAGGTCCGCGGGTCCGGCGTCGCGCTGGTGGCGACGGGCGTGGGGGAGACCTCCACCGCCCCGGGCGAGGTGGGGTCGGAGACGACGCGCCACCCGGCCGGCAGCACCAGCGCGTAGCGGTGGCCGGCGTCGACCACGCGCACGGTCCCGGGCGGCGACGTGGGCGTCGTCAGCGGCACGGGCGCCGTCGAGGCCGCCGGCCGAGCGCCCGTCCCGCCGTCGTGCTCACAGCCGGTGACGACGGGGAGGGCCACCGCCAGCGCCAGCAGCAGGGCGCGGAGGGGCGGCTGACGCATCCGACGAGGGTACGTGCCGCTCAGCAGGCGGCGGTCGCCGCGACTGCCGGGGCGAGGCGCACGAAGCGGCTCCCCAGCACGAGCTCGACGCGGGCGTCACGCCGCGTGTCGAGCACGTCGGTGGCGCCGGGCACGAGGGTGTGGACGCGACGGGCCGCCGCGACCCCCTTGGTGCCGTGCCGCACCTGCGCGACGCCGGCGACCGCGGTCCCGGTGGGGGCGTTGCCGACCTTCGCCACCCGGTAGCCCCGTCCCTTGAGCTCGGTGCCGACCGTGGCGGCGAGACCGCCGCGCGGGGTCGCGTTGAGCACGACGAGCGTCACCGCCCGCGGCGAGGGGCACGCGGGGGACGGCGACGGGCTCGGGGCGGCCGCGCGCGTCGGGGCGGCCGGCGCCACGGCGGGCTGGTGCGAGCCGCGGTGCAGCGACCAGCTGCTCGGCCACGCGTGCGGCAGCGCGTCCTGCGCCCACGTCGCCCAAGCCGCCCCGGCGACCGCCAGCAGCAGGACGAGCAGCAGCGTGCCGCGGACCCGCCGGCGACGGCGGCGGCGCCGCCAGTCGATGCCGCCGCGGTGCTGCTTGGCGCCCTTGATCTCGAACCCGCGCGGGGTCAGCATGCTCACTGCGCTGCAGCCTGCCGCTCGGGTCGCACCGCTCAGCCCTCCAGGGGGAGCACGCGCGCGTGCAGGACGGTCCGCTGCTGCAGGGCCGCGCGCAGCGCGCGGTGGAGCCCGTCCTCGAGGTAGAGCTCGCCCTGCCACTCCACGACGTGCGCGAACAGGTCGCCGAAGAACGTCGAGTCCTCGGCCAGCAGGGCGGCGAGGTCGAGGGTGCGCTTGGTGGTGATGAGCTGGTCGAGGCGCACCTGGCGAGGAGGCACCCGCGCCCAGTCGCGCTGCGAGGTGCCGTGGTCCGGGTAGGGACGCGAGTCGCCGACAGCCTTGAACAGCACCTCGGCAGACTAGACGACGCGGCGGCGCCTGCCGAGGGACAGGGGCAGGACGGACGTCACGCGCATTCCGGGCAGGTCGGCCCCCTGCGGAGGGCGCGGCGGCGAGCACCCCCTTCGCACCAGGAGCCGGCGCGCAGCGGTGGGCTGCGGCCGGCTCCGGGGCGGCGGAGGATACGGGATTTGAACCCGTGAGGGGTTGCCCCCAACACGATTTCCAATCGTGCGCCCTAGGCCACTAGGCGAATCCTCCGCCGAGGAGGATACGGCAAGCGGAAGGGCCCTCGCGCACGGCGCCCGGCGCCTCGGGGGGTCCTGCCGTGCGGCTGCGGTGGCCGTCGGCCGCTACAGTAGGGCCCAGCCCCTCGCGTGGCGCTACCCGTCGAACCTCCCCAGGGCCGGAAGGCAGCAAGGATAAGGCGGCTCTGGCGGGTGCGCGGGGGGCCCTCGCGTCCCCGGGGCCGGGCCCCCGCGCGCCGCCGCAGCGCTCGACGGCTGCCCTGGAAGTTGATCAGGCTGCCTGATCGAGTGCGCGGCCGACCGGACGACGTGGTGCCCGGCAGCACGAGATCGCGTGCGGTCGGCGTGCACCTCGTACGGCCGTCCCGACCGCGGCCCGCGACAGCGGGGTCACGGCTCGCGCGCACGCCGCTCCCCGACGCGGGGACCCCGCACCTGCCTCCCCCAGAGGACGGCAGCGGCTGTCGGTGCGGACGGTTAGCCTCGGTCCGTGCCCGAAGCGCTCTACCGCCGCTACCGACCCGAGACGTTCGCGGACGTCATCGGCCAGGAGCACGTGACCGAGCCGCTCTCGCAGGCGTTGCGCAAGGACCACGTCCACCACGCGTACCTCTTCTCCGGCCCGCGCGGCTGCGGCAAGACGACGAGCGCGCGCATCCTCGCCCGCTGCCTCAACTGCGCGCAGGGCCCCACCCCGACGCCGTGCGGCGTCTGCCAGAGCTGCACCGACCTGGCCCGCGGCGGGCCCGGGAGCCTCGACGTCATCGAGATCGACGCGGCGAGCCACGGCGGCGTCGACGACGCCCGCGACCTGCGCGAGAAGGCGTTCTTCTCGCCCTCGTCCTCGCCCTACAAGATCTACATCGTCGACGAGGCGCACATGGTCTCGCCGCAGGGCTTCAACGCCCTGCTCAAGGTGGTCGAGGAGCCCCCGCCGCACCTCAAGTTCATCTTCGCGACGACGGAGCCCGAGAAGGTCATCGGGACGATCCGGTCGCGGACGCACCACTACCCCTTCCGCCTCGTGCCGCCGAGCCGGCTGCAGGAGCACCTCGCCGGCATCTGCGCGAGCGAGGGCGTGGCCGTGGCGCCGGGCGTGCTCCCGCTCGTGGTGCGCGCGGGGCGCGGCTCGGTGCGCGACGCGCTGAGCGTGCTCGACCAGCTGGTGGCGGGGGCGGGGGACTCGGGCGTGACGTACGAGCTCGCCACCGCGCTGCTCGGCTACACCGACACCGCCCTGCTCGACGCGGCGATCGACGCCCTCGGCGCCGGTGACGGGGCGAGCGCCTTCCTCGCGGTCGACCGCGTCATCGAGGGCGGGCTCGACCCCCGCCGCTTCGCCGAGGACCTGCTCGAGCGGCTGCGCGACCTCGTCGTGCTCGCCGCCGTGCCCGACTCGGCAGGGGCGCTGCTCGCCCACCTGCCCGCCGACGAGATGGAGCGGATGCGGGTGCAGGCCGCCGGCTTCGGCTCCGCCGGCCTCTCGCGGGCCGCGGACATCGTGTCCGCCGGGCTCACCGAGATGCGCGGGACCACCACGCCGCGCCTGCAGCTCGAGCTCACGGTCGCCCGCGTCCTGCTGCCCGCCGCCGAGGGCGGCGAGCGCGCGCTGGCGACCCGGCTCGAGCGGATGGAGCGCCTCGTCGCGGGCGGCGTCGCGATGGGCGTGCCCACGGTGCCCGACGAGGTCGCCCGCACCTCGCCGGTCTCCCCGCGGCCCCGGCCCGTCGAGCAGCCGCCCGCGGCTCCGGCGCAGCAGCGGCCCGCGCAGGAGCGGCCCGTCGAGCGGGCACCCGAGCCCGTGCGCGCGCAGCCCGACCCCGCGCCCGCGGCGGCGGCCGCCGCCGTGCCGCCGGCACCCGTCGTACCGGTGCCGGCCCAGGCCCCATCGGCTCCCGCGGCCTCCTCCGGCGGTGCGGGTCCGCGCGACCTCGGCAGCGTGCGCGAGATGTGGCCGGTCGTCCTCGGCACCCTGGCCTCGCTGAAGCGGACGACCTGGACCCTCGTGAGCTCGCAGTCGCAGGTCGTGGGCGCGGGGGAGGGCGTGCTGACGCTGGCGTTCCCGACCCCGGGGCTGCGCGAGCAGTTCGCGGGGCGCTCGGACCACGCCGAGTTCGTCCGGCAGGCGCTCATCGACGTCCTCGGCGTGGACTGGCGGATCGAGGCGGTCGTCGGCGGCCCCGGCGCCGCGCCCGCGGCGCGGCAGGAGCAGCGGCGCCCCGAGCCCGCCGCGCCGGCCCCCGCACCCCAGCCGGACCCGCCCGCCCCGCCCGGCCAGCAGGCGCAGCCCCAGCCCACCGAGCAGCCCGTCCGGAGCGAGCAGTCCCCGTCTCCGCGGCAGCCCGAGCAGCGCGCCCGCGACCCGCGGCCCGCGCCCGACCAGCCGCGTCAGGACCCCCCGGCGCGCCAGGAGCAGTCCGACGGGAGCCGCTCCGACGCCGCCCGCCCCGACGCCGCCCGCCCCGACGCCGCTCGCCCCGGGGCCGCGCGGCGCGCGCCCGCGCGGGAGCCCGAGCCGCCGGGCTGGGACGACGCCCCGCCTTCCCCGGAGGACGAGGAGACCGCCCCGCCGGACCCCGCGCAGCCGGAGCCCGCTCCGCTCTCCCCCCGGGCGCGCGCGCTCGCCGCCGTCGCGGGGACCGCGGGCCGCCCTGCCGCCGTCCCGCCGGAGCACGACGAGCCCGCCGCCGACGACCAGGTGCTCGACGACGACGGGCTGAGCGGCATCGCGCTGCTCCAGCGCGACCTCGGCGCGCGCGTGATCGGGGAGTACGACAATGCGTGAGCCGACCCGCCAGAGCACGACGACCCCCCAGACCAGGAGCGCCTAGGTGTACGAGGGTGTCGTCCAGGACCTCATCGACGAGCTCGGCCGGCTGCCCGGCGTCGGGCCGAAGAGCGCGCAGCGCATCGCCTTCCACCTGCTCGCCGCCGACCCCGTCGACGTGCGCAGGCTCGTCGTCGCGCTCGAGCAGGTCAAGGAGAAGGTCCGCTTCTGCCGGGTGTGCGGCAACGTCGCGGAGGAGGTGGAGTGCCGCATCTGCCGCGACGCCCGGCGCGACCTCAGCGTCATCTGCGTGGTCGAGGAGTCCAAGGACGTCGTGGCGATCGAGCGGACCCGCGAGTTCCGCGGCCGCTACCACGTGCTCGGCGGCGCGATCAGCCCCATCGAGGGCGTCGGCCCCGACGACCTGCGCATCCGGGAGTTGCTCGCGCGGCTCGCAGATGGCACGGTGACCGAGTTGATCCTGGCCACCGACCCCAACCTCGAGGGCGAGGCCACGGCCACCTACCTCGCGCGCATCCTCAAGCCGATGGGGCTGCGCGTCACACGGCTCGCGAGCGGGCTGCCGGTGGGTGGCGACCTGGAGTACGCCGACGAGGTCACCCTCGGACGCGCTTTCGAAGGAAGGCGACTTCTCGATGTCTGACACGACTGCCGGCTCGGAGACCGGCGGCGCGGGCCAGGAGGACTGGACCGACTTCGCGGCGGAGATCTCCGACCAGGTCGAGAGCTTCGTGCTGGCCGTGCGCGAGATCTCCGCGGGCCAGAGCCCGGAGACGGCGATCTCGCTGCTGCTGCTGGAGGTGTCCCAGGTCCTGCTCGCGGGGGCCCGGCTCGGCGCCGTCCAGGACGTCGTCCCGGACGAGCGCTTCGAGCCCGACACCGGCGGCGACGCGGACCTCGAGGCCGTGCGCACGTCGCTCGCGGCGCTGCTCGAGCCGGTCGACGAGTACGCCGAGGTCTTCGACCCCTACGCCGACCCGCCCGAGGTCGTCACCACGACGCTGTCCGACGACGTCGCCGACGTGCTCGTCGACCTCGTCCACGGGCTGCAGCACTACAAGGCCGGCCGCGTGGTCGAGGCCCTCTGGTGGTGGCAGTTCTCCTACCTGTCCAACTGGGGCTCCACGGCGAGCGCCGCGCTGCGCGCGCTGCAGTCGATCATCAGCCACGTCCGCCTCGACTCCACCGTCGAGCACGACGACGAGCTGCTCGCCGAGGACCGCCTGCTCGCGCAGACGGTGGCCGACGCGGTGGCGCCGCCGCAGGGCTACGTCCCCCGCCACTAGCCGCTGCCAGCGGGCCCTGCCACCGGCCGCTGCCAGCGGGCCCTGCCACCGGCCGTTGCCAGCGGGCCGTGCCACCAGCCGTCGGCGCCCCGGGGGAGTCCCCCGGGGCGCCGACGCCGCTCGGCCCAGCGGCCGACGGGCCTCAGCCGGTCGTGGCCGGCTCGGCGGCCGTCCCCTCCGGAGCCGTCCCCCGCGCGGCCGACCCCTCCGTGCGGGCGGCGGGCAGCAGCCCGTCGACGACCGCGGGTGCGGCGACCCCCGCGCGCCGCGCCCGCAGGACCTTGACGAGGCCCGGCAGCGTGACGACGAAGCCGAGGACCGCGGCGGTGATGCTCACCGTCGTGCCGCTGACGTACGCGTCGAGCGTCCGCTGCGGGGTGGGCGACGAGCCGGACGAGCTGTCGAGCACGGCCGTCGTGACGGCGAGGAAGAGCGCGCCGCCGATCTGCGTGGAGGTCTGGACGAGGCCCGAGGCGAGCCCCTGCTCCTCGTCGGCCACGCCGGCGGTGGCCGCGGTGTTGACCGCGGCGAAGCTCAGCGCGAAGCCCAGGCCGAGGGGCAGCACGGCGGGGAGCACGACGCCGAGGTAGCCCGTCTCCAGCCCGATGCGGCGGAACAGCGCGTAGCCGAGCACGAAGGCGGCCATGCCGAGCGCGAGCGGGACCAGCGGCCCGTACCTGTCGATGAGGCGCCCGACCAGCGGCGCTGCGGCCACGACGAGCAGGCCCATCGGCAGCAGCCCGAAGGCCATCTCCAGCGCGGACCAGCCCAGCGTCCGCTGCAGGTAGAGCGAGGCGATGAACTGGAAGCCGACGTACCCGCCGAAGATCGTCGCGGCGGTGAGGTTGGCGGCGACCAGGCCGGGGGTGCGCAGGACGCCGAGGCGGACGAGCGGGGCTGCGGAGCGCAGCTCGACGACGGTGAACAGCGCGACGAGCAGCCCGGCGAGCACGAAGCCGCCGACCGTCACCGGCGAGCCCCAGCCCTCGTCGGGCGCGCGGACGACGGTGACGACGAGCGCGAGCAGGGCGGCGGTGACGGAGGCCGCCCCCGGGACGTCGTACGTCCGGTGCGCCACCGTGGGAGCGGGCTCGTCGCGCGGCACGAAGCGGGCCCCCAGGGCGAGCAGGACCAGCGCCAGCGGCCCGGGGACGATGAACGGCAGGCGCCAGGCGACCGAGGTGAGCAGCCCGCCGAGGACGAGGCCGAGCGAGAACCCGCTCGCCGCCGTGGCGGTGTAGACGGAGAGCGCCTTCGTGCGGGCGTGGCCCTCGGGGAAGCGCGTCGTGATGATCGACAGGGTCGCGGGCGCGGTGAACGCGGCGGCGGCGCCCTTGACGAAGCGGGCGACGACGAGCAGCGTGCCGTCGTCGGCGACGCCCGTCAGCAGGCTGGCGACGGCGAAGACGCCGAGCCCGGCGAGCAGGACGGAGCGGCGGCCGAGCAGGTCGCTGGAGCGGCCGCCCAGCAGCAGGAACCCGCCGTAGCCGAGGACGTAGCCGCTGACGACCCACTGCAGGGTGCTGGGACCGAGGTCGAGCGCCCGTCCGACGGACGGCAGGGCGACACCGACCATCGACACGTCGAGGCCGTCGAGGAAGACGGTGCCGCAGAGCACGAGCAGGAGCAGCCAGCCGCGGCGCCCGAGGCCTGCGGCGGGGGTCGGAGGAGCGGTGCTGACGACGGGTGTGCGTGTCATGGCTCCACCATATGCATGCGCATGCATGGATCGTCAACGGGGTATAGTCGAGGACGTGGCAGCAGGCACGGGTGCAGCGGTCGGCGAGGACCTCCTCGGCCAGTGGCGCGCGCTGTCCGAGCGCTGCTCCAGGGTCAACGAGGCGCTCGACCGCGAGCTGACGAGCGGCTACCGGCTCGGCCGGACCGACTACGAGGTCCTCGCCCGCCTCGACGAGGACGAGCACTCCTCGGGCCGCGTCACCGAGCTCGCCGACGCGGTCGGGCTGAGCCAGAGCGCGATGTCCCGCCTCGTCGACCGCCTCCAGGGCCAGGGCCTCGTCGAGCGCGCCTGCTGCGAGACCGACCGCCGCGGCGTCTTCGTCTCGCTGACGCCCGCGGGACGGGCGCGCGTGTCGGAGGCGCGCCCCGCGTACACCGGCGTGCTGGAGCGGATGCTCGGCGAGGGCTGAGCCCTCAGCCCGCCCCGGGCCGCTCCGCGACCACCCACCACGCGGCCGCCTGCAGCGTGAAGGGCGCCGGCGGCAGCAGGGACTCGCACGCGTCGCGCAGCGCGTCGCGCTCCTGCGGCGAGAGCGCCGTCACGTGGTCGCCCGCCGGGCCGACGCCCATCGTGAAGGGCTCCCACCACTCCTCGAAGGTCGCGAAGCGGCACTCGACGACGAGGTCGGCGTCGACCTGCGGCTCCAGCCCCGCCGCGCGCACGAGCTCGGCGAGCGAGCCGGCGCGTACGCCGGGGCGGGCGAGGTCGACGTCGGCGAGGTCGCTGGGCTGCGCAGCGGTCCAGAAGGGGTCGATGGGCGAGCGGAGGTGGTCCCAGACGCTGACCGCGACGCGGCCGCCCGGCCGGACGACGCGCGCCATCTCGCGCAGCCCCGCGAGCGGGTCCGCCATGAAGTGGACGACGAGCTGCGCGACCACGAGGTCGTAGGACGCGTCCGCGAACGGCAGGGACTCGGCCGCCGCCGTCGCGGTCGCCACGCCCGGCAGCCGCTCGGCGAGCGCGGCCACGAAGCGGGGCGAGGGGTCCACCGCGGTGACCGCCGCCGCGCCGACCCGCGCGACGAGGCGGGTGGTCAGCGCCCCCGGCCCGCACCCCACGTCGAGCACCCGCGTCCCCGGGGACGGGTCCAGCGCCGCGACCGCGGCGTCGGCGAGCGGGCTGGACCAGCGGCCCATGAAGCGGTCGTACGCGTCCGGCGAGTCGAAGGCCACGGAGCCACTCTGGAGGACGCGACGGTCCCGCGTCACGGGCCGGCGGGCGATCCGCCCGGTCGGGCCGCAACTCGCGCGCGTCGGCGCGTGCCGCGCCGGTAGACTCGGCCCCTGCACGGGACCGCTGGCCGCTCGCGGTCGCCGTCCCTCCCCGTCCGCATCCCGGAAGGCAGATCCGTGGGCCTGGTCGTGCAGAAGTACGGCGGTTCCTCCGTCGCTGACGCCGCGAGCGTCAAGCGCGTCGCGCAGCGGATCGCCGCCACGAAGCGCGCGGGCCACGACGTGGTCGTCGTCGTCTCCGCGATGGGCGACACGACCGACGAGCTCATCGACCTCGCCGAGCAGGTCACCCCCGTCCCCGGGGGGCGCGAGCTCGACATGCTGCTCACCGCCGGCGAGCGGATCTCCATGGCCGTCGTCGCCATGGCGCTGGGCAACCTGGGCGTCGAGGCCCGCTCCTTCACGGGCTCGCAGGCCGGCGTCATCACCGACTCGGCCCACGGCAAGGCGCGCATCATCGACGTGACGCCGGGGCGGATCCGGGAGGCGCTCGCCGACGGCGCCATCGCGATCGTCGCCGGCTTCCAGGGCGTCAGCCAGGACACCAAGGACATCACCACGCTCGGCCGCGGCGGGTCGGACACGACCGCCGTGGCGCTCGCCGCCGCGCTCGACGCCGAGGTCTGCGAGATCTACACCGACGTCGACGGCGTCTTCTCCGCCGACCCGCGCATCGTGCCCGCGGCCCGCAAGCTGCCGCGCCTCGCGTACGAGGAGATGCTCGAGATGGCCGCGTGCGGCGCGAAGGTGCTGCACCTGCGCTGCGTGGAGTACGCCCGCCGCTTCTCCCTGCCGATCCACGTCCGCTCGTCGTTCAGCGACCGGACCGGCACGTGGGTGACCGACATCAGCAGGACCGACCCGAGCAGCACCCAGGAGGGTTCCGACGTGGAGCAGCCGATCATCTCGGCGGTCGCGCACGACCGCAGCGAGGCCAAGGTGACGGTGGTCGGGGTCCCCGACAAGCCGGGCGAGGCGGCGCGGATCTTCCGCGCCGTCGCCGAGGCGGGCACCAACATCGACATGATCGTGCAGAACGTCTCGTCGGTGGCGACGGGCCGCGCGGACATCTCCTTCACGCTGCCCAAGACCGACGGCACGAGCGCCGTGGCCGCCCTGCGCAAGGTGCAGCCGGCGATCGGGTTCGAGGACATCCTCTTCGACGACGGCATCGGCAAGGTCTCGCTCATCGGCGCAGGCATGCGCTCGCACCCGGGCGTCTCCGCGACGTTCTTCGACGCGCTCGCCACCGCGGGCGTCAACGTCGAGATCATCTCGACCTCCGAGATCCGCATCTCGGTGGTCGTGCGCGCCGAGTCCGTCGACGAGGCGGTCCGCGCCATCCACACCGCCTTCGACCTCGACGACCCCGACGGCGCTGCCGTCGTCTACGGAGGGACCGGCCGATGAGCATCGCCCCGATCGCACGCCGGGACGGCCGGCCCACCCTCGCCGTCGTCGGCGCCACCGGTGCCGTGGGCACCGTCATGCTCGAGATCCTCAGCTCGCGCGAGGACGTCTGGGGCGACATCCGGCTCATCGCCTCCGCGCGCAGCGCGGGCAAGCGCCTGACCGTGCGCGGCGAGGAGCTCGAGGTCGTCGCCCTGTCCGAGGAGGCGTTCGAGGGCGTCGACGTCGCGATGTTCGACGTCCCCGACGAGGTCTCCGCGCAGTGGGCGCCGGTCGCCGCGGCCAAGGGCGCGGTCGCCGTCGACAACTCCGGGGCGTTCCGCATGGACCCTGACGTCCCGCTGGTCGTGCCGGAGGTCAACGCCGCGGCAGCCAAGGACCGCCCGCGCGGCATCATCAGCAACCCCAACTGCACGACGCTGTCGATGATCGTCGCGCTCGGCGCCCTCCACCGGGAGTACGCCCTCGCCGAGCTCGTCGTCGCGTCGTACCAAGCGGCCTCCGGCGCCGGCCAGCCCGGCATCGACGCCCTTCGCGAGCAGATCCGCAAGGTCGCCGGCGACGACACGCTCGGCACGAAGGCGGGAGACGTGCGCCGGGTCGTGGGCGACGGCGGCCCGTTCCCCGCGCCGCTCGCGCTCAACGTCGTGCCGTGGGCGGGCTCGCTCAAGGACGGCGGCTGGTCGAGCGAGGAGCTCAAGGTGCGCAACGAGTCGCGCAAGATCCTCGGCCTGCCCGAGCTGCGCGTCTCGGCCACGTGCGTCCGGGTCCCGGTCATCACCACGCACTCGCTCGCCGTGCACGCGGTCTTCGAGTCCGAGGTCGACCAGGCCCGCGCGCAGGAGGTCCTCGCGCACTCGCCGGGCGTCGTGCTCTGCGACGACCCCGCGAACTACGAGTTCCCGACGCCCGCCGACGTCGTCGGCACCGACCCGACGTGGGTCGGGCGCGTACGCCGCTCGCTGGACGACCCGCGCGCGCTGGACCTGTTCCTCTGCGGGGACAACCTGCGCAAGGGTGCCGCGCTCAACACCGCGCAGATCGCCGAGGTCGTCGCCGCGGAGCTGAACCCGCCCCGCACCTGACCGTCCCCGACGTCGTGGCCCTGGTGCGGTGCTGGAGCACGCACCAGGGCCACGACGTCGGGTGCCGGGTCAGCGGGGCGGGCCGATCCGCCGCGGCAGGTGCACGCTCAGCACGGTGTCGCCGGGGCGCGAGGTGATGGTGACCGTGCCGCCGTGCCGGTCCTGAACGATGCGCCGCGCGATGTCGAGGCCGAGGCCCGTCCCCCTGCCGACGGGCTTGGTCGTGTAGAACGCCTCGAACGCCCGCGCCGCCACCTCCGGCGGCATCCCGGCCCCGCTGTCGCCCACCTCGACGACGACCCCCTCGCCGTCGGGACGGGTGCGCAGCCGCAGCGTCCCCGCGCCGTCCATCGCGTCGACGGCGTTGTCGATGAGGTTCGTCCAGACCTGGTTCAGCTCACCGGCGTACGCCTCGATCTTCGGCACGCCCGCGTCGAAGTCACGCACCACGTCGACCCCGCGCAGCTTGTGGCCGAGCATCACCAGCGTGCTCTCGAGCCCCTCGGTGACGTCGATGAGCTGCACCGAGCCGCGGTCCATCTGGGAGTACGACCGCACGGCGTCGACCAGCTCGGAGACCCGGCGGGTGGACTCCTTCGTCGAGCGCAGCAGGGCGGCCGTGGTGACCGTGCTCGCGACCCAGCGCAGGGCGGGCTCCAGGGCGGCCGAGCCGACGGCCTCCTCGGCGCGCTCGCACCAGCCGACGTCCGCCCCTGCCGCAGCCAGGGCCGGCGCGAGGTCCCAGGCCAGCTCGACGTCGTGCGACTCCAGCCAGGAGCCGAGCTCCTCCTCCTGGTCGGCGAGCTCCAGCGGGTCGACGGGGCCCGCCGGCGGGGCGAGCGAGCTGCGCAGCGCGTCCAGCCCGGTGAACTGGTCGGCGGCGATCCCCGCGCGGGCGAGGTCGCGCAGCGCGTCGAGCAGCTCGCCTGCGGTCGCGGCGAGGGAGTCGACCGCCCGCGTCGCCGCCGCGGCCGGGTTGTTGAGCTCGTGCGCGAGCCCGGCGGCGAGCGTCCCCAGCGCCACCAGCGACTCGCGCTGCCGCGCCGTGGCCTCGGCGTTGCGGGCGGTGTTGAAGACGCCGGCGACGATGTGCCCGCTCAACGGGGACCAGCTGTCGCTGAGCCGCCGCAGGTCCGCCGACGGTACGCGCAGGACCCGGCCCGGGGTGACGCCCCGCGCGCTCGGGAGGTAGACCGCGTTCTCGTCCCAGCCCCGGAACCCGCCGACCCACCGCCCCGGCTGGTCGAGGCGGGCGACGACGACGTCCTCGGGCCCGACCCGGCGCAGCAGCTCGACCTCGCCCTCGAGCAGCACCCACCAGTGCTCGGCCGGGTCGCCCTGGTGGAAGAGGTCGACGCCGCGCTCGACGGGGACCTCCTCGCCGACCGCGGCGAGCTCGGCCAGCTGCCCGTCCGTCACGCCGTCGAACAGCGGGATCCCGCGCAGGTCCTCCGCGCGCATCACGACGACGCCAGGTAGCGGTGCACGAGGTAGACCGACATGGCGCCCTCGCCCACGGCGGAGGCGACCCGCTTCATCGAGTCGAGCCGGACGTCACCCGCGGCGAAGACGCCCGGGACGCTCGTCTCGAGCGCGAACGGCTCCCGCGGCAGCACCCACTCGAGCTCGCGCCCGGGGCTGCGCAGGTCCTGCCCGGTCACCACGAACCCCTTGCCGTCACGCAGGACCTGCGACCCGAGCCAGTCGGTGCGGGGGGAGGCGCCGATGAAGACGAACAGCCAGTTCGTCTTCACCTCCTCCAGGACGCCGGTGTCGCGCTCGCGCAGGCGCAGCGTCTCCAGGTGGCCGTCGCCGGCGCAGCACTCGACCTCGGTGCGCAGCCGCACCTCGATGCGCTCGTGCGCCTGGATCCGCTCGCTGAGGTACTGCGACATGGTGTCCTCGAGCGAGCGGCCCCGGACGAGCAGCACGACCCGGCTGGCGTAGCGCGCCAGGTTCAAGGCGGCCTGGCCGGCGGAGTTCGCGGCGCCCACGACGTAGACGTCCTCGCCCTGCGTCTGCGGTGCGTCGCTCGCGGTAGCGCCGTAGTAGACCCCGCGCCCGGTCAGCGCCTGCGCACCGGCGGCCTCGAGCAGGCGGTAGGACACGCCTGTCGAGACGATGACGGCCCGGGCCTCGATCTCGCCGTCGCCCTCGAGCAGGACGGCGCGCACGGGCCCGCGCGGCTCCAGGCCGACGACGTCGCGGGCGAGCACCACCTCCGCGCCGAACCGCGAGACCTGGGCGACGGCCCGCTGGGTGAGGTCGGCGCCGGTGAGCCCGCGCGGGAAGCCGAGGTAGTTCTCGATCGCCGCGCTGGTGCCGGCCTGGCCGCCCGGCGCCTCGCGCTCGACGATGACGGTGCTCAGGCCCTCCGAGGCGGCGTAGACCGCCGCCGCGAGACCGGCGGGCCCGGCGCCCACGATGCACACGTCGTACAGCGGCTGGGTGGCCGAGGTGCGCAGGCCGAGGGCCCCGGCCAGGTCCCGGCTCGTCGGTGCGCGCAGCGTCTCGCCCTCGGGGACGAGCACGAGCGGCATGTCGTCCGGTCCGGCGCCCGCCAGCCCGGCCAGGCGCTGCGCCTCGGCGTCCAGCTCGATGTCGTACCAGCGGTAGGGCACGTGGTTGCGCGCGAGGAAGGTCTTCACCTCGTGGCTGCGCTCGGACCACCGGTGCCCCAGCACGCGCAGCTCCGACGTCTCGTCGGGGTTCTCCCGCCGCCAGTCGCCGAGCAGGTCGTCGACCACCGGGTAGAGCCGGTCCTCCGGCGGGTCCCAGGGCTTGAGCAGGTAGTAGTCGAGCCCGATGTCGTTGATCGCCTTGATCGCGACGCCGGTGTCGGCGTACGCCGTCAGCAGCAGCAGCTTCGCCGTCGGCGCGTGGGTCCGGGCCTCCTCCAGCAGCTGGATGCCGGTCATCCCGGGCATCCGCTGGTCGGAGGCGATGAGCGCCACGGGACGACCGCGCAGCGCAAGCCGCGTCAGCACGTCGAGCGCCTGCGCCCCCGAGTCCGCCCGCATGACCTGGTGGTCCTTGCCGTAGCGGCTGCGCAGGTCGCGCGCGATGGCGGCGCAGACCTCCGCGTCGTCGTCGACCGCCAGGACCACGGGCTTGCCCATGCGACTCCTCCGCCCCCACGCGGGCCCGGCCCTGCGCAGAGCCGCACCCTAGTCGCGTGGACGGCAGTTGCCCAGGCCCACGTCGTCGGGTGGCGGGTCAGCCCTGCAGGACCGAGAACGGGTTGCCCGCCGGGTCGAGGAACCACGCGATGAGCGGGCCGCCGCCGCGGTTGATGCCGCGCTCGTCCTGGTCCATGCCGGGGTAGCGCTCGGGCGTCACCCCCGCCGCCGCCAGCGCGTCGACCGCCGCGGCCACGTCGTCGACGGGGAAGTTCAGCACCGTCGAGGTCGCGGGCTGGTGCCCCGGCTTGGGGTAGACCAGCACGTCGCGGCCGGGCGCGAGGTGCAGCCAGAGCATCCCGTGCTCCACGTCGGTCGGGACGCCGAGCACGCCGGTGTAGAACGCGCGCATGTCCTCGACGTCGCCGGGCCCGCTCGCCGCGCAGGAGAAGCCGCTGAACGCACGGCCGGGATCGAGGGGTCCTGCTGCACCTGGCTGGCCTGTCGTGCTCGTCACTGGAGCCTCCTGCACTCGTGGTCCTTCCCGTCGGACGGTACGGGCCGGCGCGGCTCATCGGTGTGCGACGCTGGCGCCGTGTTCGTGCGGACCGTCGCCTCCGTCTCGCCCTGGATGGGGGCGGTGGAGCTCGCGTGGGAGCCGGACTGGGACGAGGCGACCGTGCGCCAGCTCGTCGACGAGCTCGACGGCGTCGAGCGCACCACGCTCGTCCTGACCGGACCGGACGACGCCCACCTCGCCGTCGGCGGGTCGGCGGCGGCGGGTCTCGTCGTCTACGTCGACTACGACGGCGACGTCTTCGTGCTCGCCGCGGGCCCGGACTCGGACGAGCTGCTCCCCCTCGTCGTCGGCGAGGGGCAGGTGCAGGAGTACCCCCTGCGCTACGTCGTCGCCCCGGACGTCGCCGTGCGTGCCGCCTGGCACTTCGCCCTCACGGGCGACCTCGACGACGCCGTCGAGTGGCACACGCAGGGCTGACCTAGCGTCCCGTCTCGCGGGCCACCCGGGCGAAGCCCTCCTGCTCCAGCGCGGCCAGCGCGCGCGTGGCGACGGGCGCGAGCTGCTCGGCGCGTACGCCCTCGGAGCCGCTCACGTGGACCCAGAGCAGCCAGCCCTCCGCACTGCCCGCCGCCTCCGCGCCGGGCGGGTCCTGCAGGTCCAGCCGCCCGACAGCGCCGGCGGGCAGCCCGGGCAGGTCGGCGGTGGGCCGTGAGGCGTCGCGCTCGGCGAGCCAGTCGCCGACGGCGCGCAACGCCGTGGTCCGCTGCTCCGGCCGCTCGCGGAAGACGTCGACGTCGACGTACACCCGCTGGCCGTCGACCGTGCCGAAGGCGCCGAACGACCACGTCGAGGCCGGCCGCGAGCCCACGAGGTCGGCGTAGTAGTCGCGGGCGGCGCTGGTGTCGTCGTACGACGCGGTGGCGTCCGGCAGCCCGAGCCCGACCAGCGCGGGGACGGTCACGTCGCGTCGGGACGGCGGCGGCTGCAGCAGCTGCACGACGGCGGTGGCCGTGCCGCCGATGACGAGCACGACACCGACGACGAGCAGCAGGCGGCGGCGGCGGCGGGCGAGCACGGCAGCCGCGGGAGCTCCGCGCAGCCCGGCGAACGACAGGGACCACGACGCGCCGCTGACGAGCTGCAGGGACTGCCCGCTCGCCCGCGCGGCGTCGAGGGCCGCGGGCAGGTGCCGCCCGGCCCACCAGGAGAGCCGCGCCGGGGCCGAGCGCGCGCCGACGACCAGCAGCGCGCAGCTGCCCAGTGCCGAGGCCACGCCCGCGAGCAGGAGCAGCGCGACGAGGACCCAGACGTGGCCGCCCACGGCGTACGCGCCGCTGCCCGTGAGGGCGAAGCGCTCGCCGTCGTGCGGCGCGCCGCTCTGCGAGACCACGACGCCTTGCGGCGTGGAGAGGAACCACGTCGTGCTCCGCCCGTGCTCGACGTGGTCGAGGTGGGCGTCCACGCCGATGGTGACGACCTCGCCGTGCCCGTGGTTCGCTTCCCACGCCGGGGCGACCTGGGTCGCCATGACCGCGGCGAAGAGCACGGAGCCGCCGCACCAGAGCACCAGTCCCGGGGGGAGTCGCGTGTCGGGGTCGAGGTAGGCCTGCAGCGCGCTCGCCGCGGGGACCCGGCGCCGCCACAGCCTGGCGTCGCCCTGGTTGCGCAGCCGGACCAGTGGGACGAGCCGCGCCGCGACCTCCGCCTCCGGGCCGGGCAGGAAGCGGGTCAGCCCCTGGGAGAGCAGGGCGAGCACGAGCACCGCGGCGAGGGCGGTGAGCACCGGGTCGGCCCAGTCCCCGGCGAACTCCCACCAGCGCGACCCGCCCGGCGTCCACGCCTGCACGGCGATGACGAGCCCTGCGCACAGCGGCAGCCCCGCGAGGGCGAGCAGGGCGAGCAGGCGCAGCCGTCGCCGCAGCCGGACGAGGAGCACGAGCCGGAGGGCGTCGAGCCCGTGGTCCTCCGCGCTGCGCACGCGCAGATGCTGCCAGAGCCGCAGCTCCCCGGCGGCTAGCGACGCCGGTAGGTCACTCCGACGGCGACGAACGCCGCGACCGCCGCACCCGCCCCGCCCGAGACCGCCCCCAGGAACGGCGTGACGGCGAACAGCGCGAACACCGCCGCCCCGGCGACGACCGCAGCCACGAGCGCCGCGCGGAAGCGGGCGGCGACGCCGGCGCGCACGCCGTCGAGCCGGGACGACGAGCGCGGAGCAGGCGCCGGGTCGGAGCGCCGGGCCGGCTGGCGTTCGGGGGCAGGGCCACCCCGCCCGAGCGTGCGCTCCACGTCCGCGAGCAGGGCCTCGATGTCGTCGTCGTCGCGCGCCACGCGTCCACTGTGCCACCCGCGCGGCCGAGTCAGCTGAACAGCGGCAGCCGGTCCGCGGCAGCGCCCAGCTCCGCGCGGTCGGCGTCGTCGAGCGGGGCGCGGCCGGTCGCCCTCAGGGCGGCGTCGACGTCCGACCAGCGCGCCGGCAGCGGGCCGACGGCGCGGGTGACGACCTCGCGGGTCAGCGCCAGCGAGAGGGGGAGCGGGTGCCGGCGCTGCGGCAGCTCCAGGGTGAGGTCGAGGTGGTGGACCGCGCCCTCGACGGCCAGCGTCGCGGTGAAGTCCTCCACCCGCAGCACGTGGCCCTGCGTGCTGACGCGACCGTCGGGGTCGCGCGCCGCCAGCGCGCGCAGGGCGGCGCCGGACACGTGCGACCAGTGCTGCACGAGCCCCGCCGGCGACGCGTACGCCGCGGCGGAGACCCGCACGAAGCGCGCGTGCGCCCCGCCGTCGTCCGGCTTGCCCTGCTGGTACGCCGTCCAGTAGGTCACCGCGTCGACGTCGGGCTCGTCGTCCGCCGTCGTCGTACAGGCGACGAGCGCGCGCTCGGCGTCGAGGCGCAGGTGCAGCAGCAGGTCCGCGACGCACCAGGACTCGGCGCCGGTCGGCCGCAGCAGGTCGCGCGGCGCGAGGCCGTCGACCGCGGCGGAGGTCGCGGCGTACGCCTCGGCCAGCGCGTCGAGCGCGCTCACGGGACCGGCAGGCCGAGGTGCCGGCAGAGGAACTCGAGCTCGAGGCGCATCTGCTTGACGCGCTCCTCCACGACGAGCGAGCCGTGGCCCGCGTCGTAGCGGTAGAGCTCGTAGGCCTGGCCGCGCGCGTCGAGGGCGGCGAGGTAGTTCTCGATCTGCCGGATGGGGCAGCGCGGGTCGTTCTCGCCGGCGAGCACGAGCAGCGGCGCGGTGACGGCGTCGACGTAGGTGATCGGCGAGGACTCGCGGTAGCGCTCGGGCACCTCGGTCGGCGAGCCGCCGAACAGCGACCGGTCGAAGGCCTTCAGGGGCTCCATCTCGTCCTCGAAGGCCGCGACGTAGTCCGCGACCGGGACGGCGCCGACGCCCGCGGCCCAGAGGTCGGGGTAGCGGCCGAGGGCGAGCAGCGTGAGGTAGCCGCCCCACGACCCGCCCGACACGGCGGTGCGCGCGCCGTCGATCCGGCCGGCCCCGACCAGCGCGTCGCGCACGGCGACGACGTCCTCGAGCTCGGTGGTGCCGACTCGGCCCTCGATGGCGTCGCGCCAGGCCGACCCGTAGCCCGTCGAGCCGCGGTAGTTGACCCGGACGACGGCGATGCCGGCGTCGACGTAGGCCGCGACGTCGGAGGCGAACGAGTCCGCGTCGTGCCAGGTCGGCCCACCGTGGATGAGCACGACCGCGGGGTGCGGACCCTCCCCGGTGGGCGCGGAGAGCAGCGCGTGGACCCGGCCGCCCGGCCCCTCGGCCCAGACGTCCTCGACCGGCACCGACGGGGGGCACGGCGCCCCGGGCGGGGTGAGCACGACCTCCCCGCCGAGCCGGCGCACGACGCCGGGCTCCGCGGCCGAGGACCAGGAGTACTCGACGCCGTCGGGGCGCACGGTCGCCTCGCTCACGACGCCGCGCGGCACGTCGAGGCGCTCGAGGGCGCCGGTGGCGAGCTCGTAGCGGTAGAGCTCGTTGCGCGCGAGGTGCTCGTGCTCCACCAGCAGCGCCCGGCCGTCGAGGTACCACTGCGCGCCGACGTCGCCCGGCAGGTCGAGGACGATCTCGGTGGTGCTGCCGTTCGCGACGTCCCACACGAGCAGCTCGTCGCGCCCGCGTCGCTCGTGCCCGACGAGCAGTCGCGTGTCCCCCATCAGCGGGGCGAAGCCGAGCGGGTGCAGGCCGCGCCCGGGCCCGTCGGAGAGCTCCGCGACCGTGCTCGCGTCGGACACCCGGATGACGCGGAGGTCGGGGTGGCGCGAGTCGCCGTCCTCGCTGTGGCCGATGGTGAGCAGCGTGCCGTCCTCGCTGAGGTCGCCGACGAACGCGCTCTCCTCCGAGGCGTAGACCGTGCGCGGCCGCCGGCCCGGCTGGAGGACGCTGACCTCGGTGCCGTAGTCGTCGTCGGCGCGGCCGACCACCGCGAGGCCGCCGCGACCCAGCACGAGCCCCGCGGAGTACGCCGCTCCCAGCCCCGGCGCCGCGTCCTCGTCCGGGCCGCCCTCGAACGGCTGGCGGCGCCACACGCCGTACTCGTCGCCGTCGGTGTCGTCGAACCACCAGACCGCGTCGCCCTCGGGCGTCAGCGTCCCCTCCGCGGTGCCCTCGGGCCGGTCGGTCACCTGGCGGTGCGTGCCGGCGTCGCGGTCCCACGCGTAGAGCTCGTACGTCCCGGTCGGGTTGGCGAGGTAGAGGCAGCGGGCGGGCGCGTCCTGCGCCCAGTCCGGGAGGGAGACCCGGGCGGCGCGGAACCGCTGCTCCCACAGGGGCAGCGCCGTCAGGTCGGGGGAGTCGGTCACCCGCCCATTGGTAGCAGAGGGCGGGGACAGCAGACGGCCGGGGACCCTGGTGGGTCCCCGGCCGTCTCGCGCGTCGGGGTGGCGGGATTTGAACCCACGACCTCTTCGTCCCGAACGAAGCGCGCTACCAAGCTGCGCCACACCCCGGTGGAGCTCCCCGACGAGCAGAGCAAGGATAGCCCATGCGGAGGTGCGCTCGACCCCTCGTCGTGGGACGGCGACCGCGCCGGCGCGGCACGGGTGCGCGACTCCTCACGCCGGAGGGAGGGCTGGATCGGCCAGCAGGCCGTGCTCGTGCAGCAGGCTCGCGGCGTCGCGCAGGGCGGCGAACTCCAGGCCCGAGCGCTGCGCGACCTCGCGCAGCGGGGTGCTGCCGTCGGCTCCGCTGAGCACCCAGAGCAGCGCGAGCTCCCGTGCCTTGGCGTCGATGGTCGCGCCGATCTGGCGGTACAGCCCCCGGCGTCCGAGCTGGGGCTCGCCGTACGGGCTGGTGCTGCGCCAGCACCTGTCGTGCTCCAGCAGGTCGACGACGCCCTCGAGCACGCCGACCGACGCCGCGAGGCTCGCCCCGTCGATGAACGACAGGTCGTCCAGCGACGTGTGGTACTCGGGGTACTCCGCGTGCGTGGAGCGGCTCAGCCGTCCCACCGGGAGGTCGAACCCGGGCGAGCAGTACTGCCGCTCGTCGTAGCCGTAGGGGTCGAAGGCCCGCACCTCGTGCTCGACGCCCGCCGCCGCCAGCGCCGCGGGCACCACCTCGTCGATCCACCGCCCACCGCGGCGGCTCTGCTTGTAGACGAAGCGGGCCGGGTCGCCCAGCGCGGTCAGCACCATACCGGCGCGTACCCGGTCGGCCGCGTCGCGGTGGCGCGACAGCCAGACGATCGAGCCGATCGTGCCGGGGACGAACACGAACCGGTAGGTGAGCTCGCGCGGTGCGCTGAGCACGTGCTGGGCCAGGGCTGTCGCCGCGACGATGCCGGAGACGTTGTCGTTGGCCTGCAGCGGGTGGCAGATGTGCGTACTGACCAGCACTTCGTCATCGGACCTGCCGGGCACGACGAGCTCGCCGTAGCTGAGCGACCCGGACGTGTGGTGCGTCGTGTCGATGTGCACGCGGTAGTCGCCGTCGGGCAGGTCGCGCACCACGTCGTACGCGAGGCAGAAGCCCCAGCGCTCCGTGTAGTAGGCGGTCCGGTAGGGCACGGCGTGCGGGCGGTCCTCGAGGGTGAACACGTGCTCGAGCAGCTCGTCCCTCGAGACGACACCGTCGTAGGAGACGCTGTAGCCCAGCAGCTGCAGGGGGTTCTCCGCGTAGTCGGCCAGGCGGGTGCCGTCCGGCGCCTCGAGCCAGGCCTCGCGGACCGACCACTCCGCCGGCACCGTCCAGTCGAGGGCGGGGGAGCCCGAGGGGACCTCGACCACGTCGAGGGGGATCCGGCGCCGCACGACCTCCAGCGTCTCGCGCGCACCGGGGCCGGTGATGCTGCGGGGGATCGGGAAGAGCTCCGCGGCCAGGGCCATGAGCTCCTCGGGGGTCACCGCGACACCCGCTCGCCCGCGGCGTGCCCCCGCGGCTCGGGCACGAGCGTGCGCGCCCAGGCGACGGTGCGCTGGAGACCCTCGTGGAGGTCGACCTCGGGCCGCCAGCCGAGGAGCTCCTGCGCAGGAGCCGGATCGGTGGCGACGACCTGCTCCAGCGGGCGCACGTCGACGACGCCGAAGCGCGGCTGCAGCGGTGTGCCGAGGATGCGCACCACGTCGGCCACGAGGTCGGCCACGGTGGTGAGCACGCCGGTCCCGATGTCGATGGTGCGTCCCGGCGCGACGGGTGACTCGCCGGCGGCGCGGTACGCCGCGGCGACGTCGTCGACGAAGACCCAGTCGCACGGGCGCGCACCGCTGCTCAGCTGCGGCTCCTCACCGCGCAGCAGGGAGAGGATGACGTAGGGCACGAGCTTGCGGAGGTCGCGCTGCCCGGGCCCGTAGGTCATGTTGGGGCGCACGGTGACCACGGGCAGGTCGAACAGCGCGGAGTACATCCGCGCGTAGGCGCTCGCGGCCCACTTCGACGCACCGTACGGCGAGGGTGGGACGGGCAGCGCGTCCCCGCCGGCCGGCTCCTCCAGCGCCGAGCCGCTGAGCACCAGCCGTGCGATGCCGAGCCGGTCGACGGCCTCGAGCAGGGAGACCGTGACGAGGAGGTTCTCCACCAGGGTCGGGCGCACGAGCTCGCGCGTACGCGCTCCGTCCACCTTCGCGGCGAGGTGGTGCACCACATGCGGTCGCACCGAGGTCAGCACGCGGTCGAGCGCTGGTGCGTCAGCCAGGTCGCACCGCCACCAGGTGACGGCGTCCTCGGGCGGGTGCTCCTCGCGCGAGACCGCGTGCACGTCGTCGCCCTGCTGCACGAGCTGGGCCACGAGTCGCGACCCGATCATGCCGGTGGCTCCGGTGACCAGGACCGTACGCGGTTCAGCCATGGCACTCCCCGGTCGAGGCCGCGCGGGCAGCCACCTGTCGCAAGACCGGGACCGTCACGGCACGTCCCGACAGCGAGATCGTAGGTGCCGCAGCGGATCTTCCGGGTGGGTTTGCACGGAAAGCCACCCCGCAACGGCCGTTTCGGTGAACTCCGTGACAGCGGTGCTCGTGGGGTGCTCTACTCGGACCAGATGCCCGGGGGGAGGGCTGAGTCGGGACACCGCCTGGTCCCGCGCGCGTGACGACGGTGTCCGCGGCCTGCGCCGATCGCCGTACGGCGTGCAGGATCCGCCTCTCGTCATCTGTGCGTGCTGCTCCCCGCGTCCGCGGTCGTGGACGTGCCTGGATGACGAGGAAGGCTGATCCGACGTGACGACTCCGCCAGCCTGCGACCCCTGCCGGTCCTGCGGTGGCACCACCAGTGTGAGGCCCTTCCTCGATCTCGGGCTCTCCCCGGTAGCCAACACCCTCGTGCGCGACGCGCAGCAGAGCCGCGAGCTGCCGCAGTTCCCGCTGGTCGTCGGCTTCTGCGAGTCGTGCGCCCTGGTGCAGCTCACGCAGACGAGCCCCGACATCGAGCTGTTCGACGCGGAGTACCCCTACTTCTCGTCGTTCAGCGACGAGCTGCTGCGCCACAGCAAGGAGCACGTCGACCTGCTGCTCGCGGAGCACTCCCTCGACGAGCGGTCCCTCGTGGTCGAGGTGGCGAGCAATGACGGATACCTGCTGCGCGGCTTCGCGGGCACCGGAGTGCGCGTGGTCGGCGTCGAGCCCACCCCCGAGCCCGCCGCGGCTGCGCGCGCGATCGGCATCCCGACAGTGGAGGCGTTCTTCGGCGTGCAGACCGCCGAGCAGCTGGTCGCCGAGCACGGGAACGCCGACGTCGTCATCGCGAAGAACGTCATGGCACATGTGCCCGAGCTCAACGACTTCGTGGCCGGGCTCGCCGTGCTCGTGTCCGACACCGGCACGGTCGAGATCGAGAACCCCGGGGTGCGCTACCTCGTCGACAGCACCGAGTTCGACACCGTCTACCACGAGCACTTCTGCTACTTCTCGACGATCGCCGTGCAGGCTCTCCTGCTGCGCCACGGGCTGCACCTCAACGACGTCGTGGTCTTCCCCGACCTGCACGGCGGCACGCTGCGCTGGGTCGGCTCGCGCACGCCCGGGCTCACCGAGCGCGCTGCGCGGGTGCTGCAGGAGGAGCGGGAGGCCGGGCTGGACTCCTTCGCCTACTACGCGGACTTCAGTGCACGCGTGCAGGCGCTGGCCACGGACCTGCGCCGGATGCTGGAGGAGGCGCGGGCCCAGGGGGCTCGCGTCGCGGCGTACGGCGCGGCCGCGAAGGGCGTGACACTGCTGAGCTTCTGCGGCATCGGCGACGACATGATCGAGTTCGTCGTCGACCGCAACCCGCACAAGATCGGCAAGTTCATGCCGGGGACGGGCATCCCCATCCTGCCCGTGGAGGCCCTCAGCGAGCGCCACCCCGACGTCGCTCTCGTCCTCGCGTGGAACTTCGCCACGGAGATCGTCGCGCAGCAGGCGGAGTTCCGCCAGCAGGGTGGCCGTTTCCTCGTCCCGATCCCTGCGCCCCGCTACGTCGGGGGCGAGGCCCACGTCCCGGCTCCCTCGTCGTCGACGCGCCTGTTCTCGGGCGACAGCGCCCGGGTGCATGCCGTGATCGCCAGTCTCGTCGTCCTGGGCTCGCGCTCCACCGAGGTCGTGCGCTGGGCACCGCACCTGCGAGCGGCCCTGCGGGGCTGAACCGGCTCAGCCCAGCGGCTCCTGCGCGGTCAGCGTCAGCAGCGTCGCCTCCGGCGGGCAGGCGAACCGGAACCGGACGTACGGCGAGGTGCCGAGCCCGGCGGACACGTGCAGCCGGGCGCTGCCCCAGCGGCTGAGCCCGCGCGCCTGGGACTTCGGCAGGTCGCAGTTCGCGACGAGCGCGGCCGGCGAGAACGGGATGCGCAGCTGCCCGCCGTGGGTGTGCCCGGCGAGGATGAGCCCGGCCCCGTCGTGCGCCATCGCGTCGAGCACCCGCTGGTACGGCGCGTGCGCCACCCCGAGCGTGAGGTCGGCCGACGGGTCGGCGGGGCCGGCGACGTCGGCGTAGCGGTCCCTGTTGATGTGCGGGTCGTCGACGCCGACGAGCTCGAGGTCGCGTCCGTCCACCCGCAGCCGGCCGCGGGCGTTGGTGAGGTCCACCCAGCCCGCGGCGGTGAGCCCGGTGCGTAGGTCCTCCGTCGGCAGCGGCTCGCCCTTCCACTCCTCGCCGGGCTTCAGGTCGTGCGCGCTGCCGGTGGTGTGGAAGTAGGCGAAGGGGTTGCGCGGCGTCGGGGCGAAGTAGTCGTTGGAGCCCATGACGAACGCGCCCGGCAGCTCGAGCAGCGGGCCGAGCGCGTCGAGCACGGCGGGGATCGAGCGCGCTCCCGCGAGGTTGTCACCCGTGTCGATGACGACGTCCGGCTCGAGCCCCGCCAGGTGCTGCACCCACGCGATCTTCTTGCGCTGCTGCGGCAGCAGGTGCAGGTCGGAGAGGTGGAGCAGCCTCAGGGGGCGCTGCCCGGCCGGCAGGACGGGCACCGTGACGCGGCGCAGGCGGTAGGAGCGCGCCTCCACCGCGGAGTACGCGAGTCCTGCTCCCGCGCAGGCGCCGAGGCCCAGTCCCCCGCGGAGGACGCGCCGAGCCGCCGTCACCGACCGGCGCCCGGCGAGGGCTTGGGGTTCGGTCCGCCCGTCGCGCCCGGCTTCGGGGTGCTGCCGCCGCTGCCGCCCTTGCCCGGCTTGCTCGGCGTCGCCGGCGACGTCGTGCCCGGGGAGGGCGACGGGTCCGAACCGCTGCCGCCCTTGCCGTCACCCTTGCCCGAGCCCTTGCCCGACCCGCAGCTCGTCGTCAGGTCGCCGATGCTCTTGATCGAGGTCGTGGTGCAGCCGCTGCCGCCGAAGCCGTTGGCCGCGGTGAAGCTCGGCGCGTAGGAGCCGCCGAGGAAGAACCTGCCCAGTGGTGCCTTGAAGTTGCTGTCGGGCAGCTTCGCCGCCTCGATCGCGGCACCCACGGTGTCGTGCCACATCGGCGCCGGGAGGTTCATGCCGCGCACCTCGCCGTAGGTCGTGCCGCCGATCTTCTTGCCCGACAGGCGGTAGCCGCCCTTCGGGGGACTCGGGTCCCAGACGGTCGCCGAGCCGACGAGGCTCGCGGTGTAGCCCATGAACCACGCCTGCTGGCGGCCCTGCGTGGTGCCGGTCTTGCCGGCGACGTCCTGGCCGGGGATGGAGGCGAGCCTGCCCGAGCCGCCGGTGACGACGCCGCGCAGCAGGTAGTTCATGGCGTCCGCGACCTCGGGGTCGAGGACCTGCTTGCAGGCCGGCTTCCCCTTGGTCAGGTCGAACGGGTTGCCCTTGCGGTCGGTCACCTTGAGGAAGGGGTAGGCCGGGCAGAACTTCCCGCGGGCCGGGAACGTCGCGTACGCCGCGGCGAGGTCGAGCGGCGCGATGTTGTTGGTGCCGAGGGTGAACGACTGGATCTGCTGCAGCGGCTCGGCGTCCGGCGTGTCCGCGCGGAAGACGCCCATCTGCTGCGCCAGCGTCGCGGGGCCGCAGAGCCCGACCTTCTGCTGCAGCTGGATGAAGTACGTGTTGATGGAGTTCTGCGTAGCCGTGCGCAGGTCGAACGTCCCCTGC
Organism: Motilibacter rhizosphaerae; assembly: GCF_004216915.1. Classification (NCBI taxonomy): domain Bacteria; kingdom Bacillati; phylum Actinomycetota; class Actinomycetes; order Motilibacterales; family Motilibacteraceae; genus Motilibacter; species Motilibacter rhizosphaerae. The sequence continues at coordinate 1,143,060 of NZ_SGXD01000001.1, forward strand.
TCGCTGAGGCTCTCGTTGCCGGGGAACTTGCCGTTCTGGCCGTAGCCCGTGGCGTAGCCCGGCTTGCCGTCCACGCAGGTCTTCATCGGCTTGACCGACTTGAGCACGGCCGGCGAGTAGATCTTGTAGCCGAAGCCGACGCCCAGCTCCTTGAGGTGGCTCAGCGCGTAGGCCGCGACGAAGGCCTTGAAGGTCGACCCGGCCTGCGTGCCGATCGATCCCGAGAGCCGGTGGTTGAGCGCGAGGTTGACCTTGGTCGCGGTGTCCTGCTTGTTCTTGTCCCCGTAGGCCTTGCTGATGACGATGCCGCGGACGTAGCCCGTGCCCGGCTCGACCATCGTCACGACGCCGGCGGCCTGGTCGGTCGGGTAGACCCACTTGGCCATGCCGGTCTGCGCGGCCTCCTGCATCGTCGGGTCGAGCGTGGTGACGATGGTGAGCCCGCTCGTGTAGAGCCGCCGCTGGCGCTGGGCCAGCGTGGCGCCGAACGTCGTGTCCTGCAGGAAGTAGCGCTTGGCGTAGTCGCAGAACCACGCGAACTCCGGCTTGGCCGCCTCGCACTCCTGCTTGGGCACGCGCTGGTGGAGGTCGAGGCTCACCGGCCGCTTCTTCGCCCGGTCGGCCTGCGCCTGCGTGAGGTACTTCGGCACCATGCTCTGCAGCACGACGTTGCGCCGCGCCTCGGCGGCCGCCGGGTGCTTGATGGGGTCGGTCGCGTTGGGCCGCTGCACCAGGCCGGCGAGCAGCGCGGCCTGGGTGATGCTGAGGTCCACCGCGTTGACGCGGAAGTAGCGCTGCGCCGCCGCCTGCACGCCGTACGCCCCGGCGCCGTAGTAGGCGATGTTGAGGTAGCTCGTGAGGATCTGCTGCTTGGACTGCGTGTTGTCGAGCGTGATCGCCAGGCGCAGCTCGCGCAGCTTGCGGTCCACGGTCTCGGCGGTCGCCGCCTGCTCGGCCTTGTCGTCGCCGCGCTGCTGGGCCGCGTAGACCAGGGCGAGCTTCACGTACTGCTGCTCGAGGGTCGAGGCGCCCTGCGTGCCGCCGCCGGAGGCGTTGTTGACCAGCGCGCGGAGCATGCCCCGCAGGTCCGCGCCGCCGTGCTCGAAGAAGCGGTTGTCCTCGATGGAGACCTGCGCCTTCCACATCCAGGGCGAGATCTTGGCGTAGGGGACGATCTGCCGGTCCTGGGTGAAGAACTTCGCGATCAGCGTCTTGCCGTCGTCGGCGTACATCGTCGTCGAGGCGGGCGGCGTGCTCACCGTGAAGTCCGAGGGCAGGTCCTCGAACTGCTGCGCGCCGGTCCGGGCGGCGAAGCCCGCGGCGCCGGCCAGCGGCAGCGCCAGCCCGGCCAGGAGGACGCCGGACACGGCGCTCAGCACGACGAGGACGACGAGGCGGCGCACGAGGCTGGTCCCCTGGACCAGCCCCTGCCAGAGGGCGGACATGCAGCCAGGGTACGGTGCCCGCCTGGGCGCCCCCGGGACGCGCGCGAGCGCCGGGCGAGCAGGACCCGGCGAGCGTCCCGGCAGAGCTCCCGAGAGGGGTCCCGAGCGGGTCCGGCAGGGGTCCGACGGAGGTCCCGGCAGGGGCCCGACCAGGCAGGACCGCCCGGGCGGCGTAGTCAGATCGGACTACGGGCGAACTGTCCGTTTCGGGGATGCCGGGGGTCCTGTCCCGTTCCGTACCGTCGACGCAACGGACGGCCGCGAGGGGGAATCGCGGCGGGCCGGGTCGGACGGAGGACGACATGGGCAACACCACCATCGCGCTGGGCGCCGCCACGAGCGAGGCGTCGGCGTGGGACCGCGACTGGGCCTCGCGCGGCGCGTGCCGCAACAGCGACCCCGACGCCCTCTTCGTCCAGGGGGCGGCGCAGAACCGCGCCAAGCTCGTCTGCGGGGGCTGCCCCGTGCGCACCGAGTGCCTCGCGGAGGCCCTCGACAACCGCACGGAGTTCGGCGTCTGGGGCGGCATGACCGAGCGCGAGCGCCGCGCGCTGCTCCGCCGGCGCCCGGACGTCGAGTCCTGGACGGCCTACCTGCAGGACGCCAAGCGCGACTTCGAGACCGCCACCCGCAAGCCGGGCAGCGCGGTGCTCCCCGCCCAGCGCGGCGCCTGACCCCCGCTCTCCCGCCGGCCGGCGGCACTGCTCCTGCTCGCGCCGCGCGCCCGCGCCGCTAGGGTTCGGGCATGGCCAAGTGGGAGTACGCGACCGTGCCGCTGCTGACGCACGCGACCAAGCAGATCCTCGACACGTGGGGCGAGGACGGCTGGGAGCTCGTCCAGGTCGTGCCCGCCCCGGGGGGTGGCGAGCAGCTCGTCGCGTACCTCAAGCGCGAGAAGTGACGAGCGCGACCGAGCGCCTCGCCGCCCTCGGGCTGCAGCTGCCGGCCGTGCCGGCGCCCGCCGGCGCGTACGTCCCGGCGGTGCGGACGGGCGACCTCGTGTTCACGGCGGGGCAGATCCCGCTGGTCGACGGCGCGGTCGCGGCCACGGGCAAGGTCGGTGCCGGCGTCGAGCCGGAGCGGGCCCGCGAGCTCGCCCGCACGTGCGCCCTCAACGCGCTCGCGGCCGTCGCCGCCGAGGTCGGGTCGCTCGACCGCGTGGTCCGGGTGGTGAAGCTCGTCGGCTTCGTCGCCTCCGACCCCGCGTTCACCGGCCAGCCGGGCGTCGTCGACGGCGCCAGCGAGCTCCTCGGCCAGGTCTTCGGCGACGCGGGGCGCCACGCGCGCTCGGCCGTCGGGGTGGCGAGCCTGCCGCGCGATGTCCCGGTCGAGGTGGAGCTCGTCGTCGAGGTCGCGCCGGGCTGAGCAGGTCGAGCATGACCCCCCTGCCGCCCGGCGTGCGCCTCCAGCTGGCCCCCAACCCCGGGCCGATGACGCTCGAGGGCACGTGCACCTGGCTGCTCGACGCCCCCGGGGGCCCGGTCGTCGTCGACCCCGGGCCCGACGACGAGGCGCACCTCGCCGCCCTCGCCGCAGCCGGACCGGCGCTCGTCGTCCTCACCCACCGCCACGCCGACCACGCCGCCGGTGCGGCCCGGCTGCACGCGCTCACCGGGGCGCCCGTGCGCGCCGCCGACCCTGCGCTCTGCCGTGGCGCCACGCCGCTGGTCGACGGTGAGGAGCTCCCCGGCGGCGCCGCCGTGCTCGCCGCGCCCGGCCACACCAGCGACTCCGTCTGCCTCGTGCTGCCGGGCGCCGTGCTCACCGGCGACACCGTGCTGGGGCGCGGGACGACCGTCATCGACGCGCCCGACGGGCGGCTGGGGGCGTACCTCGCGACGCTCGAGCGGCTGGCCGCGCTCGGCGAGCGCACCGTGCTCCCCGGCCACGGGCCGGTCCTGCCGAGCGTGGCCGCTGCTGCGCGCCGGCTGCACGAGCACCGGCTCGCCCGGGTGGCGGAGGTGCGCGCCGCGCTCGACGCGGGCGCGCGCACGCCCGAGGAGGTCGTGGTCCGGGTCTATCCGGGGCTCGCGCCGGAGCTGGTGCGCCCGGCGCTGCTCTCGACGGCGGCGGCCGTCGCGTACCTCGAGAGGTTCTAGCCCGCCCGCCGCGCCAGGCGGTCGATGTCGAGCAGGACGACGGCGCGGGCCTCGTGGCGCAGCCAGCCGCGCTGCTGGAAGTCGGCGAGCGCCTTGTTGACGGTCTCCCGGGAGGCGCCGACGAGCTGCGCGAGCTCCTCCTGCGTGAGGTCGTGCGTGACGTGGACGCCCTGGTCGCTCGGCACGCCGAACCGGCGGGCGAGGTCGAGCAGCGCCTTGGCCACCCGTCCGGGGACGTCGCGGAAGACGAGGTCGGAGAGCGTGTCGTTGGTGCGCCGCAGCCGCCGGGCCAGCGCGCGCAGCATGGCGACGCCCACCTCCGGGCGCCGGCGGATCCACGGGTCGAGGTCGTCGTGGCCGAGGCCGATGAGCGTCGTCGCCGTCACGGCGGTGGCGGTCGCGGTGCGCGGGCCCGGGTCGAACAGCGACAGCTCGCCGAACATCTCGCCCGGGCCGAGGATGCCCTGGAGGTTCTCGCGGCCGTCGGGGGAGGTCCGCCCGAGCTTGATCTTGCCGTCGGTCACGACGTAGAGGCGGTCGCCCGCGTCGCCCTCCGCGAAGAGGACCTCCCCGCGGACGAGGGTCACCTCCACCATCGCGGCGCGCAGCTCGGCGACGGCCTCGTCGTCCAGGGCTGCGAACAGGGGGGCCTGGCGTACGTGGTCGGAGACCACCGCTCCGTCGCTGCTGCTCACCCGTGAAGTCTGCCCCATCCGGGTCGTGTCGAGCCCCCCGGACGCTAGACCGGCAGCGCCACCAGGCAGAGCCGCGGGTCGGCGGCGTAGCGCGCGACGAGGTCGCGGGTCGCGAGGTCGATCCGCTCGTGCAGCCGGCGGCGGTACGCCGAGAGCTGCTCGTCCATCTCGACCAGCGTGGCCAGCAGCGCCGAGCGGGCGCCCTCGTCCTCGGGGTCGACCGCGGACCACACGGCCTCGAGGCCGGGGAGGGGCGGGAGCAGCGAGCTGCCGTCCGCGGTGAGGAACGCGGTGCGCCCCGGCACCACCTGCTGGGAGCTCAGCACCTCCTGCAGCCGGGCGACGGGGAGGTCGCGCGACTGGCGCAGGACGTCGGCGCGCGCCTGGACGAGCCGGCGCCAGTACGACACGCGACCCTCCTCGTCGCCCAGCTCGGTGCGCATGGCCCGCAGCTCGCCCAGGGCGAGGTGGGCGAGCTCCGGGACGCGGTCCGGCAGCGGCCGCGGGCCCCGTCGCACGGGCGGGAGGCCCGCAGCGGCAGGGGGCAGCTCGTCGGTCACCGGAGTCATCTCGCGCTCTCTCGCAGGGGGGCGACCCGGCCCGTACGGGCAGGTCGTGCAGCGATGGGGGGATCGTCGGGGGTCCCGGAGCGCTTGAGACCAGGGCGGAGGAGGTCACCCGTACGGCGTCGGGGAGCGCTGTCGGCGTCGCCCCGTAGGCTGACGGCGTGCCGTCGGCTGCCCCCTCCTCCGCGCCCCCGAGGACCGCCCCGCCCGTGGCCCTCGTGCGCCGGGCGCGCAAGATCGACCGCCTGCTCGCGGAGCGCTACCCCGACGCGCACTGCGAGCTCGACTTCACCAGCCCGCTGGAGCTGCTGGTCGCCACGGTGCTCTCCGCGCAGACGACCGACGTGCGGGTCAACATGGTGACCCCGACGCTGTTCGCGCGGTACCCGACGGCGCGCGACCTCGCGGGCGCCGACCGCGCGGAGCTCGAGGGCATCATCCAGTCCACCGGCTTCTTCCGGCAGAAGGCGCAGTCCGTGCTGGGGCTCGCGCAGGCGCTGGTGGAGCGCTACGACGGCGAGGTGCCGGCGCGCCTCGAGGACCTCGTGACGCTGCCCGGCGTCGGGCGCAAGACCGCCAACGTCGTGCTGGGCAACGCGTTCGGCATCCCGGGGATCACCGTGGACACGCACGTCGGGCGGCTGTCCCGGCGCTTCGGCTGGACCGAGTCGGAGGACCCGGTCGTCGTCGAGGCCGAGGTCGGGGCGCTGTTCGAGAAGCGCGGGTGGACCATGCTCAGCCACCGGCTGATCTTCCACGGCCGGCGCACCTGCCACGCGAAGAAGCCGGCGTGCGGGGCGTGCCCGGTCGCGCGGCTCTGCCCGGCGTACGGCACCGGGGAGACCGACTCCGAGCGCGCCGCGAAGCTGGTCAAGGACCGGGTGCCCGCCGACCCGGCAGCGCCGCTCGGCACGCTGGCCTGAGGCGGCCGTCGTGGGCCAGCGCACGGGGGAGGGGGGCGGCCCCGTCGTCGACGCGCTCGACCGGCTGGTGCGCACGGTGCGCCGCGAGGACCTGAGCCGGCACCCCGTGCCCTCGGCCGGCGGTCGCGCCTCGGCCGTGCTGCTGCTGTTCGGTGCGGTGCCCGGGGCGCCCGGCGCACCGGGCGCACCGGGCGCCGCCGGCCCCGACGAGCTCGACGTGCTGCTGCTGCGGCGCGCGGACGGCCTGCGCCACCACCCCGGGCAGGTCGCGTTCCCCGGCGGCGCGCTCGACCCGGGCGAGGAGCCGGTGGCGTGCGCGCTGCGCGAGGCCCGCGAGGAGACCGGGCTGGACCCTGCCGGCGTAGACGTGGTGGGGGTGCTGCCGGCGCTGTTCCTGCCGCCGAGCGGGTTCGTCGTCACCCCGGTGGTCGCCTGGTGGCGCCGCCCCGGCACCGTCGCCCCCGGCGACCCGGCCGAGGTCGCCGCGGTCGCGCGCGTGCCGCTCGCGCGGCTGCTGGACCCGGCCAACCGGCTGCGCGTGCGCCACCCGTCCAACGACTACGTCGGCCCGGCCTTCCGCGTCGACGGCACGGTCGTCTGGGGCTTCACCGCCTCGGTGCTGGCCTCGGTGCTGCGGCTCGCGGGCTGGGAGCGGCCGTGGGACGAGACCGCGCCGCCGCTCGACTCGACGACGCTCGACGAGCCGCTCGAGCTGCCGGCGGCGGACCCGCTGCCGGGCTCCGCGTGATCGTCGACGTCGTCCTCGCGGTCGCGGCCGTCTCCTTCGCCCTCTCCGGGTGGCGGCAGGGCGCGCTCGTCGGCGCGTTCGGCTTCGCCGGGTTCCTCGCCGGCGGGGTCGGCGCGATGATCGCGACCCCCAAGGTCGTCGACCGCTGGTCGCAGGGCCCGCTCCAGGTGCTGGTCGCCGCGGGCATCGTGCTCGTCGCGGCACTGCTCGGGCAGGCGCTGCTGACCGCCCTCGCCCGCCGCCTGCGCTCGGTGCTCGTGCGCGGGCCGCTGCGCTGGCTCGACGCCGGGCTGGGGGCGGCGCTGAGCGTCCTCGGGCTCGTCACCATCTCGTGGTTCCTCGCCACCGCCGCCCGCACCTCCACCGTCCCCGAGGTCTCCCGGCAGGTCAGCGAGTCCCGCGTGCTGCGCGCGGTCGACGAGGTGATGCCCGACGCCTCCCGCTCGCTGTTCGCGTCGTTCCGCGGCCTGCTCGACGAGGGGCAGTTCCCCGAGGTCTTCGGCGGCCTGGCGCCCGAGCGGATCCTGCCCGTGAGCCCGCCGGACGACGACATCGTCAGCACCCCCGCGGTCGCCCGGGCGGCCGGCAGCATCGTGCAGGTCGTCGGCTCGGCCCCGTCCTGCGACCGGCGCATCGAGGGCTCCGGGTTCGTCTACGCCGAGCACCACGTGCTCACCAACGCCCACGTCGTCGCCGGCGTGCGGCAGCCCACCGTCATGATCGGCGGGCGCGGCGAGGCCTACCCCGGGACGGTCGTCGCGTTCGACGCCCGCCGCGACGTGGCGGTCATCTACGTGCCCGGCCTGCCGGCGCGCGCCCGGCCGCTCCCGCTCGTCGCCGGCGCCGGGCGCGGGGACGCCAGCGTGGTCGCGGGCTTCCCGCGGGGCGGCCCGTACCGGCTGAGCGCGGCGCGCGTGCGCGAGCAGATCCGCGCGCGCGGCCCCGACATCTACGGCAAGCGGCAGACCACCCGCGACGTCCTCTCGCTCTACGCCACCGTCCAGCCGGGCAACTCGGGCGGCCCGCTGCTGACGCCCAAGGGCGGCGTCGCCGGCGTGGTGTTCGCGAAGTCGGTCGACGACCCGAAGACGGGCTACGCGCTGACGGTCAGCGAGGTCTCGCCGGTCGCCGACCGCGCCCGGGCGCTCACGACCGCCGTCCCGACGGGCGCCTGCGCCGACTGAGACCCGCTCCGCAGGCGCACGACCAGCGGACGGCAACCGCACGCCAGGCGGACGGCAAGGGGGCTCCGGCACGGTCGGGGACGTCAACGACCCCTGGTCCGAGGAGACCGTCCGATGTCCGCCCAGCCCCTGTCCGCTGCTCCGCCCGTCCCCGTCCCCGCCGCTGCCCGGGTGCCCGCCCCCCGGCCCGCTCCCGCCGCGCGCGGCCGGGCCGGCCTCACCCTCGCCGTCGTCTGCGTGACGACCGCCATGCTCATGCTCGACATCGCCGTGGTGAACACCGCGCTCGGCCGCGTCGCCCGCGACCTGCACACCGACCTGCCCGGCGTGCAGTGGGTGGTCGACGCGTACACGCTGGCACTCGCCGCGCTCGTCCTCACCGCCGGCTCGCTGGCCGACCGGCTCGGGCGGCGCCGCCTGCTGGTCGCGGGCCTCGCCGTCTTCACTGGCGGGTCGGTGGCCTGTGCCGCCGCCCAGTCGATGGGCGTGCTCGACGCCGCCCGCGCCGTCCAGGGCGTCGGCGCCGCTGCGCTGTTCGCGGTGTCGCTCGCGCTGCTCGGCCACGCGTACCCCGAGGCCGGGTAGCGGGCCTCCGCGCTCGCGGTCTACGGCGCCACCATCGGCGGGTCCTTCGCCGTGGGCCCGCTCGTGGGCGGGCTGGTGACCCAGCACCTGGGCTGGCGCTGGATCTTCCTGCTCAACGTGCCGGTGGGCCTGCTCTGCCTGGCGCTGACCGCGCTCGGCGTGGCCGAGTCCCGTGACCCGCGCCCGCGCCGCGTCGACTGGACCGGCCAGGTGCTGCTGACGGGCGCGCTGTTCCTGCTCGTCCTGGGCCTGCTGCGCGGCAACGACGCGGGCTGGTCCTCCGCCGGGATCGTCGCCTCGCTCGCCGGTGCGGGCGTCCTGCTCGTCGCGTTCGTCGCGGTCGAGGCCGTGGTGCGCGAGCCGATGCTACCGCTGGGGATGTTCCGCAACCGGGCCTTCACCGGCACCCAGCTGGCGGCGTTCGGCATCTCGTCGTCGCTGTTCGCGGTGTTCCTCTACATCACGCTCTACCTGCAGGGGGTCCTCGGCCTCTCGCCGGTGCAGGCGGGTGCGGCGTACCTCCCGGCGACGGTGCTCATGTTCGTCGTCGCCGGCGCGACCGCGCAGCTGCTCGACCGCGTGCCCGCCGGGCTCGCGCTCGCCGGGTCGCTCGGCGTCGTCGCCGTCGGCCTGGCCCTCGGGACGCTCGCCGGAGTGCACTCCTCGTGGTGGGCGACCCTGCCCGGCACGATGCTCGCCTGCGGCGGTGCCGGCGTCTTCAACCCCGTCATGAGCGGGCTCGTGCTCTCCGAGAGCTCCGCGGAGCAGGCCGGCCTTGCCGCCGGGGTCAACGACTCCTTCCGCCAGACGGGCATCGCCGTCGGCGTGGCCGCGCTCGGCGTGCTCGTGCCGGCCAGCTCGGCCTTCGGTGGCGACCCGGCGGCGTACGTGACCGGCTACCACCACGCGCTGCTCGTCGGGGCGGGCGTCGCGGCGGTCGGTGCGGTCCTCGCTGCCGTGCTGGTGCGGGCCCCGCGCTCGTAGCTCGTACCGGACCCCCACCCCGCGGTGATCATGCAGGTCCTGGTCCCCCCTCCTCGTGATCATGCATGTCCTGGGACCCAGGACCTGCATGATCACGGGGAGGGGTCAGGCGTCGGCCGGCGGCGCGCCGATGACGAGCGCGGCCTCCGCCAGCCGCTGCCGCAGAGGTGCTGCGGCAGCGGCGAAGCGGCGCTGGGCCGCGGCGTACTCCGCGCGGCCGGCGGCCGTCTCGATGCGCACCGGCGCGTAGCCCAGGTCCGCGAGGTCGTACGGCGAGGCGCGCATGTCGAGCTCGCGGACCTCGCGGGCCAGCGCGAAGCAGTCGGCCACCAGCTCGGACGGCGTCCACGGGGCGAGCTTGTAGGACCACTTGTAGAGGTCCATGTTCGCGTGCAGGCATCCGGGCTGCTCGAGGTCGCCCTGGGACTCCCTGCTCGGCTGCACGGAGTTCAGTGGCCGGGCGGACTCGGTGAAGAAGCGGAAGGCGTCGAAGTGACTGCACTGCAGCGGGAGCTCCGCGACGACCTGGTCCGTGCCGCGTGCGCCGAGACGCAGGGGGACGGCCGCGTGGCGTACCTCGTCGGGTCCGCTGCCGTGCACCATCGCCCACTCGTGCAGCCCGAAGCAGGAGAACGTCCCGGGCCGGGAAGCCGTGCGCTGCAGCAGGTCCGCGACCCACGCGGCCGTACGGCGTACGCGCTCGGGCGGGTCGGGGAGCCGGAGATGCCCTGCTGCGTCGGGGATCCCGGACGGCAGGTCGCCGGTGGTCGCGCCCTCGAGCGCGACGCCCGCCCCCGGGGTCCACCGGCGCAGGGCCGACCGGCGGAAGGAGTAGTAGGTGAAGAGGAAGTCCTCGACCGGGTGCTTCTCGCCCCGCCGGGCCCGCTCCTCGGCTGGGGCCAGCCACGCGTCGACCCGCGCCTCGTGCGCTGCACGCCGGGCGCGCCACTCGGACTCGGGCAGGGTCGTGGGCTTCATGTCACTCCCAGCGTAGGTCCCCAACGTTGTGGGGCTGGTTCGGTGCCATAGCGCGAACCAGGCCCACAACGTTGGGGAGCGCGCGTCAGGAGGGGGCGAGCGGGAGCTCCACGCGGAACTCGGCGCCGTGGCCGGGACTGGTCTCGAGTCCCACGCGGCCGCGGTGCGCGCTGACGATCGCGGCGACGATGGACAGGCCGAGGCCGTACCCGCTGCCCTGCACGGCGCCGGTGTCGCGCGAGCGCGAGCTGTCGGTGCGGAAGAAGCGCTCGAAGACCTTCGGGGCGTCGGCCGGGTCGATGCCGGGCCCCTCGTCGGCGACCTCGAGCACGGCGGAGCCGCCGACGGCGCCCACGCGGATGTGCACCGGCGCGCTGGCGGGCGTGTGGACGAGCGCGTTGCGGACGAGGTTGGCGAGCACCTGGCGCAGCCTGCCCTCGTCACCGACGACGGCAACCGGACCGCCGAAGTCCAGGCGCTGCAGGTCGATCTCGCGCTCGGGCTGGGTCGCCGAGGCGTCCATCACCGCGTCCGAGGCCAGCACCGCGAGGTCGACCGGGCGCTGCTCGAGGGGGCGCTGCTGGTCGAGCCGGGCGAGCAGCAGCAGGTCCTCGACCAGCCCGGTCATCCGCCGCGACTCGTCCTCGATGCGGCCGAACACGCGCCTGACGTCCTGCGGCTCGGAGACGGCGCCCTGCCGGTAGAGCTCGGCGAAGCCGCGGATCGAGGTCAGCGGCGTGCGCAGCTCGTGGCTCGCGTCCCCGACGAAGCGGCGCATCCGCTCCTCCGAGGTGCGCGCCTCCGCCTCCGACTGCGCCCGCGCGCGGAACGCCTGCTCGACCTGCCCGACCATCGCGTTGAAGGCCCGGCCCAGCCGCCCGACCTCCGTACGCGCGTCCCGCTCGCGCACGCGCCGCGAGAAGTCCCCTGCTGCCACGGACTCCGCCGCGAGCTCGATCTCGCCGAGGGGCCGGAGCGAGGAGCGCACCAGCGCGTACCCCGTGATGCCGAGGAGGAGCAGCAGCACCGAGCTGACGACGAGCTCGATCAGCCGCAGCCGTGAGAGCGTGCCGTCGATGTCGGCGAGGGAGTAGGCCACCGTGAAGCTGTAGCCGGGTTGGTCCTGCCACAGGAAGATCTGGCAGCGCCAGTCGGGTCCGCCGTGGTGCGAGCCGACGGTGAACGGCTGCGCCGCGCGCTGCGAGGCCTCCTGGATCGTGACCGACGGCAGGTCGGGCAGCGACGACTGTCCGTAGACGGGGGCGAGGGTCCCCTCGTTCTCGCCGCGGGGCCCGTTGACCTGGACGTAGTACTGGCTCGGCAGGTCGCCGTTCGCGTCGCGGTCACGCAGGGCACTGGCGTACGCCGAGCGCACGATCGACTCGCGCAGCGTCGTCATCTGGTCGTCCACGCGGTGCACGAGCGACTGGCGCAGCGCGACGTACGCGCCCACGTCGGTCACGACGAGCGCGACTGCGACGAGCGCGAGCATGGCGGCGACCAGCCGGACCCGCAGCGGCGTACGGGCGCCGAAGGACCGCAGCCGGTTCACGTCCGCGGCTGGCGCAGCACGTAGCCCACGCCGCGGACGGTGTGGAGCAGCCGCGGCTCGGTGGTGTCGACCTTGCGGCGCAGGTAGGAGACGTAGGACTCGACGACGTTGGCGTCACCGCCGAAGTCGTACTGCCAGACGGTGTCGAGGATCTGCGCCTTCGACAGCACGCGGTTGGGGTTCTGCAGGAAGTAGCGCAGCAGCTTGAACTCCGTGGGCGACAGCGGCACCAGCTGGCCCGCCTTGCGCACCTCGTGCGAGTCCTCGTCGAGCTCGACGTCCGCGAAGGCCAGCACGTGCCGGCTCGCCCCCGCGGCCTGGCGGTCGCGGCTGCGGCGCAGCACCGCGCGGATCCGCGCGATGACCTCCTCGAGGCTGAACGGCTTGGTGATGTAGTCGTCGGCGCCGACGTTGAGCCCGGCGACCTTGTCCTCGGTGGCGTCGCGCGCCGTGAGCAGCAGCACCGGTGTCTCGACGCCGAGCTCGCGCAGCCGGCGCAGCACGGTGAGCCCGTCGAGCCCCGGCATCATGACGTCGAGGACGAGCAGGTCGGGCGGGGCGGAGCGCGCCATCTGCAGGGCGGTCGCGCCGTCGGCGGCGACCTCGACCTCGAACCCCGCGAAGCGCAGGCTCGCGGACAGCAGCTCGCGGATGTTCGGCTCGTCGTCCACGACGAGCAGCCGTGCCTCGCTCACGCCGCCTCCTCCTCCGGTGCCCAGCATCCTGCCCCCTCCGGTCCTGCCCGCCGCGCCTGGCGTCAGCCGTACGGCCCGGCGGGGAGGCCGCCGGGCCGTACGGAGTCGCCAGCCGTCGTCGTCAGCTGGAGCCGAGCGTGACGGTGGTCGTGCTGCTGGACCCGCCGCGCGTGTAGGTCACGCTGACGGACTGGCCCGGCTGGTGGCCGGAGATGGCGGCCTGCAGGCCCTCGGCGTCACGCACCGCCGAGCCGTCGACGGCGGTGATGACGTCGCCGGCCTTGAGCCCGGCCTTGTCGGCGCCGCCGCCGCTGACGACGGTGCCGATCTGGGCGCCGGCGCTGCCGCCGGTCGCGTCGGTGATGGTCACCCCGAGCACCGGGTGCTGGACGGTCTGGCCCTTCGCGAGCTCGGCGGCGATGACCTTGGCCGTGTCGATGGGGATCGCGAAGCCGACGCCGATGCTGCCCGACTGGCCGCTGCCGCTGGACAGCGAGGCGATCGCACTGTTGATGCCGACCACGCGGCCGGCGGCGTCGACGAGCGCACCGCCCGAGTTGCCCGGGTTGACGGCCGCGTCGGTCTGGATCGCGTTCTTCAGCACCGTACCGCTGCTGCTGCTGCTGGAGCCGCCGGAGCCCGAACCACCGCTCCCGTCGCTGCCCGAGCCGCCCCCGAAGCCGGGGAACATCTGCTGCGGCGACTGCTGCTCCTCCTCGGCCGGGATGTCGACGCTGCGGTGCAGCGCGCTGACGATGCCCGCCGAGACCGAGCCCTCCAGCCCCAGCGGGTTGCCGATCGCGAGGACGGTGTCGCCGACGTGCAGGCTGCTGCTGGAGCCGAGCGTGGCGGGCGTGAGGCCGCTGACGCCCTGCGCCTTGATGACCGCGAGGTCCGTCGAGGGGTCCCGGCCGAGGATGGTCGCGGTCGCGCTCTTCCCGTCGGCGAACTTCACCGTGAGCGAGCCACCGCCCGCGGCCGCGGCCACGACGTGGTTGTTGGTGAGGATCTGGCCGTCGGCGGTGAGGATGACGCCGGAGCCCTCGCCGGAGCCCTGGCTCGACGTGAAGCCCACCGACACGACGCTCGGCGTGACCGCAGCGGCGACCTTCGCGAGCGACTGCACAGGGGCGGTGGCCGCGGCGGGCGCGGCGGTGGCGACTGCGGCGGGGGAGGCGCTGCTCGAGCGGCTGTCGTGGCCCGCGATCGCGGCGCCCGCCGTGCCGCTGCCCACCGCGACCAGCGCGAGCACGGCGGCGGCCGCACCGCGGCGCGCCCAGCTCGCGCCGCCGCTGCGGCGCTCGGCGGAGGGCGACGCGGCAGGGAACGCGTAGACCGAGGTCGCGTCGCCCGCCGGCGCGTACGGCGTGGCGGGGTAGGCGCCGTACGGCGCGTGCGGGCCGACCGGCTGCTGGGACGGGCCGTACTGGGGCTGGCCGTGCTGCGGCTGGGACCAGGGCTGCGGCTGAGTCTGCTCGGCCGGGCGCTCGGGCTGCTGCGGCGCCGGCTGCGGGGATTGCGGCTGCACGGGCTGGTGGGGCGCGGTCGTCCCGTCGGCGCCGACCCACCAGACACCCTGGCTCGGCGTACCCGGGTGCTGCGGGTCGTTCGGCTGGTTGGGCTGGGTGGGGTGCTCGTCCATGTCGTCTAGCGTGTCCGCCGTGCCTGGAACGACCCTGGGCGGTCGCTGTGAGTTGCCTGGGAGGCTGCCGTGGTGAGGGTGCTGGACCGGGTGCGCCACGTCGCCCTCGACGTGCGGCCGCTCTCGGTCGCGCCGTACCGCCGGCTCTGGGCCGCGGAGGCGGTCTCCTCGATCGGCGTGCAGCTCACCGCCGTCGCCGTGTCGGTGCAGGTCTACGACATCACCGGGCGCTCGTTCTGGGTCGGCGTGCTCGGGGCTGTCGGCCTCGTGCCGCTCGTCCTGCTCGGGCTGTTCGGCGGCGCGCTCGCCGACGCGCTCGACCGGCGCAAGCTGGTCCTCGTCTCGGCGACCTGCGGCTGGCTGTGCACGATCGGCCTGCTGCTCAACGACCTCACCGGGCTCGACTCGCTGCCGCTGCTGCTCCTGCTCGTGGCGGTCCAGTCCGGGGCGTTCGCGGTGTCCCAGCCGACGCTCGGCGCGATCATCCCGCGGCTCCTGCCGCCTGACCTCGTGCCGTCGGCGAACACCCTGGCGTTCACGACCTTCAACCTCTCGAGCGTCACCGGGCCGCTGCTCGCGAGCCTGCTGCTCAGCGTCGGGAGCTACCGGCTCGCCTACGCCGGCGACGCGCTGCTCTTCACCGTGATGCTGTACGCCGTGGTGCGGCTCCCGGCCATCCCGCCCGCGCACGACGTCGCCAGCCCCGGGTGGCGCAGCGTCGTCGAGGGGCTGCGCTTCATCGCGACCCGGCCCGTGCTGCTGCTGAGCTTCGGTGTCGACATCATCGCGATGGTGCTGGCGATGCCGCGCGCGATGTTCCCGCAGGCGGCCCACGACTGGTTCGGGGCCCAGCAGGACGCGGGGTGGCTCTACGCCTCCATCGCGCTCGGGGCGGTGCTCGGGGGCCTGTCCTCGGGATGGATCGGGCGCGTACGCCGGCAGGGCGTCGCGCTCGTCACCGCGGTCGTCTGCTGGGGCCTGGCGGTGGCGGCCGCGGGGCTGGCCCGCCAGCTGTGGGTCGCGGTCCTGCTGCTGGCGGTCGCGGGCTCGGCCGACCTCGTCTCCGCGGTCTACCGGCAGACGATCCTCCAGGTCTACGCCCCGGACGAGATGCGCGGCCGCATGCAGGGCGTGTTCACGGTGGTCGTCGCGGGCGGCCCGCGGCTGGGCGACCTGCGCGCGGGGGCGAGCGTCGGGCTCGTCGGGCTCGGCGGCGCCTGGGTCGGGGGCGGGCTCGCCTGCGCGGTGCTCGTCGTCGTGCTCGCGCTCGCGTTCCCCGCGCTGCTGGCCTACTCAGCGGTTGCCCGCGGAAGCGCTTCGGATAGCGTGGCGGAGTGAGCGAGCGGCTGACCAACTGGGCAGGCAACGTCGTCTTCGAGCCGGAGCGCTACGTCCGCCCCACCTCGGTGGAGCAGCTGCAGGAGGTGGTCGCCGCCGCGCCGGTCGTCCGCGTCCTCGGCTCCGGGCACTCGTTCAACACGGTGGCGGACACGACCGGCCTGCTCGTCAACGTCGAGGACCTCCCGCGCGAGGTGTCCGTCGACGCGGCCGCCGGGACGGCGCGGGTCAGCGCGGGTGCCCGCTTCGGTGACCTGTTCGCGCCGCTGGCCGAGGCCGGGGTGGCCCTGCACAACACCGGCTCCCTGCCGCACATCTCGGTCGCCGGTGCGTGCGCCACGGGCACCCACGGGTCGGGCAACGCGCTGGGCAACCTCGCCTCCGCGGTCGTCGGCCTCGAGCTCGTCGCCCCGGACGGGACGCTGCGCACGGTCCGCGCCGGTGACGCGGACTTCGCCGGTTCGGTCATCTCGCTCGGGCTCCTCGGCGTGGTGACGGCGATGGCGCTGAGGGTCCAGCCGGCGTACGAGATCCGGCAGTTCGTCTACGACGACGTGCCGTTCGCGTCCTACGTCGAGGCGTTCGACGAGGCGCACAGCAGCGCGTACAGCGTGAGCGGGTTCCTCACCTGGCGCTCCGACCACATGCACACGATCTGGCGCAAGCAGCTGGTCGACGCGCCCGCCGGTCCCGCCGAGTGGCTCGGCGGCCGGCTCGCCGACGGTGAGCGCCACCCGATCCCGGGGATCCCCGGCGAGGTGTGCACACCGCAGCAGGGCGTCCCGGGGCCGTGGCACGCGCGTCTCCCGCACTTCCGCATGGAGTTCACGCCGAGCGCGGGCGACGAGATCCAGACCGAGTACCTCCTCCCCTACGAGGACGCCGTCCCCGCGCTGCAGGCGCTCTCCGCGGTGCGCGACCGCATCGGGCCCGCGGTGCAGATCTCCGAGATCCGGACGATCGACGGGGACGAGCAGTGGCTCAGCACGGCGCACGGCCGGCGCTCGGTGGCCCTGCACTTCACCTGGGTCTCCGACTGGTCGGTGACCGAGCCCGCCGTACGCGCCGTCGAGGAGGCCCTCGAGCCGTTCCCGGCGCGCCCGCACTGGGGCAAGGTGTTCACGATGGAGCGCGACCGGGTGCGGGCGCAGTACCCGCGGCTGGGGGAGTTCGAGGAGCTCGTGGGGCGCAGCGACCCGACGGGGAAGTTCGCGAACGAGTTCGTCCGCCGCTACTTCTCCTTCTGAGCCCTGCAGCGGGTCTCAGCCGCCCCCGGCGGTGACCACGCCGGTCTCGTACGCGACGACCACGGCCTGCGCGCGGTCCCGTAGCCCGAGCTTCTGCAGGACGCGGCTCACGTGCGTCTTCACCGTCGCCTCGGAGAGGTAGAGCTCGGCGGCGATCTCCGCGTTGGAGTGGCCGCGGGCCACCTCCCGCAGGATGTCGAGCTCCCTCGCGGTCAGGACCTCGAGCTGGGGCGCGGTCCGCCCCGGGGGCAGCCGGTTCACGAACTGCTCGATCAGCCGCCGGGTCACCACCGGAGCGAGGAGCGCGTCGCCGGCAGCACAGGACCGTATGCCGTGCAGCAACTGCTCGGGTGGGACGCTCTTGAGCAGGAAGCCGCTCGCGCCGGCCTTCAGCGCGTCGTAGACGTAGGCGTCACCGTCGAACGTCGTCAGCACCAGCACCTTCGGAGGGTCCGGCTCGGCGACCACCCGCCGGGTGGCCTCCAGTCCGTCGAGCACGGGCATGCGGATGTCCATGAGGACGACATCGGGTCGGTGCTGCCGGGCGAGGCTCACAGCCTCGGCTCCGTCCTGGGCCTCCGCGACCACCCGCAGGTCGTCCTGGGTCTCGAGGAGGACGCGGAAGCCGGCCCGGACGAGGGCCTGGTCGTCGGCGACGAGGACGGAGATCACGGGCGCAGGCCGCCGGCCCCGAGCGGTGCTCCGAGGCAGGGGAGCTCGGCGCGGACGACCCACCCGCCGTCGGCCTGCGGGCCGCTGCTCACCGAGCCGCCCAGGGCGAGGACGCGTTCGCGGATGCCGTGCAGCCCGTGCCCCGCCCCCTCGAGCGCCGGCGCGGGAGCGCTACCGCCCGTGTCGCGCACGGCGACCACGACCCTGTTCTCCTGCACGTCGATCTCGACGGTGGTGCGCGCGCCAGGGGCGTGCTTGAGGCAGTTGGTGAGCGCCTCCTGCACCGTGCGGAACACCGCCTGTGCGACCGACGGCGCGACCCCCGCGAGAGCGTCGTCGCCGTGGACGGTCACCGCCAGCCCCGCCCCGCGCATCGTCTCGACCAGCCGTCCGAGATCTCCCTGGGGTGGAGCAAGATCCGCTCCTGACGTCCCTGGTTCGCGCAGCAGTCCGAGGACCCCGCGCAGCTCGCCCAGCGCCTCCCGTCCGACGTCCTCGACGCCCGCGAGCATCGTGCGCACCGCCGGTGCCGTGTCGGCCAGCGACATCCGTGCAGCACCCGTCTGCAGGACCATCACGCTGATGCTGTGCGCGAGGACGTCGTGCATCTCGCGGGAGATGCGCAGCCGCTCGGCCGAGATCGCGAGTCGCTCACCGGTGGCCCGGCTCTCCGCGAGCTCGTCGGCGAGCAGGCGCAGCCGCTGGGCCTGGTCGCGGCTGCGGCGCACGACCAGCGCCAGCATGAGGACCGCCGCCGTCACCCCGAACGTCGGCAGCGCCTCCACGGGCGCCGTCGTGGCCGGGTCACGCGCGAGCGTCACTCCCGCGACCACGAGCACCAGCGGGACGGCGAGCAGGATGGTGCGGCGCGAGCAGCGCGTGGCGACGGTGTAGAGCTCGATGAGCCCGGCGAGGAACAGGGTCGCGGAGGCGGGAGTCGTGGCGACCAGGGCGACGACGAGCGCGGCACCGAGACCGACGAGCAGCACGGGGACAGGTGCGAGCCGACGCGCGGCGAGCGGGACCGTCACCAGCAGCGCGCCCGGCACCATGACCGCGGGATGGGCCCAACCGCGGCCCGGCTGCGCGGACTCCAGCAGCGCCATCGCGGTGACGAGCCCAGCGAGGGCGCCGTCCAGCACGTACGGCCGTGCGCGCAGGCTGCTCAGGAGGGGCACGCGTCGACGGTAGGGCTCGGCGCGGGGCCCCGGCGTCCGTCTGCGGGAAGTGGTGCCTCCTCCTGCGGAGGTACGCCGAGCCTCCGCACCCCCCACCCCGAGCGGACAGGAGTCGCCTGCAGGCTGACGCGGGAGGCCGGTGCCCAGGGCGACCGTGGTGGTCCCGCCGCCCGAGCTCGAGGAGCCCCCCGTGACCACCACCACGCAGATCCCCACCACCGCCGGGGTGGCGCCGCGCCGATCGCGGCTCGTCGCCCTGCGCCTCCTCGCCGGTGCCGCCGCTCTCGTCATGGCGCTGACCGGAGGTCATCTGCTCGCCACCGGGTGGGGAGACGCCGCCGACGGCGGGGTCCACCGGCTCCAGGACCTCTTCTGGGGAGTCGACGAGGCGCTGCTGCTCGCCGTCCCGCTCGCCCTCCAGCTGCGGCGGCCGGCCCGCCACCCGGGCGCCGCTCGGGTCGCGCTGCTCGCCGTCCTCGCCCAGCTCGTGGGCGCGGTGGCGGCGGCCACGATCGACCCGTTCGGCCTCGTCCTCCTCGCCTTCGTCGTGGGCGTCGTCGCGCTGCACCCGCGGCGGCGGGAGGTCCTGCGCCCCCGCGTCCGCGTCGACCTGCCGCTGCTGGTCCTGGCAGTCCCTGCCTCCGCGGGCCTGCTCGCCTTCGCGGTGGTCCAGGTGGCCCACCACTACGCCGCCGGCCCGGGCGACGTCCTCGAGGCGAAGGTGGGCTGGCTCGGTGCCGCGCTGTGCTGCCTCGGCCTCGCCTCCGTGGTGCTCGTCAGCGCGCTGCTCTCGGACCGCACCCCCGCGCTCCTGGCTGCGGCCGGGCTCGCCGTGCTCGGTGGCGCCTCCGTGCTGCACCCGCACCTCCCGTCGAGCCTCGGCGTCCTCGGTGGCAGTGCGGCGCTCGTGGGGGCGGCAGTGGCAGCCAGCCGGGCGTACGCCGTGGGCTCCGAGCGCCCCTCGGCTTGACCGTCCCGTCGGCGCTGCCGAGGGCTCGGTCGTCTCGACCACCAGTACCGGAGCGGCCCGGGGCGGTTCCTGCCCGGCCTCAACCGGGCAGCGCGACAGCCAGGGCTCGGCGGTAGTCAGGCAGGCTGAAGCGCACAGCACGCCAGTCGACGTAGGCCGTGGGGTCGTGCTCCCACCGGTCCAGCTCCCAGTACGTGTCCGCGAAGTCCGACCAGGTGACCACGTCGTCCTGGCGGCTGACCCGTGCCGTCAGGGCGCCGCACAGGTGGTCGCCGCACTCCGCGCACACGTAGAGCGCGACGCGCCCGTCCAGATCAGGTGGGGCCTCTACCAGGAGCTGGGCGACGGCAGCGCGCGCCAGGTCGGCCGTCCCCCAGCCCAGCGGGGTCACCTCGTCCAGCCGGTGCCGTGCGGCCCAGGGCTGGCCGTCGACGACGTAGTCGAGGAAGTGCCGCTCGGTCCGGGTGCCCGACCCGCTGCGAGTGGCGGGGCGCAGCTCGAGGCGACTCATCTGCACGCGACCAGTGTCCAGGAGCGGTGTCCCAACCTTCCGCACCCCCGGGTGCGTGTAGACAGCGGGAGGTGCACGTGAGTCGACGACCAGCACCCGCGGTCGGGTTCGAGGAGTTCGTCGTGGTGCGCGGGCACGCGCTGCTGCGCGCGGCGTACCTCCTGACCGGGGACGCGCACGCCGCCGAGGACCTGGTCCAGGCTGCGCTCGAGCGGTGTGCCGGCCGCTGGGACAAGCTCGGTGAACAGCCGGAGGCATACGTCCGCCGCGTGATGTACCACCTCAACGTGTCGTGGTGGCGCCGCCGCCGCTCCCGCCCCGAGTCCCTGGTCGAGGAGCCTCCGGAGACACCGGCAGCAGGGCACGACGAGGCGACGGTGGTGGCGCTGCTGCTGCAGGGCGCGCTGCGGAGGCTGACCGCCCGCCAGCGGACCGTGCTGGTGCTGCGGTTCTACGAGGACCTGTCCGAAGCGCAGGTCGCTGATGCCATGGGGTGCTCGGTGGGCACCGTGAAGAGCCAGACCAGCGCAGCCCTGCGCCGGCTCCGCCAGCTGGCGCCGGAGCTGGACGAGCTGCGCGTCCGCCAGGGAGGCGTGTCGTGAGCGAGGTGGACCTCGAGGAGGCGTTCGCACGGCTGGCGGCCCGTACGCCGGTCGTGGAGCCGTTCGGCCTCGCCGCGCGGGCCAGGGCGGGCAGCGATCGGCGGCGTCGGTGGGCGCGTACGGGGGTCGCGGCCGCCGTCGCCGTCCTGCTGTCCGCCACCGTCGGACTGGCGCGTGCAGCGATCGTGGAGCGGGAGGCGCCGGTGCGACCCGCGCCGGCGGCGACCGCTCCGGCCGTCGAGCTTCCACCGGTCCCGCGGGATCCACTGCCGTTGCGGGGAAACCCGGTACGCGCTGCGCGCCTCGTCGTGGGTCGGACGGCGGGCGGCACCGCCTCCACCCTGGTCCTCGGAGCGCACGGAGAGGGCTACCGCGTCCTGCCCGGCGCGCTGCCGCTCGCCGAGGCGACCCGCTCGGGCTGCCTGCCGAGCCTGTCGCCCGACGGCACGGAGGTCGCCTGTGTGCGTCAGGCCGGGCACGTGGAGGTGGTGGCGCTCGCCAGCGGTGCGGTGCGGTCCTTCACGATCGCCGGGGGCACGCGTACGCCCGTCTGGTGGTCGCCGGACGGGAAGCGGTTCGCCACCTTGACCGGGCAGGGCACCTCGAGCGTCGGCGGCAAGACCGTCCTCAATGCGCGTGGAGATCTCGTCATCGTCGATCTGCGCGGCGGCACCTCACGGTTCCGCCTCGCCCACGCCGGGAGTGCCCTCGCCTGGTCGCCGGACGGGAAGCGGATCGCCGTCGCCTTCGGGGGGACTGTGCAGGGCCTGGCCATCTACGACGCGAGAAGTGCTGCTGCGGAGCAGGTCCTGCCGTTCGAGACCTACCGGTCCGCTCGCCAGCGCGGCCACGCGTCGCTGTTCGCCGACAGCGGGGTGCTGTTCACCGCCGACGGACGCGACCTGCAGGTCGTGTCCTACAGCGGAGGCGACGGAAAGCCGCCGTACTCCTTGGTGACGCTCGACAGCAGCGGGCGGGTCGTCGGAGGTGCACGCCTGCAGAACGTGCGGGAGGGCGGCCCTCCGCTCCTGCTCGGGCGAGACGGTCAGGCTGTCCTCGCGCAGTCCGTCGGGACCCTCGTCGTACCGCCCCAGGTGATCCTCGTCGACCCGACGACGGGACGGTCGAGCCCGCTCGTCGTGGGCTCGTCGACCGTGGCTCCGGCCACACCGGTGTCCTCGGCCTCGAAGGTCAGCGGCGCCTGGAGGTACGGCGGGAACCCCATCGCCGTCCCAAGATGATGCTGGCAGTCGGAGAACGAGCGGAGCCCGGCAGCGGCTGCGCAAGCAGCGCCGTCACGCCTGGAGCAGCACCTCGGCGCCGCGCCGGATCTCGTCGAGGACGCGGCGCGTCGTCTCCTGCTCCGCCTCGTCGATCCCGGCTGTGAGCTGAGCGGTGACTGCGGCCACGGAGGTGCGCGCGGCCGTGAGCTCAGCCGTACCGAGGGCCGTCGGGGTCTCGTCCTCGCCGACGAGCCCGGCCGTGCGCAGTCTGCCCAGCGCCGCGTGGATCTCCTCGGGCCCGCCGCCCTCCAGTGCGGTCCGCCTCCAGTCCTCGCCCGGTCCCGCGGCGCTCACGGCGTTGAGCACCACCCACGCGTGGTAGCCGGGGATGCGGGTCGAGGACAGGGTGCGGTCCAGCAGCGCGCGCAGGGCGTTCTCGGTGGGCCCGACGACGGTGGGCAGGGGGCGGGGGAGTGGCATCTGCTCTCCTAGGATCTTGGGCAGACCAACACTGTATTGGTGCTACCAAGAGAGGACAAGGGCCGATGCCTCACGACCTCTCCGCGCTGCCCACGTGGATCCTGAGCGCCGCCGCGAGCCGCTCGCACCAGGTGATCCAGCAGCGGCTGGCACAGGCGGGGGTCAACGGGTACCAGTACCGCTGCCTCACCGCCCTCGCTGCTGCCGCGCAGCTGAGCCAGACCGAGCTCGGTGCCGCCGCGTCGCTCGACGGGAGAGACGTCACGCACACGGTCCGCGCACTCGAGGACCGCGGTCTCGTCCTCCGCGTGAAGGACCCGAGCCACGGCCGTCGACAGCTGGTCTCGCTGTCCCCGGAGGGACGAGAGGTGGCGGACGCTCTCGGTCGCGTGATGGCGGAGGTCCAGGAGGAGGTCTTCCACGGCCTCAGCCGTGACGAACGCTCGACCCTGCTGCGACTCCTCGAGCGCGTCGCACGGGCCTGACCCGAGCGTCAGCGCGGGAGCAGGGCCTCGACCTTGTCGAGGGCAGCGTCGGTGGCGTCGAGCACCGTCGCGCGGAACTCCCGGCCGTCGTCGATCCCGGCGGACATCAACGAGTAGACCTGGTGCCGACCCACGAGCACCACCGTGAGGTAGGTCGTCACGGGGACGTCTCCCTTGTCGGACGTCACGACGCCTGCCACTCTGAACTCGACGGCGGCGTCACCTCGCCGGGAGATCCGTACGGGCGTGAGCTTCCACGTGACCCCGCCCTCGACGTAGGTGCCGCAAGCGGCAACAGATCTATTGTTGGCGGTGAAGTTCGCCTTGGCCTGAGCAGCGGTGTGGTAGCTCTGCAGGTCCTCCGAGTAGTAGAGCGGTTCGCTCGCGTACCGCCAGTTCGCGCCCACCTCGGTGGCGATGCCGACGTTCTTCGCCGTGCCGGACAAGCACTTCAGCCCTCCCGCTACCGCGTGGGCGTTGTGCTTCCACCCCTTCGGCATGTCCTCGGCGGCGAGGAGCGCGCGCTTCGCCTGCGCCTGCGAGACGGGGGCGGGCGTCGCTGCGTGCGCGGGCGCGGCGAGCGTGCCGGTGACGACGAGCGCCACCAGGCAGGCGAGCGGGCGGGCAGAGGGGCGCACGTGGGCTCCAGGTGGTGATGGGGCGACGCGGCGAGCCTAGCGGCGGGAGGTACGCGGGGGGTGCACACGCGAGATCCCCCGACTCCCCGTGGACGCCCGGCCCGTCGGCACGTCCATCAGCCGGTCCGGCTGACTGTGCGACCAGGACGGCGACACAGCAAGCACGCGCCGCGCGCAGTTCGTCTTCTCGTCACCTCGGCGCCGAGAACAGACCGTCAATCGCACGTACGGTGCCAGGCATGCTGGAGGAAGGCTGGTTCCTGGACCCCCTGCGACGCCATGAGCAACGGTGGATGTCCGCCGGCGAGCCGACAGCGCTCGTACGCGACGGGGCGGTCGAGGGGCACGACGAGCCACCCGCTTCCGCGTCCCTCGAACGGCCGCTGGTCCCCGCTCCCGAGGTGGACCCGGTTGACGGACAGGATCTGCTCCGCAGCGACAGCCGTGTCGCTCCGACGACCAACCCCGGCGAGGGGTCTGCACGCCTCGGCATCGGCTTCGGCTAGCGCGAAGATCACGTGGGGAAGCGGCTGAGCCGGATCTCGGCAACCCCGTCCTCCTCCGTCCTCCGCCCGTCGGGGACGAAGCCGTGCTTGCGGTAGAACGCCTGCGCCCGCGGGTTGGGGTCGACGACCCACACGACGGCCGCTTCGCGAGGGTCGAGGACGCTGGTGAGGAGGGCCGCGCCTGCGCCTCGGCCGTGGTACTCCGCCGCGACGTAGAGGACGAGGAGCTGCGCGTCGATGCCGGCCTCGGGCACGCGCGGGGGACCCGACATGGCGAGCCCGATGATGCGGCTGTCCGCTTCGGCGACGACGACCCGGCTGCTGCTCCATCTGTCGTCGGTCAGGACGCGGGTCCAGAACCGCTGCCTGGCGGCGAGGAGTCCTGGATCGTCCAGCACGTCATCGCTCATGACGCCCCGGTAGGTCTCTCGCCACGAGCGGACATGGACCGCTGCCATCTGCGCAGCGTCCTCGGCGCTCGCGCTGCGGACAGCGGTGACAGCTGGCACGTCGGGCTGTGCTGCGTCGACCTCAGGGGGAGGCGCCGCTGTTGCGGGCTCGCGCGACGTCGCCCCACGCGCGCGCCGCCGCCTTCACCTCCTCGGCGTCCGCCGTCGACGCTGCGCTGACGGTGTGCTCCCCCGGGGCAGAGCGTCGACGGTTGCCCAGCAGGATCAGGACGGCGAACGCCGCGACGACAGTCATGAGGACGGCGACTGCGAGCATGCGGGCTCCTCCGGCAGCGGGGTCGCCCCAGTATGCAGCTGCGACGCCACCGTCGAGCCAGGCATGCGCTCGTCCGCGTGGGAGAGGAGGTCCCGGTCGCCCAGGGGGCCCGAGGACCTCCTCTCCTCCGCCACGGTCAGCGGCGGCTCACCGCGAACGTCGCGCCGTACTCGACCTGGTGGTACGTGGCGCCCGTCGCAGGCGGCGTGCTCGAGACGCACCACACCGCGTACAGGACGCCGTTGCGGAGCGCGGTGCCGATGTAGTCGCCGGGGAACGCGCCGCCCGCCTGCGCTGCGTAGGTCAGGTCGCTGACCGGGCCGACGGCCAGCGGCGCCGAGAACGTCTCGCCGCTGTGGGAGTTCACGACGTACTGCTGCACGTGCGTCCCGTCCGTCTCGCCGTACGACACGGCCACGATGCCGCCGTACGCGGCCACGTCGACGTTCACGGCCTGCTGCGACTCGTCGACCGGGTTCGCCTGCCGCGGCCTGGACCAGTGCACGCCGTCAGCGGAGTGCGAGACCAGGACCTGGCTGGTGTCGCTGCCGTTCCAGGCGAGGTAGAGCCGGCCGGTGACGGGGTCGGCCGTGCCGGAGGGCAGGCAGCACCGGATGCCGTCCGGTCCCTGACCCACGTTGGTCTCGACGGTCTCGCCAGCCGACCAGGTGCTGCCGCCGTCGCGCGAGATGCGGGTGACCAGGTCCGGACCACCCTCCTGCACGGCCGCCGGCGCAGCTGCTGCCGCGACCCGGTCCGCCGAGGACTCGCGCGCCTCCTGCGCCTCGGAGCCCTCGTCCATCGCGTCTGCGGAGCCGTAGTCGAGGTACGCGTCGACGATCGTGCCGTCGGGCCGCAGCATCGGCTGGGAGTCCTGGGTGAAGGAGGGGTCCGGTGTCGTCGCGACCGGCGCCGACCACGTGGCGCCGTGGTCGTCGGACCACACCAGGTCCTGCGGGACGTTGATGACGTTGAAGTCGCTGTCCGAGATGAACTCGCTCCAGAACTGGTAGATCCGCCCACGGTGCGGACTGGTCGGCGACGTGTCGACCACCAGCCAGTTCTTGTCGTCGGAGACGGCGCACGTGCTGCTCTGGTGCGCCGTGACGGGAGCGCCGAAGGTACGGCCACCGTCCGTGCTGCGCGAGACCAGCACCCCGGAGTCGCAGCCGGAGTCGAAGACGAGCACCGAGACGTAGACCGTCCCGTCGGAGTCGAAGGCCACCACAGGGTCGCTGGCGCGCTCCCACACGGCAGGGCCGCCGGTCGTCGCCGTGATACCGGGCAGGGGGTGGTGCTCCCAGTGCCGGCCGCCGTCGGCGGTCCAGGCGTACGAGATGCCGACCGCACCTCCGTCGGGATAGCGCCCGTCGTGCGCGACCGCGACGGCGACCTGCGGGTCCACGGGCGAGACGGCGACGTCCGGCTCGACCAGCGTGTCGGGCTCGGAGCCCGGCAGGGCCGGCACGTCCTGCTCCGCCACCTGGCTCGCGGTCGTGAGCGAGAGCGGGCCCGGCGCGGCCGCCCAGGCCGTGCCGGGCACGGCGAGGGTCGCCAGGGCGGCGGCAGCGACGGCAGCCCGGGGCAGCAGGCGTCGAGCGGGGTGGACACGGAGCAGGGCCATGGCTCTCCTCGAGGAGATGATCGACGAACTGCTGTCGTCGTCATCCTGGCCCGACTTGCCCCGATCTGCCTAGGGGGTGCGGAGGAGCGGCTCACCCCGGGCGTGACGCGCGAAGGAGCGGGCGGTCCGCGCGTCCCTCACGCCCTCGGGCGCGGCACCGTCACGAACGTGAGGTCCTGCTCCGCTGGGCCGCTGAACGTGAAGGCGACGATGACGTAGGAACCCGGGAGGAGACCCAAGGCCACCTGCTCGGACCGGTGCGCGTCGAGCGGGACGTAGCCGAACGAGGCGGACTCCAGGGCGCTGACGATCTCCGGGTGGTCCTTCCGCGACCGTAGGGCAGCTGCTACCTCGTCCGGCGAGCTCCCCTCCGGCACCCGGTAGATGTAGGCCTCACGGTCACGCGACGACGCATTGCTGAGTCGCCACCAGGGGAGCGCGGCGCGGACCTGCACACGAGCAGTCAGCCCTGCGGTTCCCAACGGGACCGGGGTGGCCGCGTGCAGGACCGCGCGTGACCTGGGGCCCGTCACCGTGAGGATGCCCACCCGACGCGGGTGCAGGGCGGCCTGCTCGGCGTTGAGCCAGTAGGTCCCCGGCTGCAGCACGATCTGCGCGCTCGACCCGCTCTGCACGTAGAAGAGTTCCGCGGCCCGCGGCTCCCGCGCGGGATGGGCGCTGGTGTCGCGGACGTACTGGGCGAGGGTGTAGCCGCGGGCGGGACGGGTCAGGGAGAGCGAGTGCAGCCCGATCGAGGGCTTCGCGACGACCTGGAAGGTGTAGAGCCCGGCCCGCAGCACCGAGGGGACGTTCGGCGCTCTGGTCTGCGGTGTCGTCACGGCGACGACCCGCGCCCGGGATACGGCGGCCGATGCTGGCTGGGCGCCGATGCTGCTGCCCAGGAGGCTGGCGACCACGATGAGCAGAGCAGCAGGCAGTCGGAGGTCCTTCACGACAGGGAGAGACCCCTGAGTGGCACTGGGGTTCATACGGGTGCAGAAATCCGCACCGACCGGGCATGCTGGTGCCGGTCCCGACCGAACGAGCCCGTCTGGAGCCCGGACGATGCCCGAGCCGTCGACAACGCCCCCGAGTGAGCGCCGAACCCCTGCGACGGTGCACATCCGCCCCCTCCGGGCTGATGACATCCCTGCTGCACAGGAGCTGGCGCACCTGTCCCTGACGGAGGCGGGAACGCGGTACGGCTGGGAGATGCCGCCCCTCGACGACCGCGTACGCGCCCGCGGACGAGCGCGCATCGCGCACGTCCTCGCGCACGACCCGTCGGGCTCGTGGGTGGCGGAGGACCAGGGGACTCTCACCGGGGTGAGCCTGGCCACCCGGCGTGAGCGGCGCTGGTTCCTCTCCTTGCTGACCGTCGCGCCCGCCCACCAGGGAGTCGGTGTCGGGCGCGCGCTGCTCGACGCGGCACTCGGCACGTTCGAGGGCACCGGTGCGATCTGCGCGAGCTCAGACCCGAAGGCCCTGCGCAGGTACGGCTGCGCCGGCTTCGCCCTCGTCCCGTGCTTCGAGACTCACGGACCCGTGGACCGGTCGCTGCTGCCGGCCACCCCGCACGTCCGGGAGGGGTCCTTCCTCGACGACCGGGACCTCGTCGAGTCGGTGGCGCGGCACGTCCGCGGAGCACCGCACGGCGTCGACCTCGACTACCTCTCGACGACGGGGCACCGGCTCCTCGTCCACGACAGCGGACCTCAGCGCGGGTACGTGGTGGTCCGCGACTCCGGCCCTGCCCTGCTGGGGGCCACGACGCCCGCTGTCGCGCAGGAGCTGCTGTGGGCCGCGCTCGCGGAGGTGAGCGGGCCGGCCGCCACCGTCAGCTGGGTGACGGGAGAGCAGCAGTGGGCATTGAGCGTCGCGCTGGAAGCGCGACTGGCGCTCCGCGCAGGGGGCGGGTGGTGCGCCGCCGGCCTCCGCGGCGGGCTCCCGTACCTCCCCAGCGGCGCCCTGGGATGACCGGGCCACCGCGTGGAGAGGCGGTGGGCTCCCCGAGAAGTGCATGATCACGGCGACTCGGGGATGCTCGACACGGACGGCGCCAGGCGCCCGCTACGTGTGGAGCTGAGCGAGCGCGAGCGGCCCGTCGCCGGGGTCCTCTCCTGCGTCCCCGGCGCAGCGACGGCCGCTAGCGTGCGGTCTCGTGCCCGTGTCCCTGAAGTACGCCGTGGTCGAGCGTGAGCGTCGCTTCCTCCTGTCGGAGGTGCCGGAGGGGGCGACGACGAGGAGGCGGATCGTCGACCGGTACGTCACCGGCACACGGCTGCGCCTGCGCGAGGTGCGCGAGGACGACGGCACCGTGGTCCTCAAGCTGACGCACAAGGTGCGGCTCACCGACGGTCCCCGAGAAGTCGCCTGCACCACGGCGTACCTCGACGAGGACGAGTGGGCGGTCCTGTCGGCCCTGCCGGGCCGGACGCTGCGCAAGACGCGGCACCTCTTCCCGTGGGGGTCGCGCGTGGTGGCGGTCGACGAGCACGAGGACGGCACGGCGGTCGCGGAGGTCGATGACGGTGAAGGGCCGTCCGCCCTCCTCCCGCCCTGCTTCCAGGTCATCCGCGAGGTGACGGACGACGAGTCCTGGAACGGGGTCGCGCTCGCACGCTGAGGGCGCGTCGGGCACGTCGCACGTCCGGTCCTGGGACCTCTGGCTGGGCGCCTGGAGTGGAGAAGTGCGCTGTGCGTAGACGGTTTCTCACCGTCCGCTCATCCTGGACGCAGGTAGCGGCACGAGGCCGCGAGCGAGGGGGAACGACGATGAGCAAGCTCCGGCGTGGAGCCGCTGTCCTGGCGTTGGCAGTCGCGGTCGGCGGGGGAGCGGCCGGGCTGGCGGGGTCCCACACCGGCGATGGCTCCGGCACCACGTCGTCCATGTCGCGCTCGTGGTCCTCCATGCCCGTCCCCGTCTTCGAGTCCTAGCCCCGCCGTCCACCTCGTCCTAGTTGGCAGCACAGCAGAAGGCCCCGCCGCCGGAGATCCGGCAGCGGGGCCCTCGTGGAGCTGGGAGGGTCAGCCGATCGAGGCAGACCCGCCCACGGTGTAGCTGTAGGGCAGGGCCGCGACCTCATCGACACTGCCGGTGACGGCGTCCTTCGTGTCGATGTAGAGCGTGCCGGAGACCGTCGTGCCGGGCGCCCCGGTCGGGGTGATCGTCACGGTGATGTCACCATCGGCCCCGGCGCCCAGGACCAGCGGCGTGGCAGCAGGTGCTGCCGCGTCGACGGTCGCGAGCTGGGGGTCGCCCGTGCTCGAGGTGACCGCCGCGTCGAACGCCTTGGTCTGGGCGGTCGCCGAGAAGGTGCTCGAGATCGTGCCCGCCCCGTCGGGGCCGACGGGCCCGACCGCGGTGGGCAGCGCCAGCCACGTCTGCGGCGCGACGATCGGGTCGGTCACCGTCACCGAGGGCGAGGTGCCCAGCGGGCCGGCCACGACGTCGGGGTCGCCCTCGAACGCCAGGTCGCTCAGGTGGTCCGCCGGGAACGGCGAGATCTCGAACCCGATCGGGGCGCTCGCCGTCGCCGACACCGTCAGCGCGGTGGTCTCGGTCGGGACCGTGACCGCCGGGAACGGGTTCAGCGGCGCGTCGGTGAACGTGTAGTCCTTGCCCGTCACGACGAGCGGCTGCGTCGTCGAGCCGTCGAGGCGCGCGTCGGCGAAGAACGCCGCGTCCGCCTTGCCGCGGTTCGACACGTGGACCGTCGCGGTGGCCGGCACGCCGGCCTGCAGGGTCCCGCCGCTGGGCAGGCCCTTGGCCTTCACCTTGGCGTCGTCGAGGTAGAGGTCGACGCGGAAGCCGGTCTCGCCGGAGGTGTGCTCCGACGCGCCGAACTGCGCGATGACCAGCTGCCACCGGCCCGCCTGCGGGTTGACCGTCGCGAGGTCGAGCCCGTCGACCAGCGTGGTGCTGTCGCCCGAGGCGCGCTGGTTCGTGCGCTCGGAGACGGGCTCGCCGTTCGGGTCGACCAGGAAGCCGTACAGCGCCTGGCCCTGCAGCTGCGGCACCGAGAGCGAGGCGCGCAGTGCGCTGGTGCCCGCGGGGACGTCGAACGCGTACGTCAGCGACGGGTTCGGGATGCCCGAGCGGCCGTTGGTGCCGGTGAGAGTCCCCTCGAAGCGCGCGTGGTGCGCGTGCAGCTTGACGAGCGTGCGCAGGGTCAGCGGAACGATGGTCGTCGCGCTGCCGCTGGCGCCCTTGGTCCCGAGCACGATCGCCTCGGAGTAGTCGCCCGCAGCGTGCGGCTGGGGGACCGTGATGCTCACGTCGCGCGTCTCACCGGGCGCCAGCGTGACCGTCGGGGCCGTGGCCGCCGTGTGGTCCTTGTACGCCGTGGTGGTCAGCTGCACGGGGCCGCTGTAGCCGGCCGCGTTCTTCGGGGTGAAGACGATCGCGGTCCAGCGACCGGCCTTGGGGCTCGGGACGTCGACGTAGCCGACGTCATTGCTGCCCTGCGGCAGGTTGTGCGCGGCGTACGTGCCGTCGGGGTTGAGCAGCGTCAGGTAGACGCGGCCGCCCGCAGCGGCGACCTGGGCGCCGGGGTACGCGATGGACGCCGTGAGCCGCTGCGCCTTGGCCGGCACGTCGAACGTCGTCTTGACGTACGCGCGGTTGGCGCCGTTGCTGTCGACGAACGTCGGGTCGGTGGTGATGTCGAGCGAGACCTGCTGGGTCTGCGGGTCACCGATGACCCGGCCGTCGGTCCGCGCCCGCGTCTGCAGCGTGCGGGGCTCGGCAGCGAGGTTGGTGACGCTGACCGTGGCGGTCGAGGTGCTGCCGGACTCGGTGGCGACCGACACGCTGCTCGGCTGGACCAGCAGGTCGTTGCTGCTCGACGCGACCGAGGACCCGGGCGCCGAGCGGGCGGCCTTGACCGCGCGCAGGGTGTTCATCAGACCCGCACCCTGCTCCTGCGCCGGAGCGCCGAGGTCGTCGGCCGTGCTGGTGAGCAGCGAGCGGACGAGCGCCGGAGCCGGGCTCGTGCCGCCGTGGGTGTCGCGGTAGGCCTGGATCACCAGCGCCGCACCACCGGCGATGAACGGCGCGGACTGGCTGGTGCCGCCGAAGCCGTAGACCGGGGAGGGCTGGAGGTTCGGGCCGACGCAGTCCTCGAACCGGTCGAGGTCCGGCGTGCAGACCGCCCAGCCGAGGTCGCCCGGCGCGGCCAGGTCGACCGTACGGCCGGCCTGGGTGAAGCCCGAGGAGCTCAGCCCGGAGATCGTGTCGTCCTGGTAGCTGCCGTTGGAGAGCGGGAAGCCGCGGTAGCCGACCTGGGCGTAGTAGCGGAAGCTCGTCGTGGCCGCAGCCGAGATGATCCCGGGCGAGCTGGCGGGCGAGCCGATGGTGTTCGCGGGACCGGCGTCACCGCTCGACGCGACGACGGTGACGCCCGCGGCCACGAGCTGCTCGTTGAACAGCGCGGTCGGGTCGTTGCCCGTGTCGGGGTACTGGTTGCTGCCGAAGGACTCGCTGAGCACGTCGGCGTGGTCGACGGTCACCGCGTAGTCCAGGGCCTTGAGGATCGCGGAGTTGAAGGCGAAGCCGCCCGCGGGGAAGACCTTCATCGCGACGAGCTTCGCGTCGGGCGCGACGCCCTGGACGCGGATCGTGCAGCCGGCGGGCAGCGGGTGCGCCGCCGACACGACCTTGGAGATGTCGTACACCTGGCGCCCCTGCGCAGCGATCGACGACGCGTCGCCGAAGGCCTCGCCGCCGGACGTCGGGGCCTGCGTGCCCTCGCCGCTGAAGTCCTGGTAGTCGACGATGACGTGGGAGCCGTCGGGCCGGATGAAGTCGGGGTTGTCGACGTCGATGCCCTCGGCGAAGAACGCGACCGTGACGCCCTTGCCGGTGGCGATCTGGTTCGCGCTCGGGGTCGCCGGGTCGTTGAACGCCGTGTGCGTGAGCTGGAGGGCCTCGGGCTCCAGCAGCGGCTTGGCCGGGTCGGTCGGGCAGACCGTCGAGCTCGTGGGCCGCGGCGTGCCGGTGGCGCCGGGGACGCCGCCGGTGTCGGTCTGCCGCGACGGTGCCGCGACGAGCCGGTCGGGGACGACCGCGGCGACGGAGTGGTCTGCCGCCAGCGCGGCGGCCTCCGGCGCGCTCACGGTCGCGGCGAAGGCGTTGGCGACGTGCAGCTGGCGGACGTCGGTGGCTCCGCTGTCCTTCGCGCTGGCGACGAGGGACCGCTGGTCGGCCGAGGTCGCCGCGACGCGGGCGGCGAGGGTGCTGCCGCTCGCGGGGAGGTTCGCGTGCTGGTCCTTGAGCAGCACGATGACGTGCTGGCTGGCGGGAGCTGCAGTGGCGGGCGCGGCGAGGGCCGTGGGCAGCGCAGCCGCAGCCAGGACGGCTGCGGCTGCACCGGTGGGCAGAAGCGCTTTGTGACGCAAGATCCGACCTCTCCCGGTAGGTATGGGGTGGTCGGCAACGTACCTGTGGGTAGCCCGCCGCGCTAGAGGGGAGGAGCATGGCGTCAGGCACGTCGTCGGGAGGCAGGGCAGGATGGCCGAGCAGGGCAGCTACGTCACACCCGGGACGGAGTACACCCGCGACCAGCGCTACATCGCGACGCGGATCACCCGCGACGGCCGCGACGGCTACGCAGTGGAGCCCGGCCGTTACCGCCTGGTGGTCAGCCGTGCCTGCCCCTGGGCGAGCCGGGCCGTGGTCGTCCGCCGGCTGCTCGGTCTCGAGCAGGTCCTGTCGATGGGCATCGCCGGGCCGACCCACGACGCGCGCTCCTGGACCTTCGACCTCGACCCGGGCGGGGTCGACCCCGTCCTCGGCATCGAGCGGCTCCAGGACGCGTACTTCACCCGCATCCCGGGCTACGACAAGGGGATCACGGTCCCCGCGATCGTCGACACCCGCGACGGCGCGGTCGTCACCAACGACTTCGCCCAGATGACGCTCGACCTCGAGACCGAGTGGACCGAGCACGTCCGCGAGGGCGCGCCGGACCTCTACCCCGAGCCGCTCCGGGCCGAGATCGACGAGGTCGCGTCCCTGGTCTTCCGTGACGTCAACAACGGCGTCTACCGCGCGGGCTTCGCCGGCTCCCAGGAGTCGTACGAGCGGGCCTACCGCCGTCTGTTCGACCGGCTGGACTGGCTGGAGGAGCGGCTGTCCGGGCAGCGCTACCTCGTGGGCGACACCATCACCGAGGCCGACGTCCGGCTGTTCACGACCCTCGTCCGCTTCGACCCCGTCTACCACGGGCACTTCAAGTGCAACCGGAACAAGCTCGACGAGATGCCGGCACTCTGGGCCTATGCGCGCGACCTCTTCCAGACGCCGGGCTTCGGCGACACCGTGGACTTCGTCCACATCAAGCAGCACTACTACTGCGTGCACCGCGACATCAACCCGACCGGGATCGTCCCGCTCGGCCCGGACCTGAGCGGCTGGCTGACCCCGCACGGCCGGGAGTCCCTCGGTGGCAGGCCCTTCGGCGACGGCACGCCCCCCGGACCGGTCGCCCCCGGCGAGGAGGTGCCGGAGGGGCACCGCGCCGGATGAGCCTCGACGAGCGCGCCGCCGGTCTCGACGCGGTCGATCCGCTTGCGGGAGAGCCGGCGAAGTTCTCCCTGCCGGACAGCACGATCTACCTCGACGGGAACTCGCTCGGCCCGCTTCCCCGCCACGTTCCCGCAGTCCTGCAGAACGTCGTCGAGCAGCAGTGGGGCCACGACCTCATCACCTCCTGGAACCGCCACGGGTGGTGGGAGGCGCCGCGCCGTGCGGGTGACCGGATCGGTCGGCTGCTGGGCGGCGCTCCAGGCCAGGTCGTCGCGGGAGATTCGACGTCCCAGCAGCTGTTCTCGGCGACCGTCGCCGCGGCGAGGCTCAACCCCGGCCGCCGCACGGTCGTCATCGACCCCGCGTCCTTCCCGACCGACCTCTACGTCGTCGCCAGCGTCGCCGAGCTGCTCGGTCTCGAGGTCGCCCAGGTCGAACCCTCGCATTTGCAGCACTTCCTCGCGGACCGCGGCAGTGACGTCGCGGTCGCCGTGCTCTGCGAGGTCGACTTCCGCACGGGAGAGCGGCTCGACGCCCCCGCGCTGACGGACGCCCTGCACCAGTCTGGTGCCCTCGTGCTCTGGGACCTCTGCCACTCCGCCGGCGCGCTCGTCGTCGAGCTCGACGCGTGGGGCGCCGACCTGGCGGTCGGCTGCGGCTACAAGTTCCTCAACGGCGGGCCGGGTGCACCGGCCTGGATCTACGTCGCGCAGCGCCACCAGGAGCAGTTCCGCGGCGCGGTCGCGGGCTGGAACGGCCACGCCCGCCCCTTCGCCTTCGAGGCCGCGTACGAGCCGGCCCCGGGGGTGTCGCGCGCCCGCGTCGGCACACCCGCCATGCTCAGCCTGCTCTCCCTCGACGCCGCCCTCGACGTCTACGACGGGCTCGACATGGTCGACGTGCGCGCCCGCTCCGTCAGCCTCACGGGCTTCTTCCTCGAGTGCCTGGCCGAGCTCGCTCCCGACCTCGAGCCCGTGACCCCGCGGGAGCCCGAGCGGCGCGGGTCGCAGGTGAGCGTGCGCCACGCCAGCGCGTACGCCGTGGTGCAGGCGCTGCTCGCGCGCGGCGTCATCGGCGACTTCCGGGAGCCCGACATCGCCCGCTTCGGCTTCTCGCCGCTGGCGCTCACCCACGTCCAGGTGCTGCGCGCGGCACGCGAGCTGGCCGACGTCGTCGCCACCCGCGCGTACGCCGACCCGGCGCTTGCGGCGCGCACCACCGTGACCTGAGCGGACTGCCGTGCCGGGTCGTGGCGGAGGGCGTAAGAATGAGCCCGTGGGGGACAGCGCGCTGGTCGGCCTCGTGGGCGAGGTCGTCACACGCGTCCGCGGCGGTGCGGAGCCGGGCGAGGTCCGGCTGCTGTTCCGCGGGGCCTACGAGACGTTCATCGCCTACGCCGACGTGCCCATCGCACGCGGCGAGGGCGCGCTCGTGGCCAGCGTCCGTCACAACGGTGCCGTCGACGTCCTGCCCTGGGCCAACGACGGCGTGCAGACAGAGGAGTAGACCGACCCATGCTCGGCTATCACGTCCCCGCTCCCGACCAGGCGATGATCATCTCCGGCGGGAACTCCGGGGAGGGGGGCCTGCCCTTCCGCATCGTCGTGGGGCACGGCACCTGGGTGCTGCCGCTGTTCCGACGGACCTCGTTCCTCACGCTGGCGATGCGCGAGGCGACGGTCGTCGAGGACTGCGTGAGCCAGCAGGGGATCACGCTGTCGGTTCGCGCGGTCATCGCGTTCAAGGTGGGCAGCGACAACGCCTCGATCGCCGCGGCCGCGCAGCGCTTCCTCGCGAACCAGAACCAGATGGACGAGCTGACCGGGCAGATCTTCGCCGGCCACCTGCGCAGCATCGTCGGCAGCATGACCGTCGAGGCGATCATCCGCGAGCGCCAGACGCTCGCCGAGAACGTCCTCGATGCCAGCAAGGTCGAGATGGCCCGCATCGGTCTGGCCGTCGACAGCCTGCAGATCCAGTCGATCGACGACAAGGGCAGCGGCTACATCAAGGCCCTCGCTGCGCCGCACCAGGCGACCGTCAACCAGGCGGCGCAGATCGCCCAGGCCGCGGCCGACCAGGCGAGCGCGATGGCGCGCCAGGAGAGCGACCGCAACCAGGCCGAGTACGCCCGGCAGACCGCTGTCGCCCGCGCGCAGTACCAGGCGGAGATCGACATCGCCCAGCAGAAGGCGTCGCAGGCGGGCCCGCTCGCCGCCGCCCAGGCGCAGCAGGCGGTCCTCGCCGAGCAGGCCCTCGTGGCGCAGAAGAACGCCGAGCTGCGCGAGGCCCAGCTCATCGCCGAGGTCATCAAGCCCGCGCAGGCCGAGGCCGAGCGGATCCGTACCCTCGCCGAGGCGCAGGCAGCGGCGACCCGGCTGTCCGCGGAGGCGGCCGCGGCGGAGAACGGCATCGCCCTCGACCAGGCGATCATCGCGCAGCTGCCCGACCTCGTGCGCGCGGCGGCGAGCGGGCTCAACGGTGCGAACGTCACGGTCCTCGACGGCGCGCAGGGGCTCAACGGTGCGGTCGCGTCCCTCGCCGGCCAGGGGCTGACGATCCTCGAGTCTGTCCGCAAGGGGCTCGGCAGCTCGGCGGTCGAGGGCGGGAGCTCCCCGGCGCTCGGCTGACTCCAGCCACTCCCTGGCGAGCAGCGCGGTCAGCGCCGCCTGCTCGACGTGCATCCCGCGCGCTGCCGAGCGACTACTTCCGGCTCCTCGCGGTGTCTGCACAGGCGGGACCGTCCGCCGGGCGCGCCCCGACAGGGAGAGGAGGCCCCCGTGTCGACGCTGCTGGAGCGCGCTCGGAGCGGTGACCGCCGGGCGTTCGACGTCCTCGTGGGCCCGCACCGCACCGAGCTGCAGGTCCACTGCTACCGGATGCTCGGGTCGCTCGAGGATGCCGAGGACGTCGTCCAGGAGACCCTGCTCGCCGCATGGACCGGGCTTGCGGGCTACGGCGCCCGGTCGTCCCTGCGGACCTGGCTCTACAGCATCGCGACGAACCGGTGCCTGAACCACCGGCGGACGGCGAGCCGACGCCCTCGCGCGGCGCTGCCCGTCGGGGTGCCCGCACCGACGGGGCAGGGAGACGTGGCGTGGCTGCAGCCCTTCCCCGACGCCCTGCTCGAGGGGCTTCCCGATGAGCAGCCGGGCCCGGAGGCGCAGTACGAGTCCCGCGAGACCATCACGCTGGCGTTCGTCAGTGCTCTGCAGCGGCTCCCCGCGAAGCAGCGCGCGGTGCTGATCCTCCGCGACGTGCTGGGGTACTCCGCGAAGGAGACAGCAGCGCTGCTCGAGGCCTCGACCATGACGGTGAACAACGCGCTCAACCGGGCCCGGGCCAGCCTCGAGCGCAGTCCGGCTTCAGCGGAGGGACGGCCTGTCCAGCCCTCTCGCGAGGACGCCGCCCTGGTCGACTCGTTCGTCGAGGCCTTCCTCTCCCTCGACGTGGACGCCATGGTGGCCCTGATGTCCGCGGACGTGCGGCTCAGGATGCCGCCCACACCGGGGGAGTACCACGGGCGCGACGCCGCGCACCGGTTCCTCACGGCCGTGACGGCGGGCCGCCGGGGCCCGGCCCTCCTGGTCCCGACCCGGGCGAACACCCACGCGGCGTGGGGGATCTACGTCGACGACACGACCACGGGCCTCCTGCGCCTCTCCGGCTTCGAGGTCGTCGCCGTCGGCGAGGCCGGCATCGTCCGACTGACCCGGTTCAGCGATGAGGTCGCCCCGTGGTTCGGGCTCGCTGTCACCTTGCCCGCGGGGTCGACTGCCGCCCTCGAGCTCGACGCCGCCGGCGGCGGGTGATGGACCCGGACGCGCTGTTGCACGACCGTCCCCTGCCCGGCTGCTCCTGCACCACGATGACGGTCCTGGCTGCCGAGAGCATCCCCTGCGCCGCCGCCGACTGGTCCGCCGCCGTCGTCGTCGTCCTGCGGGGCCAGCTCCTCCTCGAGTGCCTGTCCGGCCGGTGCAGCACCTTCGCCGAGGGTGCCGTGCTCCCGCTCTCCGGTCTCCACCTCCGCCGGATCACCAACATCGGGCTCGAACCGCTGGTGCTGCGGACGATCCGGCGCGACCCCTCGTCCTAGCCGAGGGCCAGCGCGGCCCAGGACGACGACATCCCTCCTTCCGAGACACCTCCACCAGACACGAGGAACTCCCATGACCAACGCCTCTCGTTGGCGCGCCTTCGGCGTGCTCGCCGTCGGCTACTTCATGACGATCGTGGACCTGACGATCGTCAACGTCGCGCTCCCCACGATCGGTCGCGACCTGCACTTCTCCGAGTCCGGCCTGCAGTGGATCGTCACGGCGTACGGCCTGACCTTCGGCGGCCTCCTCCTGCTCGGCGGCCGCGCGGCGGACCTGCTCGGCAGACGCAGGATGTTCGTCGCCGGGATGGCGGTCTTCACCGCGGCGTCGATGGCCTGCGCTCTGGCCGAGAGCCCGCTGGCCCTGGTGCTCTTCCGCGCGGTGCAGGGGGCGGGAGCAGCGGTGGTCCTGCCGGCGGCCCTCTCCAGCGTGCTCGGGCTGTTCCCGGAGGGTGCGGAGCGGAACCGGGCCCTCGGCGTGTGGGGCGCGCTGGCCGCCGCCGGCGCTACGGTCGGGCTCCTCGCCGGCGGGGCCCTGACCCGCTACGGCGACTGGGCGTACATCTTCCTGCTCAACGTGCCCATCGGGCTGGCCGCCGCAGCGGCCGCACTCCGCGTGGTCCCGGAGTCCCGGAAGGAGGTCTCGGCGCGCCGGTACGACGCCCTCGGCGCCGCCGCCGTCACCGCGGCCCTCCTGCTCCTGGTGTACGCGATCTCGACCGCCCCGGAGCACGGCTGGGGGACGCTACGGACCGTCGGTCTCCTCGCGGCCTCCGGGCTGCTGCTGGTCGCGTTCGTCGTCATCGAGGCCCGGGCGGCCGAACCCCTGCTGGCGTCGGACCTGGCCGCGAACCGCTCCGTCGTGGGGGCCGACGTCGTCGGGTTCGCCCTCGGTGCGAGCTTCTACGCGTTCCTCTTCATCGGCACGCTCTACCTGCAGCAGGTGCTGCGGCTCTCGGCACTCCAGACCGGGCTCGCTTGGCTCGCGGCCTCGCTCACGTCCGTCGCGTGCGCTGGGGCGTCGCAGGTCCTCGTCACGCGGGTCGGCGCCGGACGCGTCCTGGCAGTCGGCATGGCGATGGTCGCTGGAGGCATCGCCTGGACGACGCAGGCCCCGGCCGACGGCGGCTTCTGGCGCAACCTCGCCGGACCGTTCATCCTCACCGGCGCAGGCACGGCCTTCGCCTTCATCCCCGTCTCCGTCGCCGGTCTCGCTGGGGTCGAGGAGAGCCAGACGGGCGTCGCGTCCGGCCTGCTCAACACCGCGCAGCAGATCGGCGGCGCCCTCGGGGTGGCCGTCGCGAGCACGGTCGCCGCGAGCCGCACCGCGACCCTGACCACCACGGGCGCGAGCCTCCCCGGCGCCCTGACCGAGGGGTTCCACGACGCGTGGTGGGTGTGCTCGGCGATCGCGCTGCTCGCCGTGCCCGTCGCCCTCTTCCTGCCCCGCGCGACCCGTGAGCACGACCCCGGTCTCGCCGTACGTCCCGAGCGCGAGTCGTTCGAGGAGGTCGCGTGAGCCCCGCGAGCCGCGACACCGACCGCCTGGCCGGTCTGGCGGAGCAGTTCAGAGGTCTCCACGACGGGCCTTTGCTCGTCCTGCCCAACGCCTGGGACGCGGCGAGTGCTCGGGTCGTCGAGGTGGGCGGCTTCCCGGCCGTCGCCACGAGCAGTGCCGCCACCAGTGCGGTCCTGGGCCTGCAGGACGGAGAAGGTGCGCCGTGGGAGGAGATGTTCGCGGCCACTGCGCGCATCGCCCGCGCCGTCACCGTCCCGGTGTCGATGGACGCGGAGGCGGGGTACGCGATGGACCCGGCCGTGTTCGTCGACCGGCTCCTCGACACCGGTGCGGTCGGCTGCAACATCGAGGACACCGACCACGTGGAGGGCGGCCTCCAGGACGCCGAGACGCACGCGCGCTGGTTGGCCCGCGTGCGCAGCGCTGCCGGTGCTCTCGGAGTGCCGGTGGTCCTCAACGCGCGGGTCGACGTGTTCCTCGCGGCCAGCGGCGTGCCCGAGACGGACCGTGTCGCGGAGGCGCTGCGGCGAGCCCGTCTCTACCTCGAGGCGGGTGCGGACTGCGTCTACCCCATCGGCGTCAGCGACCCGGGCGTCCTCGCCGAGCTCGTCGCCGGGATCCCCGGCCCCGTCAACGGGAACGCCGGTCCCCGACTGTCCCTGGGGACGCTCCAGGACCTGGGTGTCGCCCGGGTCTCCTACGGGCCCCGCTTCTACCGCGAGGCGCTGGACGGGTTCGCCGACGCGATCCGCGGTCTGCGGCTCGGCTGATCCCGCACGGTCCGGTCGCTGGTGCGGGGCGCTCAGCCCTGCACCAGCGACCGTCCGGTCAGGCGGGGTCCTCGAACGTGCCGGGGCTCGACGCCGTCCCCTGGAAGTCGGCGCTCCGCTCGCGGCTCGCCGCGGCGAGGCCCTGGCGCACGCCGTCCGCGTCGAGGTCCGTGACGTAGACCGGCGTCCCGGGCTGCTGGCGCCACGAGTCGTCGAGGCCGCCGGCGTCGATCGCGTCGAAGCCGAGCTCCTCGACGAGCGCGAGCACCTTGGCCTTGGCCGCCGCGTCGTCACCCGCGACCGGGAGCGCGACGCGCCCCGGCGTACCCGCGGGCTTGCCGAGCTCGCCCAGGTGCTGCGCGTAGATGTTGTTGAACGCCTTCACCAGCGGGCGACCGAGGTGCTGCTCGACCCACCGGGTCTCCGGCAGCCCGTCCTCGAGCGCCTCGATCCGGCCGTCGCGCTGCCGGGGGTAGTAGTTCCCGGTGTCGACGAACGCCGCGTCCGGCGCCGCGCCGTCGAGCACGCTCGGCGGCAGGTCCGGGATGTTGCGCTGGGGGATCGTCACGACGACGATCTCGGCGCCCTGGGCGGCCTCGCTCGCGGGGACGGCGCGCGCCCCGGTCTCGGCGGCCAGGTCCTGCAGCGTCTCCGGCCCGCGCGAGTTCGCGATGGCCACCTCGTGCCCGAGCGCGGTCAGCCGCCGGGCGAGCACGCCGCCGATGTTGCCTGCTCCGATGATCCCGATCTTCATCCGTCCTCCAGCTCGTCGGTCCTCGTCCTCCGCTGCCCAGCTAGCGGGCAGCGGACAGTGTCGTACCCAGCGCAACCACCGCCATGCCCGGGGCCCGGCGTCCCGGGGCGCAGTGCTGGGCAGCGGCCGGGTGTGACCGGTAGGAAGTCCCCATGCCGGAGCGCAAGGTGGACGTGCTGGTGGTGCGGTGGTACGAGCGGGCGGCGTCCGCGTCCGACATCGCCGACCGGTGGCTCGCGGCGGCGCGCGAGCACCTGCCCGAGGCGCTGCCGCGGCGCTTCGGTGAGGTGGAGCCGCTGCGCGGGCGCCTCGACCGCGACGGCGAGGACGGCTTCCGGCGGGCCGCCGAGCAGGCCGAGTCGCTCCTGCACCTGGCGGGGACGGCGCCGGTCTACAGCGCCTCGCTGTGTCCGCACCGCCCTCCGCGCTCCGGCCCGACCGTCGCGCACTCGCTCAGCGCCGTCCTCGACCCGGACGACGAGCGCGTGCGCCGGTTCGCGTTGGCGCTGGCGTCCGCTGGGACGATGTACGTCTCCGCGTCGGTCGAGGGCGGCGAGACCCTGGACCGCGGCCAGCTGTGGGGGCCGGGCGACCGGCCCGCCGAGCCGTACCTCGCCGGGCTGGGCGAGTGGCTCGGGCTCCCCCCGGCGCCACCGCGCTGGTGCTGGTTCGGCCCGGACTACACCGGCCTGCTCGGGCGGGGTGTCAGCGGGGAGCGGACCGCCGGCGGTCTGCTCTGGACCGGCGGGCCGTGGGTGGACGAGCGGCTGCGCGCGCGGCTCGACGAGGTCGAACCGTCACGGCGGTACGCCGCCCGCCTCCCCGGCGGTGCCCCGCGGTCCCTGTGGCGCCGGTTGCTCCGGTGAGCGGTCGTCCACGGCAGGAGACACGTCCGCCCGGCCGCCGGCGCCGAACGACGTGCATGATCCGCACCCGCGCGTACGCCCTCGCCGCCGCCGCTGCGCTGCCCCTCGCCGCCGCCGTGCTCCCCGTGACGCCCGCGACCGCGTCCCCCGTGGCGGCCTCCGCGGGGGCCGTCGAGCGCGCCGCGGCGCCGACGATCACGATCGCGGACTTCGGCTTCCGCGTCCCCCTGCGCGTCGCGCGCGGCGCCCGCGTGCGGGTGGTCAACAAGGACATCGTCGAGCACACGGTGACCTCGGGCGCCCGCGGCCGGTTCTCCGTCGACGTGGCCGCAGGGAAGAGCGCGTCGTTCGTCGCGCCGCGCAAGCCCGGCCGCTACGCCTTTCACTGCGCGTTCCACCCGGACATGACGGGCGTGCTGGTCGTCCGCTGACCGCCCTCGGCGGCGGTCGCTACGGTGGCGTGCCATGGCGGAGTGGCGCGTACGTGAGGCGACCGCCGCTGACGCGGGAGAGCTCACCCGCCTGCGGGCGGTGATGTTCGAGGGGCTGGGCAGGGACCCGGACAGCGGCCTCCCGTGGCGGGACGCGGCGACCGCGTCCATCGCCGAGCGCCTCGGAGGCGACCTCGTCGCCGTCCTCGCCGAGGCCCCCGGACCCGTGGCCGTCGGAGGTGCGGTGGCGATCGTCTACGACCTGCTCCCGTCCCCGTCGCAGGAGCGCCCCAGGGCCGCGTACGTCCTCAGCGTCGCCACCGACCCCGCCTGGCGGCGGCGCGGGATCGCGAGCGGGTGCCTGCGCCTGCTGCTCGACCTGCTCGAGGAGCGCGGGGTCACGCGGTACGGGCTCAACGCCTCGGAGGGCGGCGAAGGGCTCTACCGCTCGCTGGGCTTCGCGCCGGCCGGCAACCCCTTCCTCGAGCTGCGCCGCTGAGCCGCTGCCGAGAGGACGGGTCAGCCGCGTACCTGCAGCAGCAGCGGTCTCGTGCTCACCGTCGAGCCCACGAGGCGGAACTGGTAGCGCGCGGAGACCCGTGGGCGCACGGAGGCGAGGACGATGCCGGACGCGGAGGGTCGAAGCGTCGCCGCTCGTCTCCAGCTGCCGCCGACCGCCTGCACCCAGAGGGCGACCCGCGCGGTGGTGACGGGCCCGGCTGCTCCGGAGACCCGCGCGGCGAAGGCCGCGGTCGCGCCGGCGCGTACGGCGTGCGGGACGCCGGTGACGACGAGCGTCGGGCCGGGCAGTCGAGCAGCGGCCACGCCCGGAAGCGCTGCGGCGCAGGCGTTCCGGTCGGCGAACGCCCCGCCGAACGCCTGCCAGCCCGCCCCCGCGCAGTCGCTGCGCACCGCTGGGCGCACGAGGATCGAGAGCAAGCCGTAGTTGTCGAGCGCGAAGTCGTCGGCGATGCGGAAGTGCAGCCGGGCGCCCTGCCCCCGGACGACGTACGCGTAGGTGTGGTCGGCCCGCGGAGCGGTGTACGGGCCGCCGACGGCCGCGGGGTGGACCGACCCGGAGCCCGCGTCGATGCGGAAGTGGTCCACCGGGCGAGGGAGCGCGCCCTCGCTGGCGATGCAGGCGTTGGGCTCGGCGAACAGGACCTCCGGGTCCTGCCCGACGTAGCCCTGCTCGTGGTAGACCGCCGTCGGCAGCAGGGTGCTGGGGTAGATGGCGCTGGGCTCCGGGTGGCCGCAGCGCACCCCGCGCCGCCAGTTCGCCGCCGCCCACCGGCCGAAGGTGCCGCGGGCGACGACCACGGCGTACGTGCCCGCCGGCCAGACGCCGCGGGTGCTCGCGGCTACACGCGGAGCCGTGGTGTCCCCGCCGGCGGCCGGGTCGAGCACCAGCGCCTCGGCGTGGGGGGCGGGCCGGCTCACCGCGGCGGTGGCAGGGACGGGGGCGAGCGGCGCGGTCACCAGGGCGACGAGCGCGGCGGCGGCCAGACGTGCGGCAGGGCGGCGGTGCAGGCGCATGCGGTCCCCCCGGACCCGCCCGGCTCGGACCCCGTGGTCCGTGACCCCCCAGGCGGAACCGCAGTCTCCAGTCGCTCTGCAACGCGGGGCAAGGGCCGTTGCCCTTTCGTGCCAGCGCGGGGGAGTGGTCACCCGCGCAGAGCGCGACCCCGGCCGCAGTCGAGGTGACTGCGACCGGGGTCGCGTGGTTCGGCGCTCAGTCCAGCGCGCTCAGCCCAGCGCGCTCAGCCGTGACGGCGACCGTCCTGCGAGAGAGCCAGCAGGTCCTGGAGGTCGGTGAACTGGGGCTTGGGCTGGTAGCCCTCGTCCCACAGCAGGGCCGCTCCCTCGCCGGCGAAGACCCCGGGCACCCAGGAGTTCTTGTCGCTGATCCCCCACGCCGTGTAGGAGATGCACGGCCGCACCGCCAGGCAGGCCTGCAGCGTCTTCATCCAGTAGGCCTCCTGCGCGGCCTGCGCCAGCCCCGACGCGGGGACGTTGACGTCGGGCGCGGGCTTGGTGAACGTCCGTACGTCGACCTCGGTCTCGGCGACCTTCAGCCC
The DNA here is from genome assembly GCF_004216915.1 of Motilibacter rhizosphaerae. Taxonomy (NCBI): domain Bacteria; kingdom Bacillati; phylum Actinomycetota; class Actinomycetes; order Motilibacterales; family Motilibacteraceae; genus Motilibacter; species Motilibacter rhizosphaerae. Next base: position 1,187,401 of record NZ_SGXD01000001.1, read on the forward strand.
GAGGTCGGCGAAGCGCTGCAGGTTGTTCTTGAGGTCCGGGAAGCCGTACTGCGTGTCGAGGTGCGTCTGGAAGCCGACACCGTCGATCGGGACGCCGGACTGCTTGAGCCCCTTGATGAACGCGTACTCCGCGTTGCTCTTGGGTCCGGTGTACTCGATGTTGTAGTCGTTGTAGAACAGCAGCGCCTTGGAGTCGGCCTGGTGCGCCCAGCGGAAGGCGTCGGCGATGTAGCCGAGCCCGCCCCACGCCTTGTACCAGATGTCCTGGCGGGGGGTCCCGTCGTCGTTGAACGCCTCGTTGACGACGTCCCACTGCCAGATCTTGCCCTTGAAGTGCGTGGCCTCGTCGATGACGTGCTTCTTGAGGATCGCCTTCACCTGGTCGTTCGTGAAGGTCGTGGTCACGCCGTCGGGGGTGAGCCACTTCGGCAGCTGGCTGTGCCAGACGAGGTTGTGGCCGCGCACGAGCTGGTTGTGCGCCTGGGCGAAGGCCACGAGCTTGTCGCCGCCGGACCAGTCGTAGGTGCCCTGCTGCGGCTCGACGACCTCCCACTTCATCGAGTTCTCGGGCGTGACCGTGGAGAACTCGGAGCCGGCGAGCGCGGTGTAGGTCGCGTCGGTGCCGAGCAGGTCGGTGTTGATCGCGGCACCGACGCGCAGGCGCACGCCGTCGGCGAGCGCGGCGAGGGACCCGGCCGGGAAGCCCTTGGCGCGGGGGGTGTGGGACTGGACCGCGGGCGCCGCCGCGGTCGCAGGTGCCAGGCCGGCGGTGGAGCCGGCCACTAGAGCACCCACGCCGACGGCAGCGGCGGCGAGAGAACGACGAAGCACGGAGGACTCCTTGTGGACGTGGTGGTCCGGGCGGTTTTTCCGGAGATGTCGGTGGGGCCCGTGGCCAACGTAAGGAGGTGGTGTTGCGGGGTCAAGGAGACGGCAGATCACGAACGGGTAACGATCGAAAACGTTATCGACGGGCGGCTGACAACGATCTCCATCGCTGCGGGAGCGACCGGGACGGCAGCGAATACCGTGGACCCGTGACCGACGCGCGCGACGTCCCGCTGCCCGACGGGCGGGTGGTGCGGGCCTACGCCGCCGGCCCCACCGACGCCGCCCTGACCGTCGTCTGGCACCACGGCTCGCCGCAGACCGGCGCGCTGCTGCAGCCCCTGCTTGATGCCGGACGCCCCCGCGGCATCCGGTGGGTGTCCGTGGCGCGTCCCGGCTACAGCGGGTCGACGTTCAGCCCCGGGCGGGACGTCGCGTCGGTCGCGGGCGACATCGCCGCCGTCGCCGACGCGTACGCGGTGGGGAGCTTCGCCGTCGCCGGCGCCTCGGGTGGCGGACCGCACGCCCTGGCCTGCTCGGCGCTGCTGGGTGAGCGGGTGACGGGCGTGGTGTGCTTCGCCGGCGTCGCGCCGTTCAGCGACGTGCCCTGGTGGTGGGACGGCATGCAGTCACCCGGCGGGCTGCGCGCAGCGGTCGCGGGCCGGGAGGCGAGGCTGGCCCACGCGGAGGTCGCGGAGTTCGACCCGGCGCAGTTCGGCGAGCGCGACTGGGCGGCGCTCGACGGCGAGTGGGCCCCGCTCGGCCAGGACGCCCAGGCCGCCGGGCGGGAGGGCGCGGACGGCGCCACGGACGACGACGTCGCCTTCACGCAGCCCTGGGGCTTCGAGCTGCGCCAGGTGCAGGCGCCGGTGCTGCTGGTGCAGGGCGGCGAGGACCGGGTCATCCCTCCGGCGCACGCGCCGGCGCAGCTCGCCGAGCTGGACCTCGGCGAGCTGTGGCTGCGCCCGCGCGACGGGCACGTCTCGGTCCTGCGCGCCCTGCCGGTCGCCCTCGACTGGCTGCTCGCTCCCCGCTGAGGGCAGCCGGGCGGCGGCGCCCGGCTGAGCGCCTGTTCTGCCGGAGGCAGGTGGAGCTCCTCAGGCCTCGGGGATCGGGCGGTCGTAGAAGTCGCCGCGCGGCTCGTCCGGGTCAGGTCCGGTGCGCAGACCGGTCTCGAGGGCATCGATGCTGCGCATCTCGTCCGCGTCGAGCTCGAAGTCGAAGACGTCGAGGTTCTCGGTGATGCGGGCGGGGTTCGTCGACTTCGGGATGACCGACCGGCCCTGCTGGATCCCCCACCGCAGCATCACCTGGGCCGGTGACTTGCCGTGCTCGTGGGCGATCTTCGCGATCGCGGGGTCCTGCATGACGTTCCTGCGGTCCTCGCGCCACGGCCCCGGGTAGAACGTGATGCCGCCGATCGGCGACCAGGCCTGGGTGAGGATCCCTCGCGCGCGGTCGGCCGCCTGCACCGCGGGCTGCTGGAAGTACGGGTGCAGCTCGACCTGGTTGACGGCAGGCACGACGTCCACCTCGTCCAGCAGGCGCTCGAGGTGGTGGGGCATGAAGTTGCTGACCCCGATCGCGCGGACCGAGCCGTCAGCCAGCAGCTTCTCGAGCGCCCGGTACGCAGCGACCGTGCGCTCGAACAGGCTCGGGCGCGGCTGGTGGAGGATGAGCAGGTCGAGCTGGTCGACGCCGAGCTTGCGGGTGGACTTCTCGAACGCGTGCAGGGTCTCTTCGAAGCCGTAGTCGCTCGGGAAGACCTTCGTCTCCACGAACACCTGCTCCCGGGGCAGCCCGGCCCGACGCAGACCGTCCCCGACCTCCTTCTCGTTAAAGTAGGCCGCTGCCGTGTCGACGTGGCGGTAGCCCACCTCGAGGGCGGTGGCGACCGCAGCGGCGGTCTCCTCGGGAGGGCTCTGGTAGACCCCCAGGCCCAGAGCAGGGAGCGTGACGCCGTTGTTGAGGGTGATCGTCTCCATGGGTCCAGTGGACGCCTACCCCGCGGCACGAGGAAGTGGCTGCTGATCGGGGGACCGGCACTACCTCCCAGGGGCTGCTGCCTGCGCGTATGGTGCGGCGCATGGACCTGCGGAACGAGATCTCGGAGTTCCTGCGCAGCCGCAGGGCGAGGATCACGCCGGAGCAGGCGGGTCTCGGTGCCGGGACCGGCAGGCGGGTGCCGGGGCTCCGGCGTGAGGAGGTCGCCGTCCTGGCCAGCATCTCGGTGGACTGGTACGTCCGCATCGAGCGTGGCAACCTCTCCGGGGTCTCCGACGAGGTGCTCGTGGCGCTCGCGGCCGCTCTGCAGCTGGACGAGGCGGAGCTGTCGCACCTGCGTGACCTCGCCCGTGCCGCTGGTGCTCCGCGTCGTGCGGTGAGCAGTGCCCCTGCTGCGCTCCGTCCAGGGCTGCAGACGGTCATCGACGCGATGCAGGGACTGCCGGCATGGGCACGCGACCACCGGTTCGACATCGTCGCGACGAACCAGCTGGCCCGGGCGCTGTACGACGACCTGCTGAGCAGCGCCATCGCGAAGGGCAACAACGCCCGCTTCACCTTCCTCGACCCCGCCGCCCGCGAGTTCTACGCCGACTGGGCGAAGACCGCCGACGACGTCGTCGCGGTGCTCCGCGGCTACGTCGGCGCCAACCCCTCCGACCGGCGCCTCACCACGCTGGTCGGTGAGCTCGCCACCGGGAGCGCGGACTTCTCGCGGCGCTGGGCCGCGTACGAGGTGAAGTACCACCGCACCGGGCGCAAGACGCTGCGCCACCGCGTCGTCGGTGAACTGGACCTCGGCTTCGAGGCCCTCGCCCTGCCGGACTCGTCGACCGTCAGCCTGTTCGTCTACTACCCCGCCGACGAGCCGACGCGGGAGAGGCTGCAGCTGCTCGAGAGCTGGTACGCCGGTGAGGATCCCGCCGACCGGTCCGCCCCGAGGAGCAGCATTGGTCAGCATCAGCCCGAGACTCATCCGCGAACTGACCGGTGATTAAGACGTCTACGAGCATGAGGACGGCCTCCCGAGGGCGAGGCGGGCAGGGACCCTGCACTGCCGACGCCTGGGACGGCGAGCGCTTCAAGGCCGCGGTCGCGCGCCCAACCTTCTTGGCAGACACAGAGCGGCCGGCCCCCTGAGGAGTGAAACCCCTGTAGCCCGAGGGCTTCTCATCCTCTGAGGGCGGTGCGCAGGGCGGCATGAGCAACGTAACGCGGTTCGCGTCAAGCCTGGGGGGCGGGTGTCCGTCCGTCTCCTCGTGCTCTGCCTAGCGGAATCGGGTTGTTCCCGGCAGCGTGAATCGAGCTTGGGGGAGGAGGCGGGCGGGACTGCTCATGCTCATGCGCGAGGTGGTCCTCGAGGGGCGTTCGAGCTTGTCCCGGCCGGGCTTGGTGGCGCCGCGTCAGCGGTGCTGGGGGGTGTCAGGCGGCGGCTGGTGTGGTGGCGGGCAGGCCTCCGCTGGCGATGGTCGGGTCCCAGGCGGTGCCGCGGGTGACGACGGCGTGCAGCCAGCGCAGGAGTGCTGCGGCGCAGGCGGTGCGG